>CALVNG010000026.1 GCA_944349545.1 uncultured Eubacteriales bacterium
TAGAAATCCATTAAAATAAGGCACTCCAAGGCAGACGAAGGCAAGCAAATGCGAACGCCATTTGCTTCTCCTAAGCGGCAGGCCGTGGGTTCGAATCCCGCCAGGCGCGCCAGGCGCCGCAGAAATATGCGGCGCTTTTTTTCATGTTTGCCAGGGGAGGGGCTGGACGCAAACCCCTTGACGCATATGGGGCGGAGTGCTATAATACCCCGTGAATCGGCCCAATTGGGCGTGGAATGATGGAAGCGAAGGAAGTGGATAGCAGGATGATCATGCGCGCAAGAAATGTGCTGTGCCTTGTCATGGCGCTGATGATGGCCGTTTCCGTCTGCCTGGCGGAGGAGACGCCCAGCTTGAAGGATGACTTTTATGCGGTGGTGAACGCCGAATGGCTGGAGCAGACGGAAATTCCCTCGGACGCTCCGGAAGTGAGCGTCTTTTCCGAACTGGGGGACCAGGTCCAGGAGGTGCTCAAGGCGGACTTCCAGGCTATGCTCGACGGCGAGAAGGCTGTGCCGGAAGAACTGACAGACTTCATCGAGCTCTACCGGCTGGCGGCGGACTATGAAACCCGCAATGCCTTGGGCGCGGAGCCGCTCAAGCCGTACCTTGAGAGGATCGAAGCGCTGGACGGTATGGACGCGCTGCGGGAAAACCTGGCAGACCTGATGATGGCGGGCATGCCTATGCCCTTTGGCGTGACAGTGATGGCGGATATGGCCGATGCCTCCGTCAACGCGCTGTATATGGGGCCCTGCGCGCTCTTCCTGTCGGTTAAGGACTATTATCTCGATGATGCCACCCGTACCACGCTGCAGGGCGTTTACGGCCAGATGTCCAAGAACCTGCTGGTGATGGCGGGCAAGACCGAGGAGGAGGCCGCGGAGATCGTATCCCAGGCGCTGGCCTTTGACGAAAGTCTAGCGGCCTACAGCCGTACCGCCGAGGAGAGAAGCGACGCCACCGTCAGCTATAACCCGCAGCCTCTTGCGCAGCTGGACGAGCAGGTGGAGAATTTTGACCTGACCGCCCTGCTGGGAGACCTGATGAAAGAGGCTCCCGAAACCGTCATCGTGACCGACCCCGCCTATTTTGAGGCCCTGGATGAACTGGTCAGCGACGAGACCTTCCCCCAGATGAAGAGCTGGATGCTGGTGGCGATGGTCAACGCCGTCGCCCCCTACCTCAGCGATGACTTCCGCGTGCAGGCCGCCGCCTTCAGCCTCGCGCTCAGCGGCGCCGCTGAGCCGACCGGCGCGGAGGAGGCCGCCTATAACGTGGCGATGGGCGTGTTTAGCGAGGTTGTGGGCATCTATTACGGCAAGACCTATTTCGGCGAGGAAGCGCGCCAGGACGTGCAGGCCATGGTGGAGCAGATAGTGGATGTCTACAGGCAGCGCCTGACCGAGAACGAGTGGCTTAGCGACGAGACCCGCGAGATGGCCATCCGCAAGCTGGACCACATGAGCGTCCATGTGGGATACCCGGATGAGGCAAGGCCCATGTACGCGCTGCTCAAGACGGTGCCCGCCTCCGAGGGCGGCACGCTGGTAGATAACATGATGGCGTATACCCGTGCGTCGGCGGAGTATGTCCTCGGCCTCTGCGGACAGCCTGTGGACCGCAGCGAATGGCCCCTGAGCGCGAATACGGTCAATGCCATGTACACGCTCACCAACAACAGCATCAACTTCCCCGCCGCCATCCTTCAGGAGCCGTTCTACAGCCTGGAGCAGTCCGCTTCCGCCAACTACGGAGCCATTGGCGCGGTCATCGCGCATGAAATTTCCCACGCTTTCGATCCCAACGGCTCCAAGTTTGACGAAAACGGTTCGCTGGCCAACTGGTGGACCAAGGAGGACCTGGCGAAGTTTGAAGAGCTGTCCCAGGCGATGATCGAAGAATTTGACGGCCTGCCCTTTGCGGGCGGAACGGTCAACGGCACCCTGACCGTGACGGAAAATGTAGCCGATGCGGGCGGCCTGTCCTGCGCGCTGGAGGCGCTCAAGCAGACCGAGGACGAGCCAGACCTGGAGGCCTTCTTCACCAGCTGGGCCAGGGCGTGGCGCAACAAGGCCACCGAAGCCTATATGAATCTGAACCTGACCATGGACGTGCACGCGCCCTCCAAGCTGCGCGCCAATATCCAGCTGCAGAACCTCGATGATTTCTTCACCACCTTTGGTATCGAGGAGGGCGACGGCATGTACCGCGCGCCCGAGGACCGCGTGTCCATCTGGTAAGGTATTCCGCCCCGGCCGTCTGTGCGGCCGGGGCTTGCGCTTTCGCCGGACTCTGGAGCGGAACGCTCCTCCCAAAGTAGAGAAAAAATAGAATATCCTCCGGTATGCTGGCTTCACGGGCTGTGGGAAAGAGCCGCCCGTGATTTTTTTCATAAGCGGGGGATGCAGATGCGTTGGAAACAGAACGATTCGTCGCCTGCGGGAGGAAACCGCCGCAGGCGGCTGATCGCAGCCGCGGGACTGACCGCCTTTGTGCTGGCGATGGCGGCAATCTGCCTCATGGCAGGCAAACCGATGCTCGCCCTCCTGTCGGACCCGGATCGCTTCCGTGACTGGGTGGACGAGCGGGGATTGTGGGGCAGGGCGGCCTTTGTGGGCATGATGTCCTTGCAGATTATCGCGGCCATGATTCCCGGCGAGCCGCTGGAGATCGCTGCAGGATATGCCTTTGGCGCGGCGGAAGGCACGGCGCTGTGCCTGCTGGGCGCGCTGCTGGGTGGGACGGCGGTCTTTCTGGGGGTCCGCCGCTTTGGCCGCCGGGCGGTAGAGGCGTTTTTTCCACCGGAGAAAATCGACGCCCTGCCGCTTCTGCGAAACGGACGCAGGATGGAGGGATGGCTGTTCGTTGTGTTTTTGTTCCCCGGCACGCCCAAGGACCTGCTCACCTACTGCGCGGGGCTGACGCATATGCGGCTGGGCCGGTGGCTGGTCCTGTCCGTGGTGGGGCGCATTCCTTCGGTCATCACCTCCACCATCGGGGGCGACGCGCTGGGCGCGGGCAGCTACGGCTTTGCCGCGCTGGTGTTTGGCGCGACGCTCCTGCTTTGCGGGGCGGGCCTTGTGGTATACCGCCGCATGAGCGGCCGGGAAAAGGGAGGAAAGAAGCATGCCCCGTCTGATGATCGTGGATGACGAGCCGGAAATCACCGCCATGCTCAAGCGTTATTTCACGCGCGAGGGCTATGAGACGGTCACGGCGCTCACCGGCGCGGAGGCGCTCAAAAAGCTGTCCGGCGCGCCGGACATGGTACTTTTGGATGTGAACCTGCCGGACATGGACGGCTTTGCGGTGTGCCGCGCGCTCAGGGAGCACCTGGACTGCCCCGTGCTGTTTCTGACCGCGCGCGTGGAGGATGCCGACAAGCTCGCGGGTTTTGCCTCGGGCGGGGATGATTATGTGCTCAAGCCCTTTTCCATCGATGAGCTGGGGGCGCGCGTGGCTGCGCACCTGCGGCGGGAAACCCGGCGCGCCCGCGCCGCCGTGGTGCGCATGGACGGCGGGCTGGCCATCAACTACACGGACCGCACCGTCACCTTTGAGGGAAAGCCGCTCGCCTTTGCCAGAAAGGAATTTGACATCATCGAGCTCCTCAGCCAGAACCCCGGCCAGGTGTTTGACAAGGAGCGCATCTACGAGCGCGTGTGGGGGCTGGATGGCACGGGCGACGCTTCGCTGGTGGCCGAACGCGTGCGCCGCATCCGGGCGGGTCTGGCCGCCGCCGGGGCCAGACCCTATATCCAGACCGTGTGGGGGTGCGGCTACAAATGGGTCGAGTGAGACAGGGACGGAAAAAATTCCGGGACTGGTCGCTGCGGCCGGCCTTCTGGGCGTATACGCTGGTGGCGTTCGGGCTTGCGACGCTGGTGTGTGCGCTGTGCATCACCGGCCTGGAAAACCTGCGCATGCACAGCTATGCCGGGGAGTACTGGGAGGGGTATCAGGAATACGAAATCCCTGCGGGCGGCAGCTATGAGATGTGGTCCGACGAGGATGGCGTGCACTACCGCATCTTCAACGCGGGGGGCGCGGAAGTGGCGCTGGCCGAGGGCGACGGCGTGACCGCGCGCGTGACCCTGGGCTACATGGGCGAAGTGGCCGGGGACGAGGAGGAGCCAAATCTCATCGCCGTGGTGCCGCTGATGGACGAGCAGCAGCGCACCGTAAGCGTGCTGCTCACGGCGGCGTCCATCCTGTGCTTCCCCATCTGCTATGGAGGCGGGGCGGCGCTGTGCGCGGCGCTTTTCTACCGCCGCAAGCTCAAGGGCCCCATCGCGCTGCTGGACATGGCTTCGCGCAAGATCGCGGAAAAGGACCTGGACTTTGCCATCCACTGGGACCGGCAGGACGAGATGGGGGCGCTGTGCGCGTCCTTTGAGGAAATGCGCCGGGCCCTTTGGGAAAACAACCGCGTGATGTGGCGGCAGATGGAGGAACGAAAGCGTCTCAACGCGGCCTTTGCGCACGACCTGCGCACGCCGCTGACGGTGCTGCGCGGCTATGCGGGCATGCTCGGGCGCGACCTTGCGGAGGGCGCGGACCCTGCGGACATGGCGCAGGAGGTGCGCGTGATGGAGGCGCAGGTGCGCCGCCTGGAGGACTACGTGCAGGCCATGAGCAGCCTGCAGCGGCTGGAGGACCAGCCGGTCCGGCGCGCCTGGGTGCGCTTTTCCGACCTGCGCGCCCAGATGGAAAGCGAGATGGATATTTTGCTCGCGGGCAGGCAGACCGTGCTGGACGCACCCGGAGAGGGCGGGGCGGCGCTGGACGCGGAGCGGGTGATGCAGGTGTTTGAGAACCTGGTGTCCAATGCCGCCCGCTTTGCCGCTGCGCGCGTGGAAGCCTCGGTCGAATGGGACGGGAGCAGGCTGGTCCTGACGGTCAGGGACGACGGGCCCGGCTTTACGCCGGAGGGGCTCAGGCGCGGCGCCGAGCCCTTCTACCGGGGCGACGGCTCCGACGCGCAGGGGCATCTGGGGCTGGGCCTGAACATCTGCCGGGTGCTGTGCGAGGCCTGCGGCGGCGGGCTGGAGATCGCCAACGGCCGCGAAAGCGGCGCCAGGGTTCGGGCGTGGTTTGGCGCGTAAGGCGTTTTTTGTTCCCCTCGCAGGAAAAAAGCAGCCCCGCCGCGAACCTTCTTACCCGGATCTGACGCAACAACCGATACGGGAGAGAGTGAGTGCGATATGGGAATGACGGTTTATTTTCTGCGCCATGGGCAAACGGCCTGGAACGCCGAAAAGCGCATGCAGGGACAGGTGAACGTGCCGCTCAACGACGAGGGACGCCGGCAGGCGCGCGAGGCGGCGGGCAGGCTGCCGGCCATCGGCCTGTGCCTGACCAGCCCGCTGGACCGCGCGCGGGAAACGGCGCGGCTGGCGCTGGGGGGCGAGGGCACGCCCATGATGGACGAACCGCTGCTCATTGAGCAGGGGTACGGCGTGGCGGAGGGGCGCGACCAGACCGCCGCGTATGTCGACCCGCAGGACCCCATGTACAACTACGGACCCGCCCCGCAGGACTACCGCCCGCCGGAGGGCGGGGAGAGCTTTGAGGCGCTGTGCCTGCGCGCACGCGTATTTTTGAGCCGCCGCCTCCTGCCCCTGGAAGGCCAGTATGATACGGTGCTGGTGTCGGCCCATGGCGCGCTTTTGTGCGCCATCTTCCGCGAGCTGCTGGGCACGCAGATGGCGGATTTCTGGCAAAACCTCCTGCCGCATGGGGGCGTGCGCGCCATGACGGTGGAAAACGGAGTCTGCCGCCTGCTGGAGGCGCCGCCCAGCGTGCGTCCCTGAGGAGGCGCGGCCGGTGGACGAGATCCTTGTGGTGGCGGAAAAGCCCTCCATGGCGCGGGACATCGCGCGGGTGCTGGGCGCGTCCGCGCGCGGGGAAGGCTGCCTCACGGGCGGGGGCTACGTGGTCACATGGGCGATCGGGCATCTGGTGGCACTCAGGGAGCCGGAGGAGCTGGACGAACGCTACAAGCGCTGGCGCGCGGAGGACCTGCCCATTTTGCCCGAGCGGATGCAGCTCAAGGTGCTGCCCAGGACGCGCGCACAGTTTGCCGTGGTCAAAAAGCTCATGAACAGCCGCGAGATTCGCTCCATTATCTGCGCGACGGACTCCGGACGCGAGGGCGAGCTGATCTTCCGCTACATCTATGAAATGGCGGGCTGCCAAAAGCCCGTGGAACGCCTGTGGATTTCCTCCATGACGGACGAGGCCATCCGGGCGGGCTTTGCCGCGCTGAGGCCGGGAAGCCGCTACGACGCGCTGTACCGGAGCGCGCGCTGCCGCTCCGAGGCCGACTGGCTTGTGGGCATGAACGCCAGCCGCGCCTTTACGCTGCGCTATGGGGCGCTGCTGTCCGTGGGCCGGGTGCAGACGCCTACGCTGGCCATGCTGGTCAGCCGCCGGCGGGAGATCGACCGCTTTGTGCCCCGGCCGTACTGGATGGTGCAGGCGGATTTCGGGGATTATCAGGGCGTGTGGTACGACCCCTCGCGCGAGGATGGCAAACGTATCCCCGATGAGCAACAGGCCCGCGCGATTGCGGACAAGGTCCGGGGCAAACCCGCGCGGGTGGAGAGTGTGAAGGCCGAGGAAAAGCGCGAGCTCGCGCCTCAGCTCTACGACCTGACCACCTTGCAGCGCGAGGCCAGCGGTCAGCTGGGCTTTTCGGCGGAGCGCACGCTCAAGACCGCGCAAAGCCTCTATGAAAAGCGCAAGCTCATCACCTATCCGCGCACCGACAGCCGATACCTGTCCCACGACATGGGGGGCTCGGTGGAAAAGGCGCTCAAAAACCTGCCGGAAGCCTATGCGGCGCTCTGCGCGCCCCTGCTGGCGGGGCCGATTCCCCGCCTCAAACGCGTTTTTGACGATACGAAGCTGACCGATCATCACGCCATCATCCCCACGGGCCGACGGGCTGACCCGCAGGTGCTTTCCCCGGATGAGGCCAGGCTGTTCGACCTGATCGCCCGCAGGCTGATCGCGGCGTTTTATCCGCCGTATCGCTATCAGGCCGTGCGCGTGGTGACGGAAAGCGAGGGCGAGCGGTTCGTCTCCACCGGCGCGACGGTGCTGGAGGAGGGCTTCCGCGCCGTGTACCGGGACTTCAAGCGGGATCAGCAGGAGGATGCGCCCCTGCCGCAGCTGCATGAGGGCGATATGCGCACGGTCAGGGGCGCGCGCGTGAAAAGCGACAAGACCAAGCCGCCCAGGGAGCACACCGACGCCTCACTCCTGGCTCAGATGGAGCACGCGGGGCGCGCCATTGAGGACGAGGCCCTGCGCGAACAGATGAAGGGCTGCTCTCTGGGCACCCCCGCCACGCGCGCCGCTATCATCGAGCGGCTGATCGATGTGGGCTACGCGCGCCGCAAGGGCCGGCAGATTCTGGCCACGGAGAAGGGCGTGCGGCTGATCGAGGCCGTGCCGCCGGAGATCGCATCGCCCGAGACGACGGGGCGCTGGGAGCAGGCGCTGGAGAATATCGCGCAGGGCGGGGGCGACTGCGACCGCTTCATGGCGGGCATCCGCCGCCTGGCGGCATTTCTGACGGACTATGCGGCAAAGTCCGCGCCGGAGGTGGCCTTTGAGAGGGAGGAGCGCCGGGCCAAGGGGCGAAGGCGCGCGTCCGCGAAATCGCTGGGGATTCCCTGCCCGGTATGCGGCAAGGGGCAGGTGGTGGAGAATACGAAGGCCTTCGGCTGCTCGCGCTGGCGCGAGGGCTGCCGCTTCGTCCTGTGGAAAAACGCCGTATCGGGCGCGGGCGGACCGGAGCTCAACGCCAACATCGTAACCGCGCTGCTCAAGGCACCGGACGGGGACCTGCGCGGCTCCACAGGCACGCTGCACTATCACGAGGGCACGCTGGGCTTTACGCCCAAGGTCCCACGATAAGGAGGAAACGAAGATGCGTCACATTCTGTGCTACGGGGATTCCAACACCTGGGGCTATACGCCCGGCACCGGGGAACGTCACGCGCCGGACGTGCGCTGGACGGGGGTGCTCCGGCGGCTGCTGGGCGAAGGCTGGGAGGTGCTGGAGGAGGGCATGAACGGCCGCACCACCGTCTTTGACAACCCCATGAGCCCCGGACGGAACGGCAGCGCCTATCTGCTGACCTGCCTGGAGACGCACAAGCCGCTGGACCTGGTCATCCTGATGCTGGGCACCAACGACCTGCGTTTCACCGACGCCTGGGGCGCGGCGGAGGGCGCGGAGGCGCTGGTCAAAAAGATCCGCCTGTACAACCGCATGGAGGAGAGCACCCACATCTTCCCCGGAAAGCCGCGCGTTTTGCTGGTTGCGCCCATTTTGGCGCACGCCGACCTGGACAACCGCGACGTGATCGAGCGCTGGCGCAGCTATCCACAGAAGTCGCGCGGGTTCGCCGCGGCCTATGCCGCCGTGGCGGCGGAGTTGGGCGTGGACTTTCTCAACGCCGCGGCCTACGCCGACCCTTCCGCGGTGGACGGCATTCACATGGAGGCGTCCGGCCACGCCGCGCTGGGCGAGGCCATGGCGCGCAAGGTGCGGGAGATGTTCGCGGACGAGTGACGGAACAAACGGCGATCTGCGAGGCGGGAACGGCGTTCCCGCTTCGTATATTTTTGCCTTTCAATCAAAACCCCTTGACAGACGGCCCGAAATGCGGTATGCTGGTTCAGCTGTCAAGCCAAAAGGATTGACGGCGGAAGGAGCGGGCCGTGAACACGCAGGAAAGCACCCGGCCGGAGCGGCTGGAAAAGAGCGTTGAAATCGGCACCCTTTGCGCCTTTTACGGCGGGCTGCTGACGCAGCGGCAGCAGGAGATGCTCCGCCTGTACTATGAAGAGGACTTCTCGCTGGGCGAGATCGCCGAGCAGTTCGGGGTCAGCCGGCAGAACGTGCACGAGCTGATCACCCGCTCGGTGCAAAAGCTGCGCCGCTACGAGGCGGCGCTGGGCGGCGCCGGCCGCATGGCGGCCACCGTGCGCCAGCTCACCAGGGCGCTTTCGCTCCTGGAGGCGGCACGGGGCGGCGATTTGCCCACGGAAACCAGACAAAGGCTGGACGAGGCCGCCACGCTGGTGCGGCAGGTCATCGACCGGCAGGAAGGGGAGGAGAGAAGCCATGGCCTTTGAGGGACTCAGTCAGAAGCTGTCCTCGGCGCTCTCCAAGCTGACGGGACGCGGCAAGCTGACCGAGCAGGCCGTCCGCGAGGGCATGCGCGAGGTGCGCATGGCGCTTCTGGAGGCCGACGTCAACTACCTGGTCGTCAAGGACTTCTGTAAGCGCGTCACGGAGCGCTGCGTGGGCCAGCAGGTGCTGGACAGCCTTTCGCCGGCCCAGCAGGTCATCAAGATCGTCAACGAGGAAATGACCGCCCTGATGGGCACGGAAAACGCGCGGCTGACCTGGTCGCCCAGCGTGCCCACCATCTATATGCTCTGCGGCCTGCAGGGCGCGGGCAAGACCACCATGGCCGCCAAGCTGGCCAACTACCTGCAAAAGACGGGCAAAAAGCCCCTCCTGGCCGCGTGCGACATCTACCGCCCCGCCGCCATCAAGCAGCTGCAGGTGGTGGGCGGACAGGTCAACGTGCCGGTCTATGAGCACGGCACGCAGGACCCGGTCAAGACGGCGCTGGAGGCTGTCGAGCACGCGCGCAGCTACGGCCGCGACGTGCTCATCATCGACACCGCGGGCCGCCTGCACATCGACACCGAGCTCATGGAGGAGCTCAGGCGCGTCAAGGCGGCGGTCAAGCCGCAGGAGATCCTCTTCGTGGTGGACGCCATGACCGGCCAGGACGCGGTCAATGTGGCCAAGACCTTCGATACGGAGCTGGACATCGACGGCGTGATCCTCACCAAGCTCGACGGCGACACCCGCGGCGGCGCGGCGCTGTCCATCAAGGCCGTGGTGGGCAAGCCCATCAAGTTCTCCGGCACGGGCGAGAAGCTCTCCGATATCGAGCCCTTCCACCCCGACCGCATGGCCAGCCGCATTTTGGGCATGGGCGACGTGATGACGCTCATCGAAAAGGCGCAGGAGGCCTTTGACGGCGACGAGGCCGAAAAGCTGGTCAAAAAGGGCGCGCGCGACCAGCTCACTTTGGAGGACTTCCTCAGCCAGATGCAGCAGATGAAAAAGATGGGCGGCCTGCAGAGCATGCTCAGCATGCTGCCGGGCGTGGGCAACAAGCTGGCCAACGTCGAAATCGACGAGGACGCCATGAAAAAGCCCGAGGCCATCATCCGCAGCATGACGCCCCGCGAGCGCCGCAATCCCGGCATCCTCAACGCCAGCCGGCGCAAGCGCATCGCGGCGGGCAGCGGCACCACCGTGCAGGACGTCAACGCCCTCATCCGCCAGTTTGAGCAGGCCAAGGGCATGATGAAGCAGATGATGAACGCCCGCGGCAAGCGCGGCCGCATGCGCATGCCGTTCTGAACCGACCTGACATCACCCCTGTGTGATTTCAGATACAAACCAATGCAACCGCTATAGGGAGGAAACAAACCATGTCTGTGAAAATTCGCCTGAAGAGAATGGGTATGAAGAAAAAGCCGTTCTACCGCGTGGTCGTGGCTGACGAGCGCAGCCCTCGCGACGGCCGCTTCATCGAGGAAATCGGCTATTATGATCCCATGACCGAGCCCGCCACCGTCAAGATCGACGTGGAGAGCGCCAAGCAGTGGCTCAAGAACGGCGCGCAGCCCACCGACACGGCCCGCGCCCTGCTCAAGAAGAGCGGCGTGATCGAGGGCTGATCGCATGAAAGAGCTCGTTGCATACGTGGCGCGGTCGCTGGTGGAGAACAAGGACGCCGTGACCGTTGAGGAGACTGTCGGACCCGAGGCCACGATCCTTGAGCTGCATGTCGCGCCCGAGGACATGGGCAAGGTCATCGGCAAGCAGGGGCGCATCGCCAAGGCGATCCGCGCCGTGGTGCGCGCCGCGACCGCCAAGGACCAAAAGCCCGTATTTGTCGAGATTCAGTGACCTTTTGAAACGCATTGGGCGCATCGGGGCAGGTTGCCCTGCTGCGCCCAATCTTTGTAGGAGCGGCATATGAAGCATGACTATCTGCTTCTGGGCGAGGTGGTGCGCCCGCAGGGCATTCACGGCGAGGTGAAGCTCAGGCACTACACCGACGACCCGGAGCGCTTTCTGGATCTGAAAACCGTGTACCGCGAGCGGGAGGGCCGCTATGAGCCCATCGGGGTCACGGGCGCGCGCGTGCGCGAGGACGACGTGTTTCTGACGCTGGAGGGCGTCGCGGACCGCAACGCCGCCGAGGCGCTGCGCGGCGTCCAGCTGTGGGTGGACCGCGCCCACGCGCGGCAGCTTGGCGAGGACGAGGTCTATATCGCCGACATTCTGGGGGCGGAGGCCTTCGACACCCAGGGAGGCCGCGTGGGTACGCTGCGCGAGGTGCTCACCCCCGGCGGGGTGGACGTGTTCGTGTTCGATACGCCCAAAGGCACGCTGATGGCGCCTGCGCTCAAGACGGTGCTGCTTGAGCTGGATGCGGAGAATGGAAAAATCGTGCTGGATGAAAAACGGCTGGAAGAGGTCGGGCTGTATGAAGATCGCCGTTCTTAGCCTGTTTCCGGAGATGTTCGACAGCTTTCTCTCCGCCAGCATTCTGGGACGGGCGCGGACGGAGGGACTTTTGGACGTGCGGCCGGTGGATATTCGTCCCTACAGCGACAAAAAACACAAGAACACCGACGACTATCCCTTCGGCGGCGGCGCGGGTATGGTCATGATGGCGCAGCCCATCGTGGACGCGGTGCGCGACCTGCGCGCGCAGGGCTATGCCGGCCCCTGCATCTACTTAAGCCCCCGCGGCGCGCCCCTCACCCAGAAAAAGGTGGTGGCGCTTTCCGCGCAGGAGGGCATGATTCTTCTGTGCGGACATTACGAGGGCGTGGACCAGCGGGCCATCGACCTGGTGGTGGATGAGGAGATTTCCCTGGGCGACTTCGTGCTCACCGGGGGCGAGGTAGCCGCCATGGCGCTGGTGGACGCGGTGGCGCGCTATGTGCCGGGTGTTTTGGGCAGCGGGGAGAGCACCGAGGAGGAGAGCTTCTCCGACGGCCTGCTGGAATATCCGCAGTACACCCGCCCCCGTGTGTTCGAGGGGGTGGAGGTGCCGGAGGTGCTGCTTGGCGGCGACCATGCCAAGATCCGGGAGTGGCGCAGGCAGCAGGCGCTGCTGGCCACGCTGCGCGCCCGGCCGGACCTGTTCGCCTCCGCGCCCATGACCGACAGGGAACGCCTGTGGGCGCTGGACGCCGCAAAGGAGGAATAGCATGCTGCTTCGCAGACTGGTGGCGGCATTGGGGCCGCTGATGCTGTGCATACTGGTATGCGCGGCTTTCCGCTGGCTGGACGGCTGGATGGGCGCGGCGAGCTTTCCGGCCTTTCTCTTAAAGGGCGCGCTGCTGGGCGCGGCGCTGGCGCTCACGCTGCCGCTGGCGGGCGTGAGGGCGCGCACCAACGGCCTGACCGGGTGGCTGCTCCTGGGCGCGGGCATCCTGGCGGCTGCATTGGCCTATCAGTACCTGGAGACCGAGGGCCTGATCAGCGTGCCGGTGCTGCGCGCGGTGCTGTCCATCAACGGGCAGGTGGTGCTCACCGAGGGCGCGGCGCTTGGCTACCTATGTACGGCGGCGGCGCTGTACCGGCCAAGACCTCTGCCTCCGGGCGGCGGGGAGCGCGCTGGCAGATGAGGCGCTCGATGTATTCGCCGCTGGTCAGCCCCTCGCGGGCCGACTGGGCCAGCGCCAGGTCGTAGGCCGTCCGGCTCAGCCGGAGGCATACGCTCACCTTGTCGGGCGCGCAGCTGTCAAAGGCGGATTCCAGGCCCTGCGTATCCTTGAAAAACTTGCTTTTCATGCGCATGGCCCTCCTTTCCGGGCAAATGGGCGGGCGGGACGGGCGTGGGACCGCGCCCCGTCATGGATCAGGATATGCGCTTTTGCGCGGCGGGTTCGCCATAGGTTGCCCCTCGCGGCGCATGGGCATGCACAACCGAAGAAAGTGTGTTATAATAAAAAAGTGTGTGCGGAAAGCCGGCGAGCCGGAGGGGAGGAAGGTCATGTTTGCAGCATTTGTCAGGTTTGCGGTCACGGTGGCGGCGGTGCCGCTGTGCGCGGAATATCTCGACGGCGTAAAGATGCTGGACCTGACCAACGCGCTGATCGTGGGCGTGATTCTGGCTGTGATTTTCACGGTGCTTCGGCCCGTGATGCGGCTGATCCTCTCGGTGCTGAACTTCTGCACGCTGGGGCTTTTGTACATCGCCGTGGACGCGTGGCTGGTATGGACCGCCGCGGGGCTGGTGGAAAACAGCGTGGTGTTTGAAAACTACTGGTGGGCGCTCGCGGTGGCGGTCATCATCAATGTCGCGCGCACGCTGGTGGATGCGGCGGGCGGCGATCTGAAGCGGTGAACATGGGGAAGGATGGAACGAATGCATATTTTTCTGGTCAATGACGACGGGATCGGCTCCAGGGGAATCATGGCGCTGCTGGCGGCGGCGGCGGAGCGCGGGCATGAGGTGACGATGTGCGCGCCCCGGTATCAGCAGAGCGCGGCCAGCCACCGCTTTACGCTGACCGAGCCCATCTATGTGAAGGAATGGCCGGTGGAGCAGCCGGGGTGCCGGGCCTATGCCATTACGGGATCGCCGGTGGACTGCGTGCGCGTGGGCCTGCAGCAGCTGGTGGACCGCCCGGTGGATATCGTCATCTCCGGCGTCAACGACGGCTACAACGCAGGCATGGCGGTGCATTACAGCGGCACCGTGGGTGCGGCCATGGAGGGCGCGCTCAACCACCTGCGCGCGATGGCCGTTTCCATCCATCACCGCGCGGACCAGGCCATGATCGACCACCTGGCGCGCTACGCCATCCGCGTGGCTGAGCAATACGCTCAGGCGGACACGCCGCCGCATACCGTGCTCAATATCAACGCGCCGTGCCTCGCCCCCCAAAAGCTGCTTCCTGCGGTGTACGCGCCGCTGGATACCGGCAATTTCATCGACGGGTACGAGCGCCGTCAGTCTCCCAGGGCGGGCACGTATTTCTGGCTGTTGGAGGGCTCCAAAACCGAGCCGCCCGCCGAGGGGACGGATCTGTACTATCTCGGCAAGGGCCATATCACGCTGACCTTGCTGGGCAACCCCGTCAGCCTGCCCGGAGACATGTGGGACGGGCTGGACATCGGCTGAAGCGGACGGCAGGAAAGAAGGTCTTGATCCCCGTGCAGGATACCCGCGAACTGATCGGCAGGCTGAACCAGGGCTCCAGGCCGCTGAGCAAGGGGCACCGGCGCATTGCCGAATACATCGCACAGCACTACGACAAGGCGGTCTTTATGACGGCCGGCGCGCTGGGCCGCGAATGCGGCGTGAGCGAGAGCACCGTGGTGCGCTTCGCCGCTGCCATGGGCTACGAGGGCTACCCGGAGCTGCGCGAGCGCCTGCGCGGCCTGGTCAGCCAGCGCCTGACCAGCGAGCAGCGCTTCGCCATCGCCTCCGGCATCGAGCAGGGCGACGTGCTGACCACCGTGCTCAAAAACGACGCGCACAACATTCGAAAAACCGTCGAGGCTCTCTCCCGCAAGGATTTTGACGATGTGGTGAGGCGCCTTCTGGGCGCGCGGCGCATCTATGTGATGGGGCTTCGGTCCGCGGCGCCGCTGGCGCAGTTCATGTACCACTACCTGCACCAGATCTTCGACGGCGTGGCGCTGGTGAGCAACACCACCGGCGACGTGTTCGAGGAGATCGCCCGCATCGACCGCAGCGACGTGCTGGTGGGCATCAGCTTTCCGCGCTACTCCACCCGCACGGTGGAGTGCATGCGATTTGCCAAGAAAAACGGCGCGCAGGTGGTAGGCGTCACCGACAGCGAGATGTCCCCGCTTTATGCGCAGGCGGACGTGTGCCTGTGCGCCTGCACCGACATGGCCAGCTTTGTGGACAGCCTGGCAGCGCCGCTTTCGGTGATCAATGCGCTCATCGTCAGCGTGGGGCTGAACCGGCGCGAGGAGCTGGGCGCGCATTTCAAACGGCTGGAGGGGATATGGAACGCGCACAGCGTCTATATCGACAGGCAGGATGAATGATGTAGCGGTGATCGGCGGCGGGGCCGCCGGAATGATGGCGGCGGCAGCTGCGGCGGAGGCGGGCGCGCGCGTGACGCTGCTGGAGCGCAACGAAAAGCTGGGCAAGAAGGTCTACATCACCGGCAAGGGCCGCTGCAACCTGACCAACGCCTGCGACCGGGACGCCTTTTTGCAAAACGTGGTGCGCAACCCGCGCTTTCTTTACAGCGCGCTGGACGCGCTTTCGCCCGCGGCGCTGATGGAAACCATGGAGCGCTGGGGCTGCCCGGTGGTGGTCGAGCGGGGCAACCGCGTCTTTCCCGCCAGCCAGAAGGCCAGCGACGTGACCCGCGCGTTTGAGCGGCAGCTGCGCCGACTGGGCGTGGAGGTGCGGCTGAACGCGCGCGTGAGCGGCCTTTCGCTCAGGGACGGCCGGGTGGCGGGCGTGACGCTCGTGGGAGGCGGCAGCGTGCCATGCGGCGCGGCCATCGTGTGCACGGGCGGCGCGAGCTACCCCTCCACCGGCTCCACGGGGGACGGCTGGACATGGCTTCAGGCCTGCGGACACACGATATCCCCGGCGCTGCCCTCGCTGGTGGGGCTGGAGAGCCCCGCGCCGTGGGCGCGCGCGCTCACCGGCCTGTCGCTCAAAAATGTGCGGCTCACCCTCTCGCGCGGCAAGAAGCGCCTCTACAGCGACCTGGGCGAGATGCTCTTCACGCATTTCGGCGTGAGCGGGCCGCTGGTGCTGAGCGCGTCGGCCTATCTGACCGGCCTGCCCGCCAATGAAACGAAGCTCGTTCTGGACCTTAAGCCGGGGCTGACGGAGGCGCAGCTGGACGCGCGTATCCTGCGCGACATCGCCGCCGCGCCCAAAAAGCAGCTGGGCCATGTGCTTTGCGGCCTGTTCCCCGCCCGGCTGGCGGAGACGGTGGCCCGGCTGTGCAATCTGGACCCGCTCAAGCCCGCCGGCGCGCTGGAGCGCGAGGAGCGCCGCCGCCTGACGGAAACCACCAAGGCCCTTGAGATACCTGTTTCCGGCACGCGGGGGCTGGAGGAGGCCATCGTCACTAGGGGCGGCGTGAGCGTTAGGGAGCTGGACCCCTCCACCATGCACAGCCGCCTTGTGCCGGGCCTGTACGTGGCGGGCGAGGCCGTCGACGTGGACGCGCTCACCGGCGGGTTCAACCTGCACATCGCCTTTGCCACCGGCCTGCTGGCCGGGCGCGCCGCCGCGGCGCAATCCCTTGAGATACGGGAGTAATGGACATGCAGTTGATCGTTTTGGACCTGGAATGGAACCAGCCGACCAGCTATCAGAGCGCGGCCTACCGCCGTGTGGGGGACCGGCTGCTCTTTGAGGTCATCCAGTTTGGCGCGGCCAAGCTGAATGAGGCGCTGGAAATCGTGGATACCATCTCCATACCGGTGAATCCCACGCACTATCAGACCATCCATCCGCGGGTGAGGCGCATGACCGGCCTTACGCGGGACGTGCTGTGCGACGCCCCCGCCTTCCCGGAGGCGATGGAGTCGTTCATGGACTGGTGCGGGGAGGACTGCGCCTTCGTCACCTGGGGCTGCGACGATGTGAGCGTTCTGCAGCAGAACGTGGACTTTTTCCGTGTGGAGCGCCCCCTGCCCAAGATGTACGACCTGCAGCGCCTCTACGCCGCCGAGGCGGGCAAAAGCGGGCAAACGGCGCTGAAAACCGCGATGGAGGCCCTGGGCGTGGAGGTGGACGAGGATCGCAGCTTTCACAACGCCATGCACGACGCGTATTATACCGCGCAGGTGCTCAGGAAGCTGCCGCGCCCTATGGACGTGCTGCGTTACGAGGAGCAGCCGCGCAAGCTGTGCCATAACGACCGGCGCAGCCGCTTCCGCGTGACCGACCTGGTGCCTTCCGTGCGCGAGGCGCTGGAGGGCGAGGCGCTGGCCGCGCCCAGGTGCCCTACCTGCGGCCAGCCCACCAGGCGGCAGACTGCGCTCATTCCGCAGGCGCCGGGCAAGTACGTGGCGCTCAGCCGCTGCCAGCAGCACGGGCTGATGTTTGTGAAGATCCGCTTTTCGCAGCTGCCCGACGGCCAGAAGGGCATGCATCTGAGCGTGCTGCCGGCCAACCGGCAGACCCGCGCCTATGTGCACACCAAGGAGCTGCAATACCAGTACCGCCTCAAGCGCGGCGACTATGAGCACGTGGACGTGGAGGACCTGTCCGCGGCGTTTTCCAGCAACATGCCCTTTGAGGACGCCTGACCAGGAGAGGAGGCGCGGCCATGGCCGAACAAGGCATGATTCACATTACGATCGGGGAGCGGAGCGGAGACTTCGCCTCCGGAACCACCGCGGGCCAGGCCATCCGCGCCCTGCTGCCTGAGGAGCGTGCGGAGCGCGTGCTATGCGCCATGCGGGGCGGGGCATGCGTGGAGCTGTCCGACCCGCTAAAGGAGGACAGCGCGCTGGAGCCGCTGACCTATCAGGACGAGGAAGGCCGGCGCGTCTACGAGCGGTCGCTGCGCTTTCTGTTTTTGCTAAGCCTGAAGCGGCTCTATCCGGACAAGCGAGTGCGCATGCTCAACTCCGTGGGCTACGGCCTGTACCTGCGCCTTCTGGACGGGGAGATCGGACATGAAATGGCCCGCGCCATTGAGGAGGACATGCGCGAGCTGGTCCGGCAGGACCTGCCCTTCCAGAAGGAGGAATGGACCCGCGAGGAGGCCATCGCCTACTTTGAAAACGAGGGCTGGCTGGACAAGGCCCGGCTTTTGCGCTACCGCCCGCAGCAGAGTATCCGCATGTACCGCATCGGCCCGCTGTGCGAATATTTTTACGGGGCCATGCTGCCCTCCACGGGGATGATCCGCGCCTTTGCGGTCAAGCCGCACTACCCCGGCGTGGTGCTGATGGCGCCCTCGCCCGCCAATCCCGACGAGCCCGCGCCCTATGTGTCCCGCGCCAAATTCCTGCGCGAGTTCGCCACCTCCCAGCGGTGGTGCCGCATTTTGGGCGCGGAAAACGCAGCGGATGTGAACCGGATGATCCGCGAGGGCCGCCTGCGCGAATTTATCCGCATCAACGAGGCCCTGCACGACAAGTCCATCGCCGGCATCGCGGACGAGATTCTGCGGCGCGGCGCGCGCGTGGTGATGATCTTCGGCCCTTCCTCCAGCGGCAAGACCACCTTTGCCAACCGGCTGGCCGTGCACCTGCGCGTGCTGGGACAGCGGCCGCACCTGGTTTCGCTGGACGACTTTTACCGCGACCGCCGCGATATCCCCCTTGAGCCCGACGGCAAGCCTGACCTGGAGCATGTGGACGCGCTGGACGTACCCCTGCTCACCGCCTGCCTGGAGGAGCTGCTCAGCGGACGCACCGTTCAGATGCCGCGATTCGACTTCAAGACCGGCACCCGCTGCCAAAGGAGCTACGAGCTGACCGTAGGCCCCGACGAGCCGCTGCTGCTGGAGGGCATTCACGGCATGAACGACCGCATCACCTCCGAGGTGCCCGAGCAGCTGACCTACGGCATCTACGTCAGCGCGCTCAGCTGCATCAACCTCGACGACCACAACCGCATCCGCACGACGGATGTGCGGCTTCTGCGGCGCATCGTGCGCGACATGCGGTTTCGCAACACCTCGCCCGTGGAAACCATCGACATGTGGCCCAAGGTGCGCGCGGGGGAGGAACGCTGGATCTTTCCCAACATGGAAAAGGCCGACGTGATGTTCAATACCTCCCTGCACTATGAGCTGCCCGTGCTCAAAACCATTGCCTATGAGCTGCTGCTCTCCATCCCCCGCAGCGCGCCGGAGCACCTGGTAGCGCACCGCCTGCTCAAGGTGCTGCATTACTTCCTGCCGGTGGACGGCGATGTGATGGACGAAATCCCGCCCCTGAGCATCCTTCGGGAGTTCATCGGAGAGTGCTCATTTTATGACATGCATTGACAGGCAGCAGGGGGATATAGTATAAATAAGTGTTGCCTGTTGCCGGATATGCAGATGGAAGGATGTTAGCCTGTGGAAATCATAACGGCAGTCATTGAGGCTGTCATGGGTGTCATGAGCGCCTGGCTGGTGGTGATGCTGTTCTACCAGCTGTGCATCAGCTTTTTTGGCTTCAAGCGCAATACCAAAAACTATCAGGATCACGATCCGCAGATGCGCTTTCTCGTGCTGGTGCCCGCCCACAACGAGGAGGCGGTCATCGCGGATATCATCGACAACCTGGAGCACATGGAGTACCCGCGCGAGCTGTATGACTTTTATATCCTGGCTGACAACTGCACCGACGGCACCGTGGAGGTGGCGCGGCGCATGGGGGCCAACGTGCTGGAAAGCCATAAGGAAGGCCCCGACGCCCCGACCGGAAAGCCCATCGTCCTGCAAAAGGCGCTCAACGCCCTGGACGGGTATCAGGAGCATTACGACCTGGTCATGTTTTTTGACGCCGACAACCTGGTGGATCCCAACATGTTTCTGGAGGTCAACAGCCAGTACCTTTCGGCGGAGGGCAAGGCGGACATCATCCAGTGCTACCTGGGCTGCAAGAACCGCAAGGGCATGGTGGCGCTGTTCTATTACATGACCTATACCATCACCAACCGCTTTTTCCAATACGCCAAAAGCCGTCTCGGCCTCAACAGCGTGATCGGCGGCACGGGATTTGCCGTGTCGGCCCAGTACCTGCACCGCCGCGGCGGATGGACCGCCATGTCCCTGACCGAGGATTTTGAACTGCAGATCGAGGCCACCTGCGACGGCAAGCGCATCCTGTGGAACAACAACGTGCGCATCTATGACGAAAAGCCCACGCGCTTCTGCGCCAGCTTCCGCCAGCGCACGCGCTGGGCGCAGGGTCACTGGTTCGTGGCCTTCAAAAACACGGGCCGGCTGTTCCGGGCGCTGTTTCACAGGCGCATCCGCCTGGGCGAATTCTTCTCCACATTCTTCTACATGTACAGTCTCACACCCTATGTGGTGCTGGTGGCGCAGCTGGTGCTGGGGCTTCTGATGGAGCTGTTCAAGCTGGCCGGGTGGATTGAAAGCCCGCCGGTGCACGCCACCATGCAGAGCTGGCTCACGCTGAACTGGCCGAGCATCGTGCTGTTCATCTATTCGTTCATCTTCCTGTTCTACATGGGCGAATGGCTGGACAACCACCGCCGCGTGGATCTGAAAATTCTGCTGCCCATGCTGTGGAGCATGCTGATCAATACCATGCTGGCGGGCTGGGCGCAGGTGGTGGGCCTCTTCAAGCACCGCCACCAGACCACCTGGGTCAAGACCGAGCATACCATCAATCATCTGGAGGACATGACCGTGCGCCTGGAGGATGTGGGTCTGGCAGGCGTGGAATCGGATGAGGAGCGCAAAGAGGACGGCGTCAGGGTCTGACGCGCCGGGGAGGGGAAAGCTTGAAGCGGGCGGCCGTCAGTGTGATCGTGCCGGTCTATAATGCGGAAAAGACGCTTGCGGGCTGTCTCGGAAGCGTTCTGCGCCAGCCCTTTGAGGATATCGAGGTGCTGGCCGTGGACGATGGCAGCACCGACGGGAGCCTTCCGCTGCTGCGGGAGATTGCCGCGCAGGACGGGCGTGTGCGCGTGTTTGCCCAGGCCAACGGGGGCGTGGCCGCCGCGCGCAACCTGGCCATCGACAACGCGGTGGGGACTTACCTTCAGTTCGTGGACAGCGACGACCTGCTGGCGCCCGACGCCACCGGGCGCATGGTGGAGGCCATGGAAAAGCGCAGGTGCGACCTGGTCATCGCCCCCTACACCGAGGTGATCGGCCAGCTGCAAAGGAAGCGCGGCTTTTTGGATCAGGACATGATTCTCAGCCAGCGTCAGTTTCTGGACCGGCTGTCCGCACATCCCAACAGCTTTTTTTATGCCGTCCTGTGGAACAAGCTCTACCGCCGCGACGTGATCCTGCGCAATGCCATCCGCTGCGACGGACGCCTGCCCTGGGGCGAGGACTTTGCCTTCAATACCCAGTACTATCGCTGGGTGCGCTATGTGGCGGTGCTGGCCGATTCCGTCTATGACTACGTGCGAAGCCCCGGCGGCCTGGCGCTGTCCACCTCGCGGCAGGCGGTGATCCATCCCTGGAACGCCATGAAGGTCAAAAACGAGCTGTACCGCTACTACGTCCGCCTGTATGAGGAGACGGGGCTGTACGAGGAATACCGCCGCGTGCTGCCGCAGTACCTGTTCAAGGTTACGCTGAACAATTAATCAAGACCCATCAAAGCGCAGCTGCCTTGACGGGCCTTTCTCTTGTGCCGCAGCGATGCCGGCGCGGCACGAGCGGCGAAACGCGCCGTCCCTTACTCCGTGACAACCTCGCAGGCGTTCACGCGGATCAGCGCCGCGTCCACCAGCTCCAGCTCGTCCTGGCGGTCGTTGACGCGGTTGGACGAGCGCTCGGCGTTGGTCAGCAGCCACGCCTCGCCGTTCCAGGTAAACATGATCTCGCCGGAGAACTCCTCCCTGCGCGGCTGGGCGTCGCGCACCTCCACCACCTGCCCGTTGGGGTCTACCAGCGTGAAGCGGGCGTGCGTGTACGTCTTTTCCTGCCAGGTGCGGCAGAATACATAGCCGCCGTCCACCGGCGTAAACTCGGTTCCGATATCGGTGGGTACGGGCAGCTCCCACAATAGCGCGCCGTCCTGGTCCAGGCACAGTAGGCTCATAGCCGTCGTCTCGCGGGTATCGGGGTCCGCGCGGGACCAGAGGAAAACAATGCTGCCGTCCTTTTGCAGGCAGGGTATCCCGAAGTTTCCGGCGGCGTATTCGTCCGGCGAGAACCGCCAGCGCTCGGCGCCGGTCGCGTCCACATAAGCCACGGCGGCGTGGCGTTCCCTCTCTACCGTGAAGAAGCCGCAGATCATCTGCCCATCTGCCGTGGCCAGCACCGAGCGCTTAGCGAGGCTTTTCACTGAGATTTCCCCGGCGTCGGGCAGGGTGTTTATTCCTGATTCATCCGCAAACTGGGTGTCTACCTGATAGCCGGAAAAGACATAGCCTCCCGCGCACCGATCTCCCGGAAGCTCGAATGGGGCGTTCGCAGGCAGGCTTACCTCGCCCGCGGGCTCGCCATCCTGCGTGAAGTAGCGGATGGCGACCGCCTCCGTCACCTGGCTGGGGCTGTTGTAGTACAGCACGGCGATGCGCCCGTCCGCCAGCACCTGCGGCACCACGTAACGGGTGGTGCCCTCCGCGCCGTCGATGACCTCCCAGGCGATGCTCCCATCCGGATTCAGGCACAGAAGCCAGGCGCGCTTCTCTCTTGAGGAAAAGGGCAGCTGCTCCTGCCCGTTCCGTCCCAGCTGGGTGGAGCCGTTGAGCAGCAGGCAGCCGTTGGGCAGGGGCGTGGCCTCATAGAAGGTTTCCTGCCCGGTGCCGCCGAAGTACCAGGTATCGGCGGTCTGGTCGTCCGCCAGGGCGGCGGGGCACAGCAGCGCAAGCAGCAGCAGCGCGATCAGCAAGCGCCCCATGCGGCGTTTGAATGCTCTGTTCATTCTGGGATTCCTCCTGATTCGTTTTTCGTCTGTCTCTTGCCGTCACCATCATACTACATTATGTCTTACAAATTGTCAACCGCTGGATGCGCTTGTTACAAATTAAAAATCTTCACGGAAGGCATTGACAGCAAATAAGACACGCTGTATTATAAGACTGTCTGTAACACGTGCCGTCTTATCAGAACGCGAAGGGGGAAACCCATATGAAATCGCAGCGTTTGCCCGATACCGAATTTGAGATCATGACCTATATCTGGGACCGCGAGCCGCCCGTGACCACCACCATGGTGATGGAGGCGCTTGGCCGGGAACGCGGCTGGAAGATTCAAACCGTGGTTACGCTCTTCGGGCGGCTGACCGAGCGCGGCTTTCTGCGCGTGGAGCGGGGCAGCGGGCGCGAGCGGGCGTTTTATCCCATCATCACGCGGGAGGAATACCTGCGCATGGAAACGGAGAGCTTTGTGGAGCACTACCACCGCAACAGCTTCAAAAGCCTGCTGACCGCCCTGGAAAGCGAGCGCCTGACCGAAAGCGACCTGGACGAGCTGAGCCGGTGGCTTGAGCGGCAAAAGGAGGGCGGGCATTCATGAAGAGCTATTTTCTGGCCATGGCCTGCACAGGCGCGGGCCTGTCGGCGCTGGCGCTGGTCTACCTGGCGCTGCTGCCGCTGCTCGGAAAGCGCTACGGCCCGCGCGGGCTGTACCGTGTCTGGGTGGTGGTGCTGGCGGGCCTGCTGATTCCCTTCAGCCTGCTGGCGAGCCGCCCGCTGATGACGGTGGAGGTGCCGCAGGCGCTGTCGCGGCCCGTCGCAGGCAGCGCGGCAACCGCAGTCCCGCCGAGCGCCGAAACCCAGCTGGCGGAGGCCATGCAGGCGCCATCGGCTGTACAGGCGTCTGCCGCCGGGCAGGCCGCTTATCAGCCTGTCCGGACCGGTGTCGACGCTCAGCATGCAAATGTGGAGAATAGGCCCGGAACGGCCACGGCAGACCTGACGCTCGCGGCCGTGGAGGGAGAGCAGAGCGCTTCGGCAAAGGCTGTCATTCCCGTGGACTGGCTCTCCGTGCTGGCGTGGATCTGGCTGGCGGGCGCGGCGGCGGTGCTGGCGCTGGCGGCGGTGAGCCACCTGCGCTTTGCGCGCACCGTGCGCCGCTGGCAGATGCCCTGCGAGGCGGAGGGCTATACCGCCACGCTGAAAGCCTGCCTGTCGGAGATGCGCGTTCGCCGCCGGGTCGCCCTGCGCCTGTGCCCCACGGTATCCAGCCCCATGCTGATGGGCCTTTTGCATCCCGTGATTCTGCTCCCGGATGAGGAACTCACCACCGACGAGCTGGTGCTGGTCCTCCGGCATGAGCTGACGCATCTCAGGCGCGGGGATCTTCTGGTCAAGGCCGGACTGGTGCTGGCCTACGCCCTGCACTGGTACAATCCTCTGGTCTGGGCCATGGGGCGCTCCCTGTGCTTCTATCAGGAGGCTTCCTGCGACAGCCACGTCACCGCCCGCGCAGATGAGGAGGAGCGCCGCTTCTATTCCGAAACCATCCTGCGCGTCATCCGCCGGCAGGCGCGTACCCGCACCGCCCTGTGCACGTCGTTCTACGGCGGGCGCAACGGCATGAAGCGCCGCATCACCGCCATCATGGAGGGACGCCGCCGCACGGGCGCGGCGCTGTGCGCGCTGGCGCTGGCCCTGACGGCCGTGCTGGGCGGCGCGCTGGCCATGGTCGAGGAGGACGGCTTCGCCCTTCCGACGAATGCCTGGGTACACGCCGCGGACGGCGTGGGAACCGTACTCCTGCCTGGCCCCTCCGCCAATGATGTGAATTGCCCCATGGGCATCTATCTCAACGGCACGCCCGTTACCGTGGTTGAGCTGTGCGAGAGCAGCGCCCTTCCGGAATGGAACAGCGTGGAGGGCGAGCCCAACTGGGCCCGCGTGCTCATCGCCGGGGACGGCGATACCTCCGGCATTCCGGGCTGGATGCCCCTGCGCGACCTGGTGTATGAAAAGCCGGCGGACACGCTTCCGGCCGCTACGCTGGCGGCTGGGGAGGAATCCGGCTTCACCACCCTGTACACCCTCAATCACCGCGAATCCGACGTGGCCGCGCTGGAGCGCGACGGCGCCGGGGTATCGGTGCTGGGTCAGCTGGACTACTGGCTGCACGTTTCCCTGGAGGGGGAGGGCATGTTCATGCTCATGGAGGACGCGGCGCTTTCCGACGAGGCGGACGCCCTGCTCTATGACCTCTTGCCCGACCGTTTCAGCGGCACCACCCGCATCCAGTACGACCACGACCGCAACCTGAATCGTCTGCTGAGCATCATGGCTTCCAAATACGGAGAGAACGTGCCGATGGAGTTCTGGTCCGTGGAGGACAAGGCCTGGTACGGGCAGCTGGAGGAGATGTATCTGGGCAGCCACGACCACTACTATATCCTGCCCGGCGAGGACGACCTCCCGCTGGAGGAGGCCGAGCAGATCGCGCTGGACGCTTACGCCCAAGCCCTCGGCGACGCCGCCGTTCCCGCCGATGAACTGGACCTCTACTCCGGCTTCTATCGCCTGGGCTATAGCGAGCCCGTCTACTGGTCCGTCTACATCTGTGAAAAAGACACGCACAACATACTCTGGAGCGTCGAGCTCGACGGCAAAACCGGCGACCCCAGGGACTGACCAGGGGGTGACCCCCTGGACCCCCGCTCCGCCGGGAGACCGTAGAGGGCAGAGGCCGTTCCCGCGGGCGATGGGGCTGCTTACCCGTGTCCGCTACGGCATCCGTTTTCCGCAGCATAAAGCCGGAGGGCCTTCTGCCCTCCGGCGGCAACAAGCCCGGTGGCCTTCTGCCACCGGGCGTCGTTTCTTTTCTGCAACCCGCTGCGCGCCCCCTGCCCGCCCGATGGGCGGGCAGTCCGGGGTCCAGGGGGTCACCCCCTGGCCTTCTGCCACCGGGCGTCGTTTCTTTCCTGCAACCCGCTGCGCGCCCCCTGCCCGCCCATCGGGCGGGCAGTCCGGGGTCCAGGGGGTCACCCCCTGGCCTTCTGCCACCGGGCGTCGTTTTTTTCCTGCAACCCGCCGCGCGCCCCCCTGCCCGCCCGCCGGGCGGGCAGTCCGGGGTCCAGGGGGTCACCCCCTGGTCACCCCCTGGAGAGGGAGAGGACGTTTTCGACGCCGCCG
>CALVNG010000027.1 GCA_944349545.1 uncultured Eubacteriales bacterium
CGTTCCGCCGCCGCCCTGTCCGGGGAAACCCTGCCGGAGGGACTTGAGCCGCTTGCGCTTCTATGCCTTCGGGACGCGCTGCGTCCCAACGTGCGGAAAACCGTGCGATACTTTGGCGAGCAGGGCGTCTCGCTCAAGGTGATTTCTGGCGACAGCCCGCTCACCGTCTCTCATGCCGCCGCGGCCGCCGGAGTGCCCGGCGCGGAGCGCATGGTGGACCTTTCCTCCCTATCCGGGGACAAGGATTATGCCGCCCTGGCCCGCAGCTACACCATCTTCGGCCGCGTATCCCCGCAGGACAAGCAGGGCCTGATCGAAGCGCTGCGCAGGGATGGCCATGGCGTGGCCATGGTGGGCGACGGCGTGAACGATATCCCGGCCCTCAAGGCGGCGGACTGCTCCATCGCCATGGCAGGCGGCAGCGACGCCGCCTGCCGCGTGGCGCAGATCACCCTGCTGGACGCGGACTTTGACGTGATGCCCCGCATCGTGCTGGAGGGCCGCCGTGTCATCAACAACATCACGCGTGCCGCGTCGCTGTTTCTGGTCAAGAATATCTTCAGCCTCATCCTCTCCGTGCTGCTGCTGATCTTTCCCTTCGCCTACCCCTTCGCCCCCATCCAGCTCACGCTGGTCAGCTCTCTCACCATCGGCCTGCCCTCCTTTGTGCTGGCGCTTCAGCCCAGCCGGGACCGGGTCAGCGGCAGCTTCCTTCGCAACGTGATCATGCGCGCCCTGCCGGGCGGCGTATGCACGGCTGCGCTGATCATTCCCCTCATGGCTCTCTCCGACAGGCTGGGCTTTTCCCAGGATGTGGTCAGCACGCTCAGCACCCTGATCGCGGGGTATTCCGGCCTTGTGGTGCTGTTCCTGACCTGTCTCCCCCTCAACGCGCTGCGCGGCGGGCTGGTCGCGGCAATGGCGGCGCTCTTCGCAGGCGCGGTGCTGCTGCTGCCGCGCGTATTCTACCTCTCGCCCGTTTCCGGAGGGCAGTGGTGGGTGCTCGCATCGGCAGCCGTGCTGGCCCCCCTGATTCAGATTGGCCTGGGCGCGCTGGTACGCCGCTTCCGGCGCGCGGAGGGGATGCGGCAAGGCGCGGCGGCATGAGGCTTTGGGACACCGGAGGAAGCGTGTGACCTTCGGCGCGGAGAGAAGCGCCAGCCCTGTGGGCTCAGGCTGCCGACAAAGTGCGGGGTGCAGGGGCCTCCCCGCGCTTCGCTTTTTCTTTGTCTTTTTACGCGCCGGCGTTCCGGCTTGAATTGGCAGTCCATGGGGGCCGTGCTATAATGATGCGGGCGCGGAAAAGCCGCGCAAGCCGCGAAAGGGGGCCTTTCCATGCTGGCCAACGAGGTTCTGTCCTTTATAGAAGAAAACGACGTGAAGTTTATCCGCCTGGCCTTTACGGATCTGTTCGGACAGCTTCGAAACATCGCCGTTCTGCCGGATCAGCTGGCCCCGGCGATGGAGAGCGGCGTGGCCATCGACGCCACCGCCGTACCCGGCTGCGCCTGCGCGCCGGGCGGAAGCCTGCTGCTGCGGCCGGACCCGGACACGCTCTGCATGCTGCCCTGGAGACCCCAATCCGGGCGCGTATGCCGTCTCCTGTGCGACCTGCTTACGCCCGGAGGCGAGCCCTTTTGGATGGACGGCCGCGCGCTTCTGCGCACGGCCGCACGCCATGCCAGGGAGGCGGGGCTGGAGGTTCGCATCGGCACGGACTGCGAGTTTTACCTGCTGGATCTGGACGACCGCGGCCGTCCCACGCTGGAGCCACATGACCAGGGCGGCTATATGGACGTCGCCCCCATGGACCGGTGCGAGGATATCCGCCGGGATATCGTGCTGACGCTGGAACAAATGAACATCCGTCCGGAAAGCAGCCATCATGAGCGGGGTCCCGGACAAAATGAGGTCGATTTTCACCGTGCCGAGCCCGTCACCGCCGCAGACCATTACGTAGCGTTTCTCCACGCCGTACGGTCGGTATCGCAGCGCTACGGCGTGCACGCTACCTTTCTTCCCCGTCCGCTGGCGGGCGAGGAGGGCAACGGCCTGCATGTAAAGCTGTCCTTTTATCAGGACGGGCGCAACCTGTTCCGGCTGGAAAACGGCCGTCTGGAACCGATGGCCCGAAGCGCCATGGCGGGCGTGCTGCGCCGCCTTGCGGAAATCACGCTGTTTCTCAACCCTCTGCCCGGCAGCTATGACCGTCTGGGCGCTTGCGGCGCGTTCAACCGGCTGTGCTGGTCGATGGAGCGGGACCGGAGCGCGCTGCGCATCCCTCTTCCGCAGAGCCGTTTTGCGCGTATGCAGCTGAGCAGCCCGGACCCCACGATGAATCCCTACATCGGCTTTGCGCTGCTGATTGAAGCCGCGCTGGAGGGCATGGCGGAAAACGCCTCCCTGGAACCCTACTGCGTTTCGCCCGATCAGGCGAAAACCCTGCCCGCCTCCATGGATGAAGCCCTGGCCCTGGCTTGCGGCAGCGGCTTTGTGCGCCGCGTCCTGCCCGGCGAAGCCCCGGAATGCTTCTTTGCGCGCGCCCGGTCGCTGATGGAAAGCAGCCGCGGCAACGCGTCCGAACTAGCCCGCAGACAGCTGCTGCGTTACTGATTGGCCCTGGCCGGGGAGGGGGGATGCATATGGCGCAGGAACGCGCGCTTCTGGTATCGGCGCGGGGAGTGGACAAGCTGCGACAGGCGCTGGCCTCCGCCGGTTTCCTCACCATCGCCTCCGCCGCGTCCGCCGGGGAGGCGAGGCGCGCCGCCGCGCAGGACACGTGGCCGCTGGTGGTGATCAACGCTCCTCTGCCCGATGAAACCGGACTGGAGCTGGCCATGGAGCTGACGGGCGTCACTTTGAGCGCCGTGGTGCTGCTGGTGAGGGCCGAGCTGATGAGCATGGTCTACACACCCGCCACCGAAGCGGGCGTGCTGCTGGTGGGCAAGCCCGTGATCCCGCAGGTTCTTCAGCAGTCGGTCCAGCTGGCGGCCGCCACGCACCGCCGCCTCATGACGCTCAGCCGCGAAAACGAACAGCTGCACCGCAAGCTGGACGAAATCCGCCTCGTGGACCGGGCCAAATGCCTGCTGATCGAGCATGCGCGTCTGACCGAGCCCGAGGCGCACCGGGCGATTGAAAAGCAGGCCATGGACCAGCGGCTTACACGCGCGCGGGTGGCGCAGCTCATTCTGGACCGTTACGAGCTGTAGCGGTTTTCTGTGTATGTGTAAAGGAGGCAATACTCATGCAATATCTGATGCAGCTGGGCATCATCCTGGCCGTTTCCTTTGCCGGTGAAGTTCTCAACGCGCTTCTTCCGCTGCCGGTTCCGGCCAGCGTATACGGCTTGTGCCTGATGCTGGCACTGCTTGCAACAGGGGTGCTGAAGCCCGCGCAAATTCAGCCTGTTTCCCGGTTTTTGATCGCAGTTATGCCGGTGATGTTCCTTCCCACCTGCGTGGGCATCATGGACGTGGCAGACCAGCTGCTCCCGGTTCTGCTTCCCTTTCTCGTCGTATGCATCGTGGGTTCGGCGCTGGTCATGGTGGTGTCGGGGCGCGTGGCGCAGGCGGCGATCCGCCGGGAAAGGGGCGCACGGCAATGAGGGATTTGCTCAATGGCTCCCTGTTCTTTGGCTCGCTGATCAGCCTGGCGTTCTATGCGCTGGGTTTGGCGGTCAAGCGTCGTTTTCGTCTGGCGGTATTCAATCCCCTGCTGATCGCCACGCTATGCGTCATCGGCACGCTGATTGCTCTGGATGTGGATTTCGCCGCCTATCAGCACAGCACGGAGGTCATTTCCTATTTTCTGGCGCCCGCCACCGTTTGCCTTGCCGTGCCGCTCTACGAGCAGCTGGCTCTGCTGAAACGGCATTGGAAGGCCATGCTGGCCGGACTGCTTGCGGGCGTGCTGTGCGGGCTGGGCTGCGTGTTTGCGCTCAGCAGCCTGTTTTCGTTTCCGCATGAGCTGTATGCCTCGCTGCTGCCCAAAAACATCACATCCGCCATTGGATACGGCCTGTCGCAGGAGCTGGGCGGCGTGGTGCCCATCACCGCCTCCGCCATCATGATCGCCGGCATGTTTGGCGGCGTGGCAGGCGAAGGGCTGCTCGCCTTCTTCGGCGTCACCGATCCCGTGGCGCGCGGCTTTGGCATCGGCATGGCGTCGCATGCGATCGGCACCGCGCGCGCCATGGATCTGGGGCAGGTGGAAGGCGCGATGAGCAGCCTCGCCATCATCGCCGCAGGTCTGACGACCGTGGTCGCCGCCCCCTTCTTTTCAACGCTGCTGTAAACCGTCCGGAAGAATAAGGAACCCTTACTGCGCAAGCCTTCCGAATTCACCCCCACATGTCGGTGGGGCGGGATGCCTTCTCCAAATCGCGGCTCTGAAAAAGGCGTCAGGCAGTTCCATTCATCCGGAGGGCCCGCGGGTTCTCCAATCCGCGAAAAGGTGATTGATCCGCCGCGTTCCTTCTCTTTTTGAAACGCTTATGCGCGCTTCTCCGCCTCAAACAGCAGCTTCATCAATTCGGTGCCGTCCATCAGCACCGGCTCGCAGGCCAGCTCCTCCTCGCAGAACTTGCGCAGGGGAGCGGGCTTTCCCGCCGCGCGCGCGGCGGCTGCGGTCCGGCTGTCGTAGATGGCATAGGGTACGGGGCTGCCATCGTGCGTGCGCGTGGTCAGGAGCGTTGGATGGTCGCTCAGCAGCAGCAGGCGGAAATCCTCGCCCCGCGCGCTTAGCTCGTTCAGGATGGGCGCGACCACGCGGCTTTCCACGTTCTGGATGGCCTCCAGCTTGCAGCCCAGATCGCCCGCGTGGGCCATCTCATCCGGAGCCTCGACATGCACGGCGGCGAAGTCATCCCCGCCGGCCAGCGCATCCAGGGCGCAGCGCACCTTACCCTCATAGTTGGTATCCAGATCGCCGGTCGCGCCCTCCACATGCGGCGTTTTCAGCCCGGCCAGACCCGCGATGCCCCATACCAGCGGCACGGCGCTGACCACCGTGCCCCAGTGGCCGTACTTCTCGCGGAAGGAGGGCAGGCGCACGGCGGTGGCGGCGCCCCAGGGCCAGATCATATCGGCGGGCAGCAGGCCCAGGCTCTTTCGCCGCAGGTTGACGGGATGATCCTTGAGCACCTCGTAGCTGCGCAGCATGAGCGCGCGGATGTCGTCGCACAGCTTGCGTGCCGCCGCATCGTCCGTCTCGCGCGTCATATGGGGCAAATGCGTCTCGATGGGCTGCTCCAGCACGTTATGCGGTTCGGTCAGGCAGACGCTGGCCAGGTCCCGCGCGCCGGACGTCATTACGCCCACATGCCGGAAGGTGTCCGTCACCGTGATGGAAAGGCCCGCGTCCTTCATCAGCGCCGCAAAGCCGGGATCGGACAGCAGGTCATTCATCAACGTGGTGGCTTCCTCGCCGTGGATGTTGCCGCCATTGTGGCTGTGAATCACCAGCCGGCCGTCCTCGCCGGGCAGCACGGCGCACAGGTTGACGCGGAAGCTGACGGCTCCGTCCGGCAGGGTCACGCCCATGCCCGCGGCCTCCAGCACGCTGCGTCCCGTATAATAGGTCTGCGGCGCGTAGCCGAAGATGCTCAATATGGCGGTGTCGCTGCCCGCGGGCATACCGTGCGGCACCGTGAGCGCGCGGCCGCAGAAGCATCCTGCGCAGCGGTCGAAAGCGGGCAGGGCCAGCGCCTCCAGCGGCGTTTTCCCGGCGAGCTGGGGCAGCCGCGTGTCCGCCATGCCGTCGCCGATGACCAGTACGTATTTCATGCCGAAAGCCTTCCTTCTCTATGCTTTGCAGGCCGCGTCACTCGGCCCAGATGATGTCGTCGCGCAGGCGGTAGAGCGTCGCGCCATACTTCTTGCGGCAGAATGCGTCCACAAACCAGTCGATCTCCTTGACCGCGTCATACTGCACATAGCCGTAGCGCTCGTCGTTGCGCGTCGCGCCGCGCATGTTGCTGTCCGTCCAGGTGACGCTGTCGGTCTCCGGGTCGTAATCCTCAATGAAGATCAGGCTGTGCGCGCCCACTCCATAATAATAGTTCGCGGCCATTTGGAAGTAATCCCCGCGCTGGACCTGCTTAAGAAAGGCGCGCGCGTCCTCCCAGTTTTCCTCCTTGGTCTTGTCCGGGTCATAGCGGAAGCTGGCCGCCACGTAGAAGGGATTGCCCTCGGAGGCGGGAATGTCCTTCCATTCCACGCCGTAGACGTAGTCGGTGCACTCCTCGCGCGGCTTGTTGTCGGGAATGACCAGGGGCGTATCGGGATACTCCGCCATGCGGAAGCGGTCGCGGTTCTCCCGGAAGAGATAGACCGTGAAGTTTTTGCACACGTAAATATCGCCGCTGTAATGCGCGCGCTGGGGCTGGCCGCCGGCTTCGTCAAACTTTTCCTTCGCCAGGTCGATGATGCCGTCGATAAAGGCCTCGCGCGCGTCGCCCTGCCCCTCGGATTCGACGGTCTGAAGCTGCTCCTGCTCTCCGTCCTCCCCGATGATGGTGATGGATACGTCGGCCATGGCCGCAAGCGGCAGGCACAGGGCCAGCGCCAGAAGCGCGCACAGGGCGCGGCGGAAATGATGCTTCATGCGAATCGTCCTCCCACTCGGTTGCTGATGATACGTATGCATTGTACACAAAACCGAGGCAAAAGTAAACCGCTCAAAAAAGGAGTTGGGCGCGGCGGAACCGAATAAAGAATGCCATAGCAATACGAAAGAAGGTGGGGAAACACCATGTCCATCCGAAGAATGCTGATGCTGATTGCGGCCCTTGTGCTGATTCCCTCCATGGCGCTGGGTGCGGTGACGGAGGATGCGTTTGCACGGTGGTATGACCACATCGCCTATCTGACGGAGGAAGCAGGCATCCGGACGGTCGGCAGCATGGGGCACGACGTGGCCTATTACTATCTGCTGGAGGAATACGAGCGCATCGGTATGAGCTATGACGATGAGACCCTATGGAAAAGCGGATGCATCGCTAATGGCTATGACGCGTTCAACATCGTGGGGGTGAAGCCTGCGCTCAACGAGAACCCCCGGATTATCACCGTGTGCGCGCACTATGACAGCATTTCGCCCGGCGCGCGGGACAACGCCAGCGGCGTGGCCACGGTGCTGCTGGCGATGGAGTATTTCCAGCAGCTTGCGCCTTATCCGGATACGGAGCTGCGCTTCATCGCCTTCACGGGGGAGGAATCGGGTCACGAGGGCTCGCTGATGTATGTCGAAAATCTGACGCCGGACGAAAAGCAGCGCTCCCTGGCCACGTTTAACGTCGATATCCTGCTCGTGGACGCGGAGGACACGCAGGCGGCCTTTTCCTGCGATACATTGGGCATGCGCACGGAGGACGGCTACGTATCCGGCACGGAGGCCAGCCCCGCCGTGAACGCCGGCGCAAGGGCCATCCTTGCCGCCATGGAGGAGACGGGTCTCTTTGACGCCGGGGAGGAGGGCGTAACCTGGTGCGTGCCGCGCCACCTGGGCGCGAGCGACCATGAATCCTTCCATCTCTCCGGAATCGACGCGGTCAACGTCTGCTTCCGGGGCAATGTGGCCGAAGGCGGCAGCTGGCCAGGCGTCATGCACACCCCGGAGGACGTAATGGGCGATTTTGACCTGCAGCGGAGCCGCCAGGCGCTGGAGGTGCTGCTGACCGCCGTGGAGGGGCTGGCAGCAGATCATGGGTACGGCGGCTGAGGGGCGCTGTACGTTTCTGGTTTTTCGGTTGACTTTACCCGGATGAAGTCTATAATAGAGGATAACGCGTTCCGCTTGCGGGACGTCAGTACGCTGGATGGAGGAGGTCAGAGTATGGCGGTCGTTACCGTAAACGAAGATGTGTGCAAGGGCTGCGCCCTGTGTGTGGATGCCTGCCCCAAGCACATTATGGAGCTTGATACATCGCACCTGAACAAAAAGGGCTATCACCCCGCCCACTGCAAGGATCTGGACAACTGCATCGGATGCGCGTTCTGCGCTACGATGTGTCCCGATGTGGCGATCACCGTGGAAAAATAGCGCAAGGAAGGAACGAAAGGCCATGAAAAAGCTCTTGAAGGGCAATGAGGCGATTGCCGAAGCCGCCATCCAGGCCGGATGCCGCTTCTTTTTCGGCTATCCCATCACGCCCCAGAATCAGATTCCCGAATACATGTCCAAGCGCATGCCCCAGGTAGGCGGCTGCTTTTTGCAGGCCGAAAGCGAGGTCGCGGCCATCAACATGGTCTACGGCGCGGCCGGCGCGGGCGGGCGCGTGATGACCAGCTCCTCCTCGCCCGGAATCAGCCTCAAGCAGGAGGGCATCAGCTACATCGTGGGCGCCGAGCTGCCCTGCGTCATCGTCAACATGGTGCGCGGCGGCCCCGGCCTGGGCAGCATCCAGCCCGCGCAGAGCGACTATTACCAGGCCACGCGCGGCGGCGGCCATGGCGACTACCGCATGTGTGTGCTGGCGCCCAGCTCCGTGCAGGAGGCCGTGACGCTGACACAGGAGGCGTTCGACATCGCCGACCGCTACCGCAATCCCGTCATGGTTCTGGGCGACGGCCTGATCGGCCAGATGATGGAACCCGTGGACATGGACGAGGCCAGCAACCGCAAGCCCGCCGCCGATCTAAAGCCCAAGACCTGGGCCGCGACCGGCCACGTACCCACGGCGGACAGCCCCCGCGCCGTGATCAATTCCCTTTACATCGACCCGCAGGCCATGGAAACGCATTGTCAGCACCTGCAGGCCAAATATGACGCCATCGAGGCCGCCGAATGCCGCTGGCAGGAGGAGCTGGTAGAGGATGCGGAGATCGTGCTCGTCGCCTACGGCACCACCAGCCGCATCGCACGCAGCGCCATGCGCAAGTGCCGCGAGCAGGGCGTGCGCGTGGGTCTGATCCGTCCCATCACGCTCTGGCCCTTCCCCGAAGCGGCCATCCGCTCCACGTTGTCCACCGCGAAAAAGTACCTCTGTGTGGAGATGAGCATGGGCCAGATGATCGACGATGTGCGCCTGGCCGTGAACGGCGAGCGGCCCGTCGAGTTCTACGGCCGTACCGGCGGCATGGTGCCCACCGTCAAGGAGCTGGTGGACCGCATCATGGGCATGGCAAAGCCCTGCGGCTTTGCCGGCCAGGTAGATCAGGCCATCGGCAGCGTGGGCGAAAAGCTGGGCGAAATGGGCCGCAAGCTCGACGAGAAGCTCAGCAGCCCCGAATTCGTCGAAAAGACCGAGGCCCTCAAGAAGCAGGCCGCCGATGTGGCCGGCAAGGCGGCCGACGGGCTGGCCAAGGGCGCCACGCTCATGGCCGAGGGCATCGGCAAGGCGATTGACGCCATCAAAAAGAGCATCGACGGCGATCAGAACCCGAAGGGAGGCGACCGGTAATGGCCATCGTCTTTGAAAAGACCCGCATGCTCACCGACAAGCCGTTCCATTACTGTCCCGGCTGCACGCACGGCATCATCCACCGTTTGGTGGCCGAGGCCCTGGACGAGCTGGGCATCGGCGACAAGGCCGTGGGCGTCGCGCCCGTGGGCTGCGCGGTGTTTGCCTATGATTATTTCAACTGCGACATGATGGAAGCCGCGCACGGCCGTGCGCCCGCCGTGGCGACCGGCATCAAGCGCGTTTTGCCCGACCGGGCGGTGTTCACCTATCAGGGCGACGGCGACCTGGCTTCCATCGGCACGGCGGAGATCGTCCACGCGGCCACGCGCGGCGAAAAGATCACGGTTATCTTCGTCAACAATGCCATCTACGGCATGACAGGCGGCCAGATGGCCCCCACCACCCTGCCCGGGCAGGTGACCACCACCAGCCCCTACGGCCGCGACGTGAGCCACTGCGGCTACCCCGTGCGCGTCAGCGAGATGCTCTCCACCCTCAATGGGCCTGCCTACATCGAGCGCGTCAGCGTGCATGACGTGCCGCATATCAAGAAGGCCAAGGCGGCCATCAAAAAGGCGTTCCAGCTTCAGATGGAGGGAAAGGGCTTCACCTTGGTCGAGGTTCTCTCCACCTGCCCCACCAACTGGGGCAAGACGCCCAAGGAAGCCTTTGAGTGGCTGAAGAGCGACATGATGCCCACCTATCCGCTGGGCGTATACAAGGATATCACCACGGAAGGGGGCCAGGCGTGATGGAAAAGCAATTTCTGATTGCCGGTTTCGGCGGACAGGGCGTGCTGCTCATCGGTCAGCTCATCGCCAAGGCGGCCATGCGTCAGGGCTATGAGGTCAGCTGGATGCCCAGCTACGGTCCCGAAATGCGCGGCGGCGAAGCCAACTGCGCCGTGGTTGTCAGCGACGAGCCCATCGGCAGCCCGCTGGTCAGCGAGCCGCCCGTGCTGGTGGCCATGAACAAGCCCAGTCTGATCAAGTTTATGCCCATGATGCCTGCCGGCGGCACGCTGCTCTACAACGCCTCTTTGATCGAGGGCGTGGAGCTGCGCACCGATGTGACGGTCATCCCTGTCGCCTGCAACCAGGTAGCCGAGCAGCTCGGCAACAGCCGCGTCAGCAACATGGTCATGCTCGGCGCCATCCAGGCCGCCACCGATGTGGTCACGGACGAAAACCTCGTCGAAACGCTCCGCGAATGGCTGGGCGAAAAGAAAGCCCATCTGCTCGACATCAACCTCAAAGCCATCGAAGCGGGCCGCGCCAGGGGATGACCAGGGGGTGACCCCCTGGACCCCCATCCGCCGGGAGGGCGTGGAGGGCATGGGGGCGCCCCGCGGATCGGCCATTGTAATCAATCCTGCCAAGAGGGCCCGGCGCAACGCGCCGGGCCCTACATTTCTGTTCTTTTACCGCACCATCAGCGTATCGTCCACAATCACCGCATCCGCGTAATCGGTGATGCTGATGTCGTAGCTCGCATACTCAAGCGGCAGCACCTCGTTGCCATGCCAGTCCACCAGGCCGTAGGCATCGTCCTTGCAGACGATCAGCAGCGAACCGTCGCCGCCGGAGTATTCGTCCACCTCGTCAAAGTCCGTCTTGGTCTGGGTACCGTCGGCCGCCACGATATAGATGGAGCCGTCCAGGTCCGTCACCGTAAGGCTGCAGCCGTGCTGCGTCACGCCTGCGGCGCCGTACTTGAGTTCGCAGGTTACCTGCCCGTCGGTGTCCACAAAACCCACCTTGCCATCCTTCTCCACGCAGACGTAGCCGTTGTTCACATAGCGGTAGATGGTGGCCAGGCCGAAGTAATACACCTCGTCATATTCGCAGGGCACCGCCAGCCTTCCGCCGGCCAGGTCATAGAGACCGTAGAGATCGTCCTGCTCCACGGTCACATAGCCGTCGTACACCACGCCGATGGAGTCAAAACCCTCCGGCACCAGGACGTTTCCCTCGGCGTCCACCAGACGAACGCCGTTGCTTCCGTTCACCTTAATATAGCCGGTGTCGGTATCCTCGTAGGCGCTGTATGCGTCCTCGGCGATCACCCGCCCGTCGCTGAGGCACACCGCGTTGCCATCCGCCTCGCCATAGGCGTTATAGAGCGAGGTGACTTCGGTCTCCACGGGGGCAAGGGTCTTGTCGTACACATGGATGACCTCCTGCCGGTCCTCCACGTAGAGATAATCGCCATGGGCCACGGCGGTATCGCAGTCCTCGCGCGCAAGGGTCCCTACCTTCTGCCCCGCTTCCAGGTCATAGACATCATAGGCCGTGACCAAGTAGTGCTCTCCGCCTCCCAGGAAGCCGCCGGAATAGTCATAGTCCTCGCTCTCGGTAGGCTCCAGCGTCACCGCCAGACCCCATTTTTCGCTCAGGATCTCAAAGGCCGCGTACTCCCAGCCGGTCACCGCCTGCCCGTCGGCGCGCAGCAGCGCGTGGGTGTTGAGCCCGTCCTCGTTGATGGCCTCAAAGAAGCCGTACTCCGCATACGCCAGCAGGCCATACTCGCAGGGAATCAGCATTTCGCCGTCCGTGCTGTAAAGGCCATAGAGGCGGGAATCCGCGTCGCGGGCGATGAGATAATGGGTCTCATCCACGTATTCCAGGCTGTCCACGTTCAGCTCCACGGGCATGAGCACATTTCCTTCGCCCAGGGCTGCAGCGCTCATCAGCATCAGGGCCATGGCCATTAAAACCGCTATGATTTTTTTCATTGTCAACCCTCCAGTCACAGATTTCTCCGGTTCTGTTGCATTCTAGCACATTGCCGGTGTTCTGTCAAAAAGAAAGCCGCGCGAATCCTGTCCGCGCGGCGTATTTCATGCGTCCGGATGCACATGGCAACGGCGCAAACCATCAGCCCTGCTTCTGCTTATGCTTGGGGTTTTCGCAGATCACCATCACGCGGCCCTTGCGCTTGATGATCTTGCACTTTTCGCAGATGGGCTTGACCGAGGGGCGTACCTTCATGCTCGTATCCTCCTTACTTGCGCGGCGGCAACCGCCGCGGGTATCAGTTCTTGCTGCGCCACGTGATGCGGCCGCGCGTCAGGTCATAGGGCGAAAGCTCCACCGTGACCTTGTCGCCGGGATAGATGCGGATGAAGTTCATGCGCATCTTTCCGGAAATCTGTGCCATGATCCGGTGGCCGCCGGCGAGCTCCACTTTGAAGTTCGCATTGGGAAGCGCCTCGATGACCGTGCCTTCCATTTCGATGACATCACTTTTGGACAAGCGCGCCTTCCTCCTTGTCTTTCTCTGGCCGCGCACGCGTGGGCGCGGAGCCGGTCCTGGTTTCGTAAGCATTCCTGGCCGCACGGAGCGCCGCGCGGATGTCGCTGTCGGCAATCGGCCCGCCGGACGCTCCCTTTCCCCTCACGGGAAAGGTCAGCGGCAGCGCGCGAAGATGCTTGACCTGTTTTTTCTTGGGCCGGGCGAGCTTGCGCGCCTCTCCGTCGCAGATGAGCACGTAGCGCCCGTCCAGCACGTCCACGATGACGTGCCAGCGTCCGGCGTCATGCCCCTGCGTGGATACGACCACACGCCCCGGTTCCGTCGGCTGTGCTTTCACTCGGCTTCCTCCGTCAGGGCAAAGCCCGGATAGGTCAGAAGCTCCGGCAGGCCATGCTCGTTGATGGCGATGGTATGCTCATAGTGCGAGCATACGCTGCCATCCTCCGTCACGATGGTCCAGCCGTCCTCCAGCTCGGCCACATGGTAGTCCCCCATGGCGATCATCGGCTCGATGGCGAGCGTCATGCCGGGGCGCAGCCTGGTGCCGTGACCGGGTTTCCCGAAGTTGGGCACGCTGGGCTCCTCATGCATGGCCCGGCCGATGCCGTGGCCCGTAAGGTCACGGATCACACCGTAGCCGAAGCTCTCGGCATAGGTCTGAATGGCGCTGCCGATATCGCCCAGATGGTTGCCGTTCACAGCCTTGCGCACGCCCTTGTAGAAGCTCTCCTCCGTGACCTCGATGAGCTTGCGGTTCGCTTCGCTGATGGCGCCGACGCCCACCGTGAAGGCGCTGTCGGACTGCCACCCGTCCAGAATCAACCCGCAGTCGATCGAAAGCACGTCGCCCTCTTTCAGGATGGTCTTGTCGGAGGGGATGCCGTGCACCACCTCGTCGTTGACCGAGGCGCAGATGCTGGCCGGATAGCCCTGGTAATCCAGAAACGAGGGAATCGCCTTGTGCTTGCGAATGAGCTGCTCGGCGTACACATCCAGCTCCGCAGTGCTCATGCCGGGCTTGATGGCCTCGCGCAGGCGGCAGAGCACCTCGTAGAGGAGCGCGCCCGACTTTCGCATCAAATCAAGCTGCTGTGCATTCTTGAGATAAATCATTGGATCGCCTCAAGTGTCCTGAAGATCTCCTCGCTGATCTCCTCCAGGCTCAGACCGCCGCCGATGTTCTTCAGCAGGCCTTCCGCGCGGTAATGGTCGATCAGCGGTGCGGTCTTTTGATGATAGACCGCAAGGCGGTTCAGCACCGTCTCGGCCTTGTCGTCGTCGCGCTGGATCAGCGGGGTCCCGTCGGCGCGGCAGACGGTTTCGCCGTTCAGCCGGTCCACGTGATAGGGCGCGCCGCACAGCGGACACACACGGCGGCCGCTGAGGCGCTTGACCAGCACATCGTCGGGCACATCCAGGTTGATGGCCACGTCGATCTTGGCGAAGGTGCTCAGCGCCTTGGCCTGCTCCACCGTGCGCGGGAAGCCGTCCAGGATGTAACCCTTCTGGCAATCCGCGTCCGCCAGGCGGTCCCTGACGATGCCGATGACGACCTCATCGGGCACCAGCTGGCCCTGGTCCATGTATTCCTTGGCCTTTCGGCCCATTTCGGTACCCGCGGCGATGGCCGCGCGCAGCATGTCGCCCGTGGAAACCTGGGGAATCCCCAGCCGCTGGCAGACGATCTGGGCCTGCGTGCCCTTGCCGGCCCCCGGAGGGCCTAGGAAAATGATGTTCATACGTCATTCCTCCTGTTCACGGATGAAGGCCGCTAACGCGCGGCACATTTACAGTATACCACAGATGCGGTAAATGTGCCTGTGCCGCGCCTTAGCGGCGCATCATTCGTACGGTCGGACGGCTCTGGTCAGGAGATGGAATCGTAGTTGCGGCTGACCAGCAGGTCGTCCAGCTGACGCTTGGTCTCCAGCACCACGCTGACCGCGATGAGGATGCTGCTGGCGGCAAACGGAATCTGCGTCTGCAGTCCAACGGTAAAGACCGTGGGAACCGTGGCCAGGATCGCCAGGAACAGCGCGGCAAACAGGGTCAGGCGGCTGTTGATGCGGCGCAGATAATCCGCCGTGGGCTTGCCCGGGCGCACCGAGGGCACCGCGCCGCCCTGCTGCTGGATGTTCTTGGCCATCTCATCGGGCTGGAAGGAGATGGAGCTGTAGAAGTAGGTGAAAGCGACGATCAGCAGCGCCGTCACCAGCAGATACCAGAAGCTGGCGCCGTTCATGTAGCGCGACCACCAGATGGCGGCGGCGCTGTCGGAGCCGCCCACCAGCTGGATGATGGTGCCGGGGAACGCCATGAAGGAATAGGCAAAGATCAGCGGCAACACGCCCACGCTGACCACCTTCATGGGGATCACGCTGTTCTGGCCGCCGTACATCTTGCGGCCGCTGACGCGCTTGGCGAAGTGCACGTTGATGCGGCGCACGCCCATATCCACGAACGTGACCAGCACGATCATCACCAGAGCCACCAGCAGCACCGCCAGAAGCGTCAGCCACGGGGTAAGGCTGGTCGCCTGGAAAGCGTTGCGGATCAAAGTGGTGAAGCCGGTAAAGAGGTTGGAGATGATACCGGCGAAGATCAGCAGCGAGATGCCGTTGCCAAGGCCCTTCTCGGTAATGCGCTCACCAATCCACATGGCCAGGGCGGTACCGCCGGCCATGCTCACGCCCACCAGCACGGTGTTAAACCAGCCGCTCTTGATGTAGCCAAGGCTGGCCACCAGGCCGATGGCCTGCACCACGGCGAGGCCCACAGTGACATAGCGGGTGATCTGCGCGATCTTCTTCTGGCCCTCGGGGCCGCTCTTTTGCAGGCGCTCCAGAGCGGGGATGGCGATGGTCAGAAGCTGCATGATAATGGAGGAGTTGATGTAGGGGGTAATACCCATGGCCATGATGGTCATGTTCTGGAAGTTGGAACCGGTCATCATGTTGACCAGGTCCAGCAGCGGCAGCGTGTTGGAACCCATGGAGGCCTGCACGCGCGCGTAATCGACGCCGGGGGCGGGAATGACGCCCACCAGGCGGAATACCACCAGCATCAGGAAGGTGTAGACGAGCTTCTTGCGGATATCCTGCACCTTCCACGCGTTGCGAAGCGATTGCCAAACGCCTACTTTGTTCGGGTTTCTGGCCATCTTACTTCACCTCGGCTTTCCCGCCGAGGGCCTCGATCTTCTCCTTGGCCGATGCGGTGAACTTCGCGGCTTCCACGGTGAGCTTCTTGGTCAGCTCGCCGTTGCCCAGGACCTTCACCCCATCCAGCGTCTTTCTGATGATCTTGGCTTCCTTGAGCATGGCGGCGGTCACGACGGTGCCGTTATCAAACACCTCCAGCTGTCCCACGTTCACCGTGGCATACTCCGTGCGGAAGATGTTGGTGAAGCCCTTCTTGGGGACGCGGCGGTACAGAGGCATCTGGCCGCCCTCGAAGCCGGGGCGCTTGCCGCCGCCGGAACGGGCCTTGGCGCCCTTGTGGCCCTTACCGGAGGTCTTGCCCAGACCGGAGCCCACGCCTCGACCAAGGCGCTTGGGCGCAGTGGTGGAACCCGCGGCGGGGCCCAGCTCATGCAGTTTCATTGGCTTTCCCTCCTCAGTCCTTGATTTCTTGAACGTCGATCATGTGCTTCACGCGGAAGATCTGCCCGCGGATGCAGGCGTTGTCCTCCTTGATCACCGTCTGGCCGACCTTGCGCAGGCCCAGCGCGGCGACGGTATCCTTGTGCACCTGAAGGCTGGAGATCGGCGACTTCTTGAGCGTGATTTGCAGTTTCATCTTCGTCGTCCTCCTCAGCCCAGAATCTCTTCGACGGTCTTGCCGCGCAGCTTGGCGACCTCCTCGGCGCTGCGCAGCTGCTTGAGGCCCTCCAGCGTCGCCTTGACCATGTTGATCTTGTTGTTGGTGCCGTAGCTCTTGGTGCGGATATCGCGGATGCCCGCCAGCTCCAGCACCGCGCGGGCGGCGCCGCCGGCGATCACGCCCGTGCCTTCGGGAGCGGGCAGAAGGACAACCTTGCCCGTGCCGAAGCGGCCGATGCTCTCATGGGGGATCGAGGTGCCCAGAACCGGCACGTTGATCAGGTGCTTTTTGGCGTCCTCGGTGCCCTTGCGGATCGCCTCGGAAATTTCAGCGGCCTTGCCCATGCCCGCGCCCACACGGCCTTTTTCATCGCCGACCACAACCAGCGCAGAGAAGCGGAAGTTGCGGCCGCCCTTGACGACCTTGGTAACGCGGTTGACGGCAACGAGCTTCTCTTTGAATTCGCTGACCTGTTCCATGCGTTGCATGCGTTCGTCCTCCTTACTTAGAATTCAAGTCCGGCTTCGCGGGCGCCGGCGGCCAGCTCGGCCACGCGGCCCGTGTATACGTAGCCGCCGCGGTCAAAGACCACCTGCTTGATGCCCGCCTCGGACGCACGCTCGGCGATCAGCTTGCCAACGATCTTGGCAGCGCCCTTCTTGTCGGTATCTTTGATCTGGGCCATGACGTCCTTCTCCTGGGTGGAGCAGGCGACCAAAGTGACGCCCTTGGTATCGTCGATGACCTGCGCGTAGATGTTGTTCAGGCTGCGGTACACGCACAGACGCGGCATCTCCGGGGTGCCGCTGATTTTCCTGCGAACACGGGCATGGCGGATCTTGCGGTCCGCATTGCGGTCTCGCGTCTTAAACATTTGCGTTCACTCCCCTTTCGATTACTTACCGGTCTTGCCTTCCTTGCGGCGGATAACCTCGTCCTCGTACTTGATGCCCTTGCCCAGATAGGGTTCCGGCTTGCGGATGGCGCGGATATCGGCGGCAAGGTTGCCCACCTGCTGCTTGTTGATGCCCTTGACGACGATCTTGGTCTGCTCAGGGGTCTCAAAGGTGATGTTCTCGGGCGCATCAAGGATGACGGGATGGCTGAAGCCGATGTTGATGGTCAGCTTCTTGCCGCCGTCGGCCTGGGCGCGGTAGCCGGTGCCCACCAGCACCAGGGTCTTCTGGAAGCCTTCGGTCACGCCAACCACCATGTTGTGGACCAGGCTGCGGTAGAGGCCGTGCATGGCCTTGTGGGGCTTGGCGTCGCTGGGGCGTTCAAGCGTCAGGACATTGCCTTCCTGCTTGAGGGTGATATCGCGGTTCACCGCCTGAGTCAAAGTGCCCTTGGGGCCCTTCACCGTTACGGTGTTGTCCTCGTCCACCGTTACCGTCACGCCCGCGGGGACTGTGATCGGAAGTTTTCCGATTCGAGACATTGTCTTACACCTCCATTGCGTGTCGGTTTACCAGATGTAGGCGAGCACTTCGCCGCCGATCATTTGCTTGCGGGCTTCGCGGTCCGTCATCAGCCCCTTGGAGGTGGAGATGATGGCGATGCCCAGGCCGCCCAGCACCTTGGGCAGCTCTTCGGACCTGGCATAGACGCGAAGGCCGGGCTTCGAGATGCGCTTGAGGCCGGCGATCACGGGCTGCTGCTTGCCGTTGACATATTTCAGGACGATCTTGATGCTGCCCTGGGGGCCGTCATCGATGAAATCGACCGACTTGACATAACCTTCCGCCAAGAGGATCTTGGCGATCGCCTTCTTGGTGTTGCTGGCGGGCAGAACGACGGCGTCGTGCTTGGCGATCTGCGCATTGCGGATGCGGGTCAGCATATCGGCGATGGGATCATTCACAACCATGATGGAACCTCCTTCCGTTCTTTCCCGCTTACCAACTGGCCTTGCGGACACCGGGGATTTGGCCCTTGTAGGCCAGCTCTCTGAAGCAGATACGGCAGATGCCGTACTTGCGAAGCACCGAATGCGGGCGGCCACACAGGCGGCAGCGCGTATAGGCACGGGTGGAGAACTTGGGCGTTCTGGCCTGCTTGATTTTCATACTGGTCTTAGCCATGTTTCTTGCTCCTCCCTTTCCTTACTGCGCGAACGGCATCCCCAGCAGACGAAGCAGCTCCTTGCACTCCTCGTCGGTCTGGGCGGTCGTAACGAAGATCATTTCCATGCCGCGGATCTTCTCCACCTTGTCGTACTCGATTTCGGGGAAGAGAAGCTGCTCACGGATACCCAGGGCGTAGTTGCCGCGGCCGTCAAAGGCCTTGTCGCTCACGCCGCGGAAGTCGCGCACGCGGGGAAGGGCGATGTTGACCAGCTTATCCATGAACTCTTCCATGCGGGAGCCGCGGAGGGTCACCTTGGCGCCCACGTTCATGCCCTCGCGCAGCTTGAAGTTGGCGATGGACTTGCGGGCCTTGGTCACCAGCGGCTGCTGGCCGGCGATGGCGGCCAGTTCCTTGACGGCCACTTCCAGCGCCTTGGGGTTGTCCTTGCAGTCGCCCAGGCCCATGTTGATGACGATCTTGGAGAGCTTGGGGATCTGCATGGGGTTTTTGTAGCCGAACTTCTGCTGGAGGGCAGGCACGGCTTCATTGAGGTACTTTTCCTTAATGCGAGTAGCCATTTACCTTACCTCCTCAGTCAATATCCGCTTTGCAGCGCTTGCAGACGCGGACGATTTTCTTCTTCTTGGAGCCGTCCTCGCGCTCCACCTCGGTTACGCGGTGGGCGACGCGGGTGGCCTTGCCGCACTTGGGGCAGACGAGCATCACGTTGGAGGCGTCGATGGCGCGCTCCTTCTGGAAGATGCCGCCCTGCTGGCCCTGACGGCGGGGCTTCTGGTGCTTGGTGGCGTAGGCGACGCCCTCGACGATCACCTTGCCGGCCTTGGGGTCGACGGTCAGGATCTTGCCCTGCTTGCCCTTGATGGCCTTATCGCCGTCCTTGGGACCGGAGATGACGACGACCTGGTCGTTCTTTTTGACATGAACCTTATTCATTCGTCAATCCTCCCAATTACAGCACTTCGGGAGCCAGCGAAACGATCTTCATGAAGTCCTTCTCGCGCAGCTCGCGGGCAACAGGTCCAAAGATACGGGTGCCACGGGGCATTTTCTGGTCGTTGATAATGACGGCGGCGTTGTCGTCAAAGCGGATATAGCTGCCGTCGGGACGGCGCTTCTGCTTGCGCATGCGGACGACCACGGCCTTGACCACGTCGCCCTTTTTCACGGCGCCGCCGGGGGTGGCGCTCTTGACGCTGGCCACGATCACGTCGCCGATGGAGCCGTCACGGCGGAAGGAACCGCCGAGCACGCGGATGCACATGATTTCCTTGGCGCCGGAGTTATCGGCCACCTTGAGTCGCGTTTGCGGCTGGATCATACGGTTTTTCCTCCTTGTTGGAATCGGGAAAGCGGGGCGCTTTCCCGCGACTGTTGATTCGGAGCGCCCATCAGAGGCTTGGCACAAGGCCCTTTTGCCTGTGAGGGCTGCGGTATATTACTTGGCCTTCTCTACGATTTCGACCAAGCGCCAGCGCTTGTCGCGGCTCAGCGGGCGGGTTTCCATCACGCGCACGCGGTCGCCGACGCCGCACTCGTTGTTTTCGTCATGGGCCTTGAGCTTGCTGGTCTGGTTCATAATCTTGCCATACAGCGGATGGCGCACGCGGGTCTTGATCTCCACGACGATGGTCTTGTCCATCTTGTCGCTGACGACCACGCCCTCGCGGGTTTTGCGAAGTCCTCTCTGCTCAGACATTGAAGCGGTTGCCTCCTTCATTTACTTAGGCCCTTAGCGGGCGTCCTTGAGTTCCTGCTCGCGAAGGATGGTCATGCAGCGGGCGATGTCGCGCTTGGTGCTGGCGATGACCGTGGTGTTCTGCAACTGACCGGTGGCAAGCTGGAAACGAAGGTTGAACAGCTCCGCCTTCAGTTCTCCGACCTTGTTTTCAAGCTCGGTCTTGTTCATGGCTCTTAGCTCCTTAGCCTTCATTGTGCTTCACCACCCGCTTCTTTGTTGTCCTCACGCACGAGGATCTTGGTCTTGAGGGGCAGCTTGTGGGAGGCCAGACGCAGGGCCTCGCGCGCCACTTCCTCGGGAACGCCCGCGATCTCGAACAGAACGCGGCCGGGCTTGACCACCGCCACCCAGTACTCGGGAGAGCCCTTGCCCGAGCCCATGCGGGTCTCAGCGGGCTTTTCGGTAACGGGCTTGTCGGGGAAGATCTTGATCCACACCTGACCGCCGCGCTTGGTGTAGCGGGTCAGGGCGATACGGGCCGCCTCGATCTGCTGGGAGGTAATCCAGCTGGGCTCGGTGGCGACCAGGCCGAAATCGCCGTAGGCCAGGAAGTTGCCGCGCATGGCCTTGCCCTTCATGCGGCCACGGAAAACGCGACGGCGTTTCACTCTCTTAGGCATCAACATAGCTTATTTGCCTCCTTCGGTTTTGGCGGCGACCGGCGCTTTCTTGGGCTTGGGAAGACGCTGTCCCTTGTACACCCAGACTTTGACGCCCAAGCGGCCATAGGTGGTCTTGGCTTCGGCGAAGCCGTAGTCGATGTCGGCGCGAAGCGTTTGCAGGGGGATGGAACCCTCGTGATAGTGCTCGGTGCGGGCGATATCCGCGCCGCCCAGACGGCCGCTCACGGTGGTCTTCATGCCCTTGGCGCCGGCGCGCATGGCGCGCTGCAGGCTCTGCTTCATGGCGCGGCGGAAGGAGATGCGCTTCTCCAGCTGCTGGGCGATGTTCTCGGCCACGAGCTGGGCGTTGGTGTCGGGCACCTTGATCTCCATGATGTTGATGTTGGCGGGACGGCCCAGGAAGGCTTCGATGTCCTTCTTGAGCGCCTCGATGCCCGCGCCGCCGCGGCCGATGATCATGCCGGGCTTGGCGGTGAAGATGTTGATGGTCACGCGGTTGGCGCTGCGCTCGATATCGATGTGGCTGATACCGGTGGCGTAGTATTTCTTCTTGAGCATTTCGCGGAGCTTGTAATCCTCAACGAGGTTGTTCGCGAAATCCTTTTTGCCGGCATACCAGCGGGTGCTCCAGTTGAAGATCACGCCAACGCGAGCGCCGTGGGGATTTACTTTCTGTCCCATTGATAAACCTCCCTTGGATTACTTCTGGTCCAGCACCACGCTGATGTGGCTGGTGCGCTTGAGGATGGGGGACGCGCTGCCGCGGGAGCGGGCAACGTAGCGCTTGAGCGTGGGGCCGGGGTTGGCGTAGACTTCGGCGACGTAGAGGGACTTGCGGTCCATCTCGTTGTTGTTGACCGCGTTGGCGATGGCGCTGGAGAGCAGCTTGTGCACCACGGGAGCGGCGGCCTTGGGGGTGTACTGAAGGATGGCGAGCGCGTCGTCCACATTCTTGCCGCGGATGAGGTCAATGACGATCTTGACCTTGCGGGAAGAGATGCGCACGTACTTGGCATGAGCGGCGGGACGAGTATCGCGGGCCGCCATGTGGGCTTGCGCCTTCTTCTGGGTATTGGTTGCCATGGAAACTCACTCCTTCCGCTTACTTTTTGCCGGTGGCCTTTTCGCCGGCGTGACCGCGATACGTGCGGGTGGGGGCGAACTCGCCCAGCTTGTGGCCGACCATGTCCTCGGTGATGTAGACGGGCACATGCTTGCGGCCGTCATGCACGGCGATGGTGTGGCCCACGAAATCCGGGAAGATGGTGGAGGACCTGGACCAGGTCTTGGCGACCGCCTTCTTGCCGGTGTTATTCATTTCAACGATACGCTTCATCAGCGCTTCGTTTACAAAAGGTCCCTTCTTGACGGAACGGCTCATTGAGAGGCTTCCTCCTTCCTTGGATGCATGGGCTTACTTGCCCGCGCGCTTCACAATCATCTTGTTGGAGTACTTCTTGTGCTTGCGGGTCTTAAGTCCCAGCGCAACCTTGCCCCAGGGAGTCACAGGGGCGGGCATGCCAACGGGGCTCTTGCCCTCGCCGCCGCCATGCGGGTGGTCGCAGGGGTTCATGACGACGCCGCGCACGGTGGGCCGGACGCCCATGTGGCGCTTGCGGCCAGCCTTGCCGATGCGCACGTTCTCGTGATCGGTGTTGCCCACGGTGCCGATGGTGGCCATGGCGTTCATGGGCACCTTGCGCACCTCGCCGCTGGGCAGGCGGACCTGCGCGTACTGGCCTTCCTTGGCCATGAGCTGCGCGCTCATGCCGGCGGAGCGGACCATCTGGCCGCCGCGGCCGGGCTTGATCTCCAGGTTGTGGATCAGGGTGCCGACGGGGATGGCGGAGATGGGCAGCGCGTTGCCGGGCTTGATGTCGGCGGTGGCGCTGGAGATGACGGTGTCGCCCACGTTCAGGCCAAGAGGCGCCAGGATGTAGCGCTTTTCGCCGTCCGCATAGTGGAGCAGGGCGATGAAGGCCGAGCGGTTGGGGTCGTACTCGATGGTAGCGACCTTGGCGGGGATGTCCAGCTTGTTGCGCTTGAAATCGATGATGCGGTACTTGACCTTGTTGCCGCCGCCCTGGTGGCGCACGGTGATCTTGCCCTGCTTGTTGCGGCCGGCGTTCTTCTTCTTGCACTCAAGCAGGCTCTTTTCCGGCTTGTTGGTGGTGATCTCCTCGTACGTCAGCACCGACATGAAACGGCGGGCGGGCGAGGTCGGCTTATAAACTCGAATAGCCATCGTGTCTTGTCCTCCCTGCTATTAGTCAGCCATGCCTTCAAAGAACTCGATGGGCTTGGAGTCCTTGGTGAGGGTCACATAGGCCTTTTTGATCTCCGGGGTGCGGCCGGAGGTGCGGCCCTGGCGCTTGATCTTGCCGATGGTGCGCAGGGTGTTGACCTTCTCGACCTTGATGTCCTTGAAGATGGCCTCAAGCGCGAGCTTGATCTCGGTCTTGTTGGCGCTCTTGTGCACTTCGAACACGTAGCGCTTGTCCGCGATGCCCTCGTAGGACGCTTCGGTCAGAACGGGGCGCAGGATGACGTCATGGGGATTTTTCATGCGTAAACCTCCTCTACGCCCTTGAGAGCATCCTTGGTGAGGATGATCTTGCCGGCTTTCAGGATATCGTACACGTTGAGGGTGTTGACGTAGGAAGTCTGGAGCTTTTCGATGTTGCCGGAGGCGCGCACGAGGGTCTCGTCGCGGCCGGGCAGCACCAGCATGGTCCAGCCCTTGAGGTCGAAGTTGCCCAGCACCTTGGCCATGAGCTTGGTCTTGGGCTCGGCGAGCTTGATTTCGTCCACCACGATGATCTCGCCGGCGTTGAGCTTGGAGGTCATGGCGCTCTTGAAGGCCAGGCGGCGGATCTTCTTGGGCACGTTGATGACGTAGTCGCGGGGCTTGGGCGCAAAGACGACGCCGCCGTGACGGAACTGCGGAGCGCGGTTGCCATGGTGACGCGCGTTGCCGGTGCCCTTCTGACGGTAGATCTTCCGGCCGCCGCCGCGAACCTCGCCGCGGGTGAGGGCGCTCTGCGTGCCCTGGCGCTGGTTGGCCAGAATGGAGCGGACGACCAGATGCATAGCGGCGGTGTTGATGGGAGCGGCAAAGAGCTCCTCGCTCAGCTCCACTTCGCCAATGGCCGCGCCTTCCATGTTATACAAAGAAGTCTTAGGCATGGTGTTGATTTCCTCCTTCATAAAAGGGTACTTACATTTCCCAATGTGTGGCGCCGTTAAGCCTTGCAGGTGTTGCGCACCAGCAGAAGGCCGCCGTTGGGGCCGGGCACCGCGCCCTTGATGAGGAGCAGGTTGCGCTCAGCGTCCACCCGGACGATCTCCAGGTTCTGGACGGTCACGCGCTCCACGCCGTAATGGCCGGGCATGTGCTTGTTCTTGAACACGCGGGAGGGGTCGGAGTTGGCGCTCATGGAGCCCACGCCACGGTGATACTTGGAGCCGTGGGCCATGGGGCCGGTGTGCTGGTTCCAGCGCTGGATGGTACCGGTGAAGCCGTGGCCCTTGCTCACGCCGCTGACATCGATCTTCTCGCCAGCCTCAAACTGGGAAACGGTCAGCTCGTTGCCCACTTCCAGCTCGGCCACGTTATCCAGGCGGAACTCGCGCAGGTAACGGGTGGGGGCGACGCCGGCCTTCTTGAAATGGCCCGTGAGGGGCTTGTTGACCAGCTTCTTGGCGCGGTTTTCCGCATAGGTGTCAAAGCCGACCTGCACGGCGTCGTAACCGTCGGACTCGGTGGTCTTCTTCTGCACGACCTTGCAGGGGCCGGCCTCCACCACGGTCACGGGCACGAGGCGGCCGTCATCGGTGAAAACCTGCGTCATGCCGATCTTCTTACCTACGATCGCTTTCTTCATGATGTCGTACCTCCTGCATTAGTTATTGAGCTTGATTTCGATTTCGACGCCGGCAGGAAGATCCAGCTTCATCATGGCATCGACCGTGCGGGGGTTGGGATTGTGAATATCGATGAGGCGCTTGTGGGTGCGCATCTCGAACTGCTCGCGGCTATCCTTGTACTTGTGGGGCGCGCGCAGGATGGTCACGATCTCCTTTTCCGTCGGCAGGGGAATGGGGCCCGAAACCTTCGCGCCCGTCCGCTTCGCGGTTTCCACGATCCGCTCGGAGGACTGATCGATCAGGTTGTGCTCGTAAGCCTTCAGCTTGATACGGATTTTCTGGTTGGCCATTTTCGTTCCTCCTTGATTCGTCTCAAGTACACCGGCCCGGGTGTGTCCATCGGCCGCTTGCAAGCAGGCGAGGCAACCCTCGCCTTCCTTTTCCGCTTCGGGCCCTTGCCGTGAGAGCGCTCAGGCCCTGGCCGCGGATCGCGCCCCGCGCGATGTCTCAAGTCCGTCGCCCGATTTCCGGGCTGGTCCACGATAATTACCCGCCATGGCCATGGCGGCAACTTACCGCTTCATCCCTAAACAGACAGCT
>CALVNG010000028.1 GCA_944349545.1 uncultured Eubacteriales bacterium
GTGTGCAAGCATCCCAAGGCCTATTTCCAGCTTCGCGCCCAGAACTACTGATCGGAAAAGCACCCGCGCCGTCCGGCTTTGCCGGGCGGCTCAGACCGTTGAAAAACCCATGATTTCGGGGAGAACCGCGTTTCTTGCGCCCTTTGGACGCTCGCAACGCTTGCGAAAAATGCTGCGGCAGAAGGCTTTGGGGCTCTGCCCCAAACCCCGGCAGGGGCCTGAGGCCCCTGCACCCCGCACTTTGTCAGCAACCTGCGCCGTCCGGCTTTGCCGGGCGGCTTTTTTTGCGCCCTTTCCATTCCCGGCCGAACGTGATACACTATATACAGCCATTTTTTCCGCCTGACGAAAGGAGCAGCCGCATGCGCATCGTCCAGATCAACGTCGTCGCCTCGCTGAGCACGGGCCGCATCGCGGTTTCCCTGTGCCGCACGGCCATGCAGGCCGGGCACCGCGCCCTGATGTGCCATTCGCGCGATCACGCGCCCGGCGACGTGCCCAGCTATGTCATCGGCAGCAAGGCGGAAACGCTTCTGGACCTGGCCCTGACCCGGCTCACCGACCGCGCGGGCTTTTTCAGCCGCTATGCCACCCGCCGGCTCATCCGCCAGCTGGAGGCGTACAAGCCCGACCTGGTGCACCTGCACAACCTGCACGGATATTACCTCAACCTGCCCATGCTCTTTGCCTGGCTCAAAAAGCGCGACCTGCCCGTGGTGTGGACCCTGCACGACTGCTGGGCCTACACCGGCCACTGCGCGTACTACACCATGGCGCGGGGGGCCGCTCCGGTGGACGGCCGCCGCCGCCGGGCCGACCGGGAGGACCGCCTTGGCTGCGACCGCTGGCTGGGGGGCTGCGGGGGCTGCGTCCGGCGGCACGCCTACCCGTCCAGCTGGTTTGTGGACCGGAGCGCGCGCAACTGGCGCGACAAGCGGGAGCTGTTCTGCGGCCTCAGGCATATGGTGCTCACCACCCCCAGCGAATGGCTGCGCAGCGAGGTGAGGCGCTCCTTCCTCGGCGGCTATCCCGTCTATGCCCTGCCCAACGGCGTGGACCTGACCGTTTTCCAGCCCTGCTCGGACGAGCAGTTCATGCGCGACGTGGTGCGCTTCTACGGGCTGGATGGGTCGGGAGGCCGCCGGCTGGTGCTCAGCGCCGCGGCCGTGTGGGACGAGCGCAAGGGGCTGGACGACCTGATTGATCTGAGCGAGGCGCTGGGGCCGGACTACTGCGTGGTGGCCGTGGGCCTGGACGAATACCAGATCGCCTCGCTGCCCAAAAACACGGTGCTGGGCGTGAAGCGCACGGGCAACACCGCGGATCTGTGCGCCCTCTACACCGCCGCCGACGTGTACCTCAGCGCCAGCCACGAGGAGAGCATGGGCATGACGCTGGTGGAGGCCCTGGCCTGCGGCACGCAGGTCGTGTGCTACGACGCGACCGCCATGCCCGAAATCGTGACCGACGAGGTGGGCGAGGTCGTGCCGCTGGGCGATATCGCCGCCCTGGCCGACGCGGTGCGCCGCCTGTGCGCCGCTCCCCGCAGCGCCGACGCCTGCCGCGCCCGCGCCGCCGACTTCGAGGCGGGCAAGTGCTTTGCCGCCTATCTCAAGCTCTACGAAAACATGTACCGCCACAGCCCCGCCTGGCAGGCGGCGCTGGAGAAGGCGGCAGGGAAAGCCCCGTCCGGGGGCGAATGATATTTCCCAACAGGTCCGATGTGAAAGGAGAGATATGCATGGTCCGGCGGATGCTGCTGGCGCTGCTCCTGTGCGCCGCTTTGCTGCTCACGGCCTGCGGTCTGCCCGGCGCGCTGGACGCCTTTTCCGGCGCGGACAGCGCGGCATCCGCGCCGGACCTGCGCCTGCTGGAATGGCCCGCGATGAGCGCCGCCGTCCCCGGCGAAACGGAGGCCCCGGCGTCCGCCGCGCCCCTGCTGGCGGACCTGTGGCTGGACGCCTCCCAGGTGACGGGCGGCATCAACGTCCACGAGGAGAGCGTATACCCCCATTTCAGCCGCAAGTACCGCGAGGGCGGCTTCCACTACCGCTACGGCTCGCAGGTGGGCATGTACGAGGGCGTGCTGCGCTGCCTGCTGGCCGCGGCCGAGGGTTCGCGCGTGCGGGTGCTGCGCGCGGGCAACGAGCGCCTGCCGGAGGAAGTGCTCGACGCGCTGGCCGGCTCCGACGCTCAGGCGCGCGCCTCCGTCACGCGCGACCTGCTCACCTGTGCCATGAACCCCCTGCCCTCGTTCTTTGCGGGCCTGTCCGCCGAGGACATGGAAGGCTCGTTCTACGACCTGGGCACGCCCATGCTCAACCGGCTGCGCGCGCTGGACGCCTCCTTGCTGGAAAACCCGTCGCTGGCCCCGGCCATGGCCGACGCGCTGGACAGGCAGATCGCCGCCATCCAAAGCGGCGACACAGACGGATACGTGGCCGACGGCGACGCGGACGCGCCGCTCATGTATGCCCTGGAAAACCTCGACCTCACGCGCCTGTCCGTCATCACCTGCGACCCGGCCACCCTGCGCCGCCTGTCCTCCGTGGAGGCGGACGGCAGGCCCGTCGATTTCGTGACGCAGCTGCTTGAGGCGCGGGGCGTGTTTGACGCGGGGCTGTGCGTTCAGCTCTACGCCCTTGTGCTGGACTATATGGGGCAGATGTCCTCCTTCGGCGCGGCGGATTTTGCCGAGCCGCTTCTCTGGGGCCGGCTGGATTACGACAACGCCGTCCAGAACTCCGACAAGGCCCTGCCCATGCCGCGCACGCTCATCATGCTGGTGGTGGGAACGCCCGCGCAGGTGGACCGCTACACTTCGCTGCTGGACGAAGGGCTGGCGGCCTCCGAGGCGCTCAAGGGCCTGCGCGGACCGGACGAGGGCCAGCTCACCTATACCGCGGGCGGCCAGACTGTCGTGCAGCAGCCCTTCGGCTTTGAATCCCATTCCGTGCGCATCGAGCGGCCCGGCTGGACCTGCCTGACCCGTCTGAGCGAGGGCGCGGCGCTGTCCGCATCCGGCTGCACGCTGGAAACCGACGGGCAGGCGGCCACCGTCGTGCTCGACGGCGAGGCGTCCGGCGCGTCGGTGACGGTGTCCCTGCCCGTGACGCAGGAAAGCGGCGCGGCAAGCGCGGACCTGAGCGGCCTCACCGCCTCCGTCTCGGTCGAAGCGGCGCTCATCCTGACCGATGCGCTGCCCACCACGGCGCAGGCCGGGGAGGGGCAGGTGATCGCGCTTCGGGATACGCAGTACGTCTTTACCCGCGAGGACGAGGCCTTCCGAAGCGGCGAGCGGCAAAGCCCCTTCACGCTTGCCGGGGTGTCGCTGGAGGACGGCGGGAATCGCCTCACCCTCACCGTGTCGGCGGACGAAGCCGAGCTCGCGCCCGGCTATTACCGCGTGCTGGTCAGCGCGGACCTCTCCGGCGCGCAGGTCGAATGGGAGGACGTTCCCTGGGCCGCCGGCCTCGGCGCGCGCCTGACCAACGAACAGATTTCCGCCTGGGAGCAGTTTGCCCAGGCGGTGCATACCTACGACGGGGACAGCGCCAGCGTGCCCCGCCAGCTTCAGCACGCGTGGGGCCCCGTGAACGAATCCGGCTATCACGGCCTGACCATTCCGGACTTTCCGCCCGTGATGCGCGCGCCGGGCCTTGAGGAGCTGATCGCGCAGGTGCGCGCGGCCGCCAATGTGGATGAGGCGCCGCTGGTGCGCTATGCGTTTGACGTATTCGTGCCCGCCGGGGCATGGGAAGGGGGCGTGTGAGCATGCCGTCCGCCGTGCGCCTGCGCCGGTCCAACCGGCTGAAATGCCTGGTGTGCTATCTGGTCTGCTTCGCCCTGCCGCTTCTGTGGCAGGCCGCGGCCAGCCTCTGGATCTACCCCCTCAAACTGACGGGCACCGCGCCCAACGTGGCGCTGCACCTGCAAGCGGCGCTGCCCTTTTCCCTCGCGCCGCTGGACGCACTGGCCCGGTCGGGCGAAGCCGCCGCCGCAACGCCGGAGGCCCTGCGCGCCGCGCTTTTCTCCCGCGAGCAAAGCTGGCTGTGGTTTCTGGCGGCCTGCGCGCTTGCGGCGTGGCTGATCACGCTGGCGGTCCAGCTTCTCTGGCGCGCCGGACAGCGCTCCGCCCTCCAGCCCGCCCGGGCGACCCGCCGGGCCATCCGTACCTACCGCCTGACGCTTCTGTGGCTCTGCGCGGTCAACGCGGCCTTTGCCGCTGTGGTCTGGCTGGCGGGTGTCAGGTGGATTCCCGGGCGTACCGGGTGGGACCTGGCGGCGTATTTCGGCTGCTATGCGCTCAACGTCGCCGCTGCCGCCGCCGTGTCGCGCCTGGCCGCGCCGCCCGCCATCAGCGGCCGCCACGCCTTTTTCAAGCGGTTGTAACGATTTCTGAAAAGGAGGCCTGCGCATGGGCCGGTATGTGATCGCCGTGGGCGGAACGGGCAGCAAGGTGCTGGAAGCCATCGTCTACGCCGCGTGCGCGGACGCTTTTTCCGCGCCCGGCGAAGGCCCGCTTCCCGCGCTGGACCTGCTCTCGGTGGACGTGGACGCCTCCTGCGGCAACACCACCCGCGTAAAGCGCGCCGCCGAGGCCTACGAGGAGGCCCGCGCCGCGCTGGCGGCCTCGCCCTACAGCCACGCCTGCTTTCACACGCGCCTGTCCATCAGCCGGTGGAGCATGAACCTCAGCCGCCGCGCCGCCTCCGTCAGCCAGATGGCCCGGCATCACGCGCTGGACGGGCTGCTGGCCCGCACGCTGTTCACCCGCGCCGAGGCTGATCTGGAATACAGCGAGGGCTTCCGCGGGCACCCCGATCTGGGCGTGCTGTTCTTTGCCGATCTGCTGGGGACGCTGGAGGACATGCGCGCCCAGGGCCAGCCCGACGAGCTCAACGCCATGGTGGACCGCATGCGGGCCGATCTGGACCGGGGCGAGACGGTTCAGGTGCTCCTGACTGGCAGCATCTTCGGCGGCACGGGCGCCAGCGGCATCCCCGCCGTCAGCAAGTATCTGCGCCGGCGCTTCGCCGGGGATACGGACCGTTTCGTCATGGGCGCGGTGCTGATGCTGCCCTACTACCGCGTGCCGCCAGCCGATGCGGACGTCGAGCGCGAAATCGCCGTCTCCAGCGACGAGTTTCTGGACAAGGCGCGCACGGCGCTGCAATACTACGGCATGGAGGGCATGGTGAGAAACGGCGTGGAGGACGCCTCCGGCGTCTTTGACGCGGCCTACCTGCTGGGCCTGCCGCCGGAGCATTTCGTGTCCGCGCGGCTGTATTCCACCGGCTCGCAGAGCCAGGAAAACGACGCGCACATGCTGGAATGGCTGGCGGCGCGCTGCGCCGCGCGCTTTTTCGCCGCGGGCTTCCGGGGCGATCAGGCGCACAACATGGACTGCTACTACTATCAATGGCATACCCCGCATTTTTGCTGGGACAGCTTTGACACCGACGCGGCCCTCTACCGCGTGCGCTACGGCGCCATGATGAAGGCCGCCGCCGTCTACGTGACCGAGTGCTACCCCGCGCTGCGCGCCTTCCTGTGCGACGGACGGCGCTCGCTGGGGCGGGTGGGCTACCTGGCCGCGTTCTTCCGCCGCAGCTATCCCGCCTCCGCGCGCGCCCGCCTGGGCGTGCGGCTGGACGGGGTGTACCGCTTCTTCGCCTTCTATATCAACTGGATGCATCAGGTGCTCCACACGCTGCCGCCCGCGTTCCGCCCGTCCGGAGAAGGGGACGGAAACGGCCTGATGGACGCCGCCACGCTGGACGCGCTGCACACGGCGCTGCTTTCCCTCGGAAGCGGCGCGCCGGATGACGCGGCCTGCCGTCAGGTGCAGCGCGGGCTGGAGCGGCTGGTGTCCTCCCCCGTGCCCGACCGGCGCGACATGGCGCGCGTGGTGAGCGCGCTGGGCGGCGGCACGCGCGCGGGAGGCCCGGACGAGGCGCTGGCCGCCTTTCTGGACACGCTGCTGGCCGCCGTGACGGAGGACCTTTGACCGAGGAAGGAGGGACGCGCCGTGCGCGGCAACCGTGAAGAGAAGCAGGCGCTGGACCGCCAGACCGCCTACCTGACCTTTCTGCCCCCGATGGACGAGGGCTTTCATACGGGCTACCACACCGCGCCCGGCATCGTGAGCGACCGCAACCAGCGCCCGCGCGAATGGCTGGAAAGCCTGGCCCGCTACCTCCAGACGCCGGGCGTGGACGTGAGCTATTCCATCCCCGACGTGCTCAGCGCCGAGCAGCAGCTGCGCCGCCTTGCGCGCCTGACGCCGGAGCGCGCGCTGGCCCATCCCTCGATGGCGGCCTGGCGCGGGGTGCTGGCCCTGCTGCTTCTGTGGGATACCTGGCCTCAGGACGGCGCATGGCCCGCTTTGGAGCTGGTGCGCCTCTCGGACGGCGGCACGGCGTTCTCCGCTTCCGTAACCGCCGCGCTCTCCCCCGCCCGCGCCCCGGACGGGCTGTGGGCGTTTACGCTGCACGGCGAGGGCATTCCCGCGCGGCCCGTCGCCCTGCTCTCCCGCGCCATGGCCGTGGTGCCCGCCGCCGACCCGGGCGACCTGGCCCCCCTGCTGCCGCCGTGCGTGACGTGGTATGACCGCGCGCAGCGCCGCTTCCTCGACCCCTGCGCCCATCTTTGCGAGCGCGACGCCGCGTTTCTGGCCGCGCGGCTTGCGCTTCTGTGCCGCCTGAACGAGCAGCCCTCCCTGCGCAGCCCGCTCTACGATCCCGCGGCGGGCCTGTGCGGCGTGCTGCGCCCGTTTCTTGAAGACCTTGCCCGCGCGCGCGACGCGTGGCGCAGCTCTCTTTCGCGGGGCGACGCGCAGGCGCTGGACGATCTGCGCACGCGGATCCTGGCCGCCCATACGCTGGCGGACACGGCCGCCGGCATCCGGGAAGAAACGCTGCATCCGGGCGAGGCCGATCCCGCCGCCAACCCGCTTCTTCGCGTGGTGCTCGGCCCCGTGCCCCCCGCCGCGGAGGGCGGCGATTGCGTCCTTTCCTCGCTGGAGGGCACGGCCTTTGCCTGCCGGTCGGCCTACTGCCTGACGGAGCCTGCGCGCAGCCGCGGCGAAGCGGATGCGCTGGCCCGCCTGAAACGGGAGCTTTCGCTGCTGGAGCAACATGACGCGGCCTGGCGCGGACGCGCCGCAGCCACGCTGCGGAAGCTGGCGGACGCTGGGCATCCCGGCCTGTGGCCGCGTCTGCCTGATCTGCTCGTCGGCTGGGCGGATGCGCTGGACCGCCAGCCCCAGGCGGCGGGCTGCACCCTTGACATCTCCTATCCGCTCGACGGCCGTCCCGCCGCCCTCTGCACCCTGCTTCGGGAGGCGCTGGGCATGGAGGATGCGGCGCTGGTGGAGGCGCCGTTCTCCGACGCGCTGCTCCTGCTGGACGGCCCGCCGCCCTTTGCGCACGAGGCGCTCCATGCCGCGTGCCGCGTTTCGCTGGGTACGCGCACCTGTTATGCCGTGCCGCCGCTCTCGCCCCGGCTGTGCGCCTGGCTGATGGACGCGGCTGACGCGGACGATTCCTGCGCGCCCCGGCTGGACCTCTCCGGCCTTCGCTTTCTGCCCGCGGCGGACGGCCGGTCCGTCGAGGCGCAGCTGCGTGTGCGGCGGCGGGTGCACAGCGGCGGGGAAGCCGCCGAAAGCGCCGTTACCCTCCGCCGCACCTATACGCTGGGCGATGTGCTGCAAACTGGCGCGGCCATCGTGCTGCCCGCCGGGGAGGCGCCCTGCGTGACCGTATGGCCCAATGTACGCCTTTCGCCCGGCCTGTGGAAGCGCTATTTCCTCCATGTCCACCAGCCGCAGCAGGTGGACGCGTGGGCGCTGGGCACGGAGGGCTGGACGCAGGGCGACCTGCGCCATGCCCCCGGCCGCGAGTGGCGCAACACCTGCGTGGACCGCTTCCCGGCGTTTGTCGTGCTCCGGCGCGGGGCGCTCTCTCTGGGCGCGCTGCTCAACGACGCGCCCCGCCGCCTCCTGCGCCACGAGCCCGCGGCGGCCATCGCCATCGACTTCGGCAGCATCTCCACCACCGTCATGCTCCGGCAGGACGGGCGCGTGCAGCCCGCCACGCTGCCGGAATGCCTGCACCGCACGCTGCTCGCCTCCGGCGCGGAGGACGGCGCGCATCTGGCCGACGAGTTTCTGCCCGACGCGGTGCTCCTGCCCGGAAGCGCCGTCGAGGGCACCTATTACAGCGTGATGGACATGTTCACCGACGTGCCGGAAACCTGGCGCACAGTCCTGTGCGACGGGCACATCTACTACCGCCTCTCCCTGCCTGCCCTGCTGGATAAAAGCGCCTCCGCCCTGTACTACGACCTCAAGTGGAGCGGCGAGGACTACGCCCTGCGTTGCCTTCGGCTGTTTCTCAAGCAAGCCATGCTGCAGGCGGCGCTTTCTGCGCGGCTGTGGGGGTCGTCCTCGGCGTCCTGGCGCGTGTCCATGCCCAACGCCATGCCGCTTGCCAAGCAGGAGGCCTATCTGGACATGATGCGCGGCCTGGCGCGGGAGGTGTCCGCCGAGTGCGGCCTGCCCCTGACCGGCGGCTGTCCCGCCGTGCTCTACGCCACGGAAAACCAGGCGGACGGGCTCTACTTCCTCTCCCGCAGCGAGGTGAGCGCGGGCAGCGGCTACCTCAACCTCGACATCGGCGGCAGCACGGCGGATATCAGCCTGTGGCTGGGCGGCGCGGCGCATGCCGCCATCGAGTGCTCGCTCCTGCTGGGCTGCCGGGAGATGCTCTTTGAATCCCTGTGCGACTGGCACAGCGAGGATCTGGAGCGCGACTTTGCCTCCGGCTCCAGGGCGCTGCGGCAGGCGGTCGGCGGCGTCGTCTCCGCCTTCCGCCGCGAGGCGTCCACCGCGCGGGGGCGGCTGAAATGCATGTTTCTGCTGGACGACCTGCTCGCCGCCTACGCCGGGGACATCCGGGAGGCCATGGCGGCCGCCCGGTCGCTGGGCACGATCAGCTACTTTGAAAGCCTGCTGCTGTTTCAGATCGGCTACCTGTTTTATCTCTCTGGCGAGCTGATGCAGCGCGCCCATGCCGACGCGGACCTCTCCCCGCTTTTGCCGCAGCGCATGGCGCTGTGCGTGGCGGGCAACGGCGGCCAGCTTGTCAAGGCCCTCACCGACGAGCAGCTGACCCGCCTGTGCTCGCTGGCCATGACGCGCCTGACTGCGGACCATCCCCTGCGCGTGCTGCTGCCGGTGCAGAGCCGCCATCCCAAGCAGGAGGTGGCGCGCGGCCTGCTGGCGCGGGACGACGCGCTCCAAAGCGCCGTGCACGGCGGCGACCGGTGGAACGGCACCCGCCCCTACGGCGGACCGGAGCGCGAGGACCTGCTGAGCGGCTATCTGCCGCTGTTCTACCGCGTGTTTCCCCAGGCGGCGGAGCGGCTGATGCCGCGCGCCTTCGAGGAGACGGACGGCGTGCGCCTGACCCCCACCGCGCGCATGGAGCTGGACACCGTGTTCGCAAACGAAAAGCCATGCACCCCGGAGGATGACATGGCCATGGCTGTGCGCTGCCTGAGCCAGCTCAAGCGGCTGTGGCGCCTGTGACGGCTCAGAGATAGGCTTTCATGCGCTCCACGTTCTGCTCCTGCATGTCCAGCAGGCGCTCGCCCAGCCTGCGCGCGTCGCCGTCCTGCCCCTGGTAGTCGTTGAGGTGGCGGATGGTCTTGACGATGCCCATGGTGGTGCCCTGGATCATCATTTCCGCGATTCTTCCGCGCGAATCGTCCATGGCCAGCTGGCCCTTGCTCATCCATTCGGCGGATACGCGCGCCATGGTTCCCACGCCCGCGGGCGTATCGCCCCGCTGGCGGATGTGGCCGTCCGCCTCGTCGCGGATGGCCCGGTACTCCTGCCGCTCGCGCCTGAGCTCCTCGCGCAGGCGCTTTTCCGCGTGCTCCTCCACCGTGTCGATGCCCTGACAGCCCATGTCGGCGGTCTTGTAAATGTACTGAAGCAGCTCCATTTCGGGAAGCATCCCATCACCTCCGTCATCAGGATGCCCCGTCGCGGCCAATGCATGCGCTTCAGTCCAGCCGCTCAATGTGTACCGTGGCGATGCCCGACTGCCCCGGGGCGCCGCTGAGCAGGTCCTGCGGCGCGGGCACCAGCAGCATGAAACCGTCCTTGCCGTAGCGCCGGTCATACCCCTGCGCATAGGCCTCCTCGACCCAGGCATGCCTCACCCGCCCCGTCACCATGGCGGTCTGTCCCGCGCCGGTCAGGTCTTTGGCCTCCGTGAGCGTGCATTCCAGGCTGAGAAACGCCTCCGCGATCAGCGGCGCGTGAATGGTCCGCGCCTCCTGCAGCGCAAAGCCCCCGGCCTGAAACTCGTCCTCGTCCATGCCGTTTCGGCGGATGGTCTCCACCAGCCGGTCATAGCAGCCGATGGGCAGGAAATTCAGGCCGAAGCACTTTTCCCGCAGGATGTTGGCATAGGTGTGCGTGTGCTGGTAGAGGTTGCCCATCACGGCGAAAAAGGCGGTCCTGTCCCCGTGAAAGCAGCTCCACGCGTGGAAGCATGCGTTGGGCAGGCCGTTTTCCTTCCATGTGGTGATGGCAAAGAGCGGCGAGGGAATGCCCGCCGTCGTCTCAAAGTGGGAAAACAGCTCGAATTCCTCCGGATACGCGGGCCGGAAATGCTCGGGGAAAGCCTCGGAGATCTCGATTTTCATGGCCGCACCTCCTGTCTGCGATTGAAACGGGGCCGGAAAGGCACACGCCCTTCCGGCCCCGCTGATTTACTTGTCCGGCTCCACCCAGCTGCGGCTGCGCTCCACGGCCCGGTGCCACCCGTAGAGGGCCAGGTCGCGGTCATGCTCCGCCATGTGCGGATGGAAGGTCAGGTCCGGCCGGACCATGGCGGCGGCCTCCTCCTTGCTGGCGTATACGCCCGCGCCGATGCCCGCCAGCAGCGCCGCGCCCAGCGCCGTGGTTTCCAGCACCACGGGTCGAACCACCGGCACGCCCAGGATATCCGCCTGGAACTGCATCATGAAGCCGTTGGCGCTCGCGCCGCCGTCCACGTTCATGTGCTTGGGCGCGTGATGCCCCCGGTCCGCCACCATGGCGCGGAACAGGTCGCAGCTCTGGTAGCAGATGGCCTCCAGCGCCGCGCGCACGATATGCGCCCGGCCCGTGCCGCGGGTCATGCCCACGATGGTGCCCCGGCTGTACATATCCCAGTACGGCGCGCCCAGGCCCGTGAAGGCGGGCACCAGAAACACGCCCGCCGTGTCCGGCACGCTCTCGGCGATCTGCTCGCTCTCGGCGGCGGTCTTGATCAGCTTCATCTCGTCGCGCAGCCACTGCACCGTCGCGCCGCCCATGAACACGCTGCCCTCCAGCGCGAAGGTGGGCCTCCCGCCCAGCCGCCAGGCCATGGTGGTGAGCAGTCCGTTCTGGCTTTCCACCGGCACCTCACCCGTGTTCATCAGCATGAAGCAGCCGGTGCCGTAGGTGTTTTTCACCATGCCCGGCTCAAAGCACGCCTGCCCGAACAGCGAGGCATGCTGATCGCCCGCCATGGCCGCCACGGGGATGGGACGGCCCAAAATCTCCGGCCGGAGGTTTCCGATCACCTGCGCCGTGTCCACCACCTGCGGCAGCACCGCGCGGGGGATGTTCAGCATGCCCAGCAGCTCGTCGTCCCACTGCTGGGTGTGGAGGTTAAAGAGCATCGTGCGCCCGGCGTTGGTCGCGTCGGTCACGTGCGGACGGCCCTCCACCAGATGCCAGGCCAGGAAGCTGTCCACCGTGCCAAAGCAAAGTTCGCCCTTCTCCGCGCGCTCGCGCAGGTTCAGCGTGTCCAGCAGCCACGCCAGCTTCGTCCCGCTGAAATAGGCGTCCGGCACCAGGCCGGTCTTTTTCCGGATGGTTTCGCCCTGCCCCTCGCCAAGCAGCTTCTCCACATAGGGCGCTGTGCGGCGGCACTGCCACACGATGGCGTTGTGCACGCAGCGGCCCGTGTCCTTCTCCCACAAAAGCGTGGTTTCGCGCTGGTTGGTGATGCCGATGGCCGCGATGTCTCGCACGTCCGCCTTGCTCATCTTCACGGCCTTTTGCAGGGCCTCCACCTGCGTGCCGAGGATGTCGTCCGGGTCGTGTTCCACCCAGCCGGGCCGGGGGTAGTGCTGCTTGAACTCGATGGCGTGCGAGGCGAGCGTGCGCCCCGCCTCGTCAAAGACGATGGCGCGGCTGGATGTGGTGCCCTGGTCCAGTGCCACTAGGATTCGCATGGCTTCTCTCCCTCCGTTTGTAAAAAAAGTTCTTCCTTACGCCGCGCCATTTCCTTTACGCGGTCGATATAGACGCTCACATTGGTCACGTTGGGCGCGCGGCGGATGCGCAGCTCCCGGTCCGGCAGCACGCGCTTGCTGATGGCCCCCGCGCCCATGGCGACGATGGAGGTGGTTTCCTCCATGATATCCACATTGTACAGGCACGCCGCGCCGGGGCGGGCGTAGCCCACGTTCTGCTGCTGTCCGGCCATGTACTTCTGCCGGTAGAGGTAATAGGGCACAAGGCCCAGCGCGTCGGCCGTCTCCCCGCCCAGGCGCACCATGGCGGCGGCCACGGCGGCGGCCGGCAGGGGCGCGCGCTCCAGGTTGAGCCGGCTGGACCGCTTGATGGCCAGCGTGTGCACGGTCAGGCTGTCGGGCGCAAGGCGGCGCACCGCCGCCATCGTGCGGGCAAAGGCCGCCTCATCCTCACCGGGCAGGCCCGCGATCACGTCCATGTTGATGTCGTCAAATCCCAGCTCCCGCGCCAGCGCAAAGGCCTCGCAGGTCTGGCGAGCCGTGTGGTCCCGGCCGATGAGGCGCAGGGTTTCGTCGTTCATGGTCTGGGGGTTGATGCTGATGCGGCCGATGCCCAGCCGCCTGAGCGCAAGCAGCTTGCCGCGGGTGATGGTGTCCGGGCGGCCCGCCTCCACGGTGTACTCCCGCGCGCCGGGGAACAGCGTCATCACCTCGTCCATCAGCCGGGCGAAGTCCTCCTCGCCCAGCGCCGAGGGCGTGCCGCCGCCCACGTAGAGCGCGCGCAGCGAAAGCCCGCAGCGCTCCATCAGACGCGCGCCCTCGCGCATTTCCCAAAAAAGCGCCTCCAGATACGGCGCGATGCGCCCGCCCCTGCCCACCGCCTCGCCCGGAAAGGAGCAGTAGGCGCAGCGCGTGCGGCAGAAGGGGATGGACACATACACATCCGCCTGCGAAGGGGAAGGCGCGGGGAGCTTCTGCTGCTCGCGCACGATGCGCGCAAGCAGCGCCGTTTTTTCGGGCGTCACGTCAAAAAAGGCTTCCAGATACCTTTGGGCCTCCTCCATGGAGCGGCCTTCCTCCATGGCCTGACACAGCAGCCGCGTGGGCCGGATACCCGTGAGCGCGCCCCACGGGGGATGCGCACCCGTAAGCTGGCGCAGCAGGCGGTAGAGCGACAGCTTGCACAGGCGCTTGCGCACCCGCTTGAGCGCGACCGCCAGATGCTCGCCGTCCCCGCCGGGGGCGGCCTGCGGCAGGGCCTGCTCCAGCGCGAAGGTCTGCCCGCGCAGCTCCATCACGCTGCGGGCCACGCCGCCGCGCTCCTGGTATTCATGGCGCAGCGGCTCGCCGTCCGCGCCCTCGGGATTGACGGCAAAGGCCTCTACCTCAAAAAAGAGCTTGAGCACGTCGCACAGGTCGTTGGCAAACCCCGGAAGCGGCGTGTAGAGCGCGATGCGCACCTTCTCCATGCCTCAGCCCTCCACGGGGTCGCGGCCCACCGCGCCCGCTTCCTCATGCCCCGGATAGGCGATCTGCCGGGGCGTGAGGTGAAACAGCGCGCGCAGCGATTCCTTGAGGTCATGGAAGCTGCCGTCCGCAAAGTCGGTCCGGCCGTAGCCGTGGGCGAACAGCGTGTCCCCCGTCAAAACGCCCTGTGCGCCCGGCAGCAGGTAGCACACGCTGCCCGCGCTGTGCCCCGGCGTGTGCAGCACACGCAGGTCCATGCCGGCCAGGGAGAGCGTTTCCCCGCCGCGCAGCATAATCGGGCGCGTGGAAACCGTCACGTCATAGCCGAACTGGCGGGCCACGTTCTTCGCGCTGTCGGTGAGCTTGGGCGCGTCGGCCTCATGCACGTAGAGCGGAATGCCGAAATGGCCGCACACCGCATCCACCGCGCCGATGTGGTCCCAGTGCGCGTGGGTGAGCAGCACGGCGGCGGGCCGGTACGCCTGCGCCGCCCGAATGATGCGCTCCCCCTCCGCGCCGGGGTCCGCAATGAGGCATTCCCGCGTCCCTGTGTTCACCACCAGATAGCAATTCTCCCGAAATTCCCCCACGGGCAGGCATTTCACATCAATCTTTGGCATCTCTTACCGCTCCCCGCCTTTTCAAAACCGCCTGCGCGAATCCAGAAGGATGGTCACGGGGCCGTCGTTGACCAGCGCCACCTTCATATGCGCGCCGAACACGCCCGTCTCCACCCGGATGCCGCGCGCGCGCCACTCCGCCACCAGCCGCTCGTACATGGGATCGGCCGTCTCCGGGCGCGCGGCGGCGATGAAGCTGGGCCTGCGCCCGCCGCGGGCGTCGCCCAGCAAGGTGAACTGGCTCACCGCCAGCACCTCGCCGCCCACGTCCATGAGCGAGCGGTTCATCTTGCCCTGATCGTCCTCAAAGACGCGCAGGTTGGGCACCTTGTCGGCGATGTATTTGAAATCGGCGTCGCCGTCGCCCTCCTCCACGCCGATCAGCACCAGGAACCCCGCGCCGACCTGGCCCTTGATTTCGTCCTCCACACTCACGCTGGCCTTTTCCACCCGCTGGATGACTGCGCGCATATGCGAATCCTTCCTCTCTTGTATCATGGGTGCCGCCGAACGGCGTCCTATCAGGTCGATCCACGGTAGACCTCGATGATGTCGCTGCGCTTGTGAAGCTGGGCAAACACGCGGTCCAGCTGCTCGCGGCTCTTGACCTGTATGACCATGGTGATGTTGCTGGTCTTTTTCTTTTCGTCGCGCTTGGCCGACACCGCCACGATGGGCACGTCCATGTTGCCGATGCACAGGGCCAGCTCGCCCAGGAGGCTAACGTGGTCGTAGGCGATGATGTTGATGGAGGCGTTGAAGTTGGCCAGGTCGCTCGCGCCCGCCCAGCTTACCTCCACCATGCGCTCCTGCTCGGAGTTGGTGGCGTTGATGCAGTCGGCCTTGTGCACGGTCACGCCGCGGCCGCGGGTGATGTAGCCGATGATCTCGTCGCCGGGCACGGGGTTGCAGCAGCGGGCGAAGCGCACCAGCATGCCGCTTTCGCCCTTGACGTATACGCCATGGGTGGGCTTGCCCAGGTGGCTCTGCGCCTCCTCGTGGGAGACCTCCTGCACCTTGGGCAGCGCGGGGGTTTCGGTCTTTCGCTGTTCCTCCAGGAGACGGCTGATCACGTACGCGCTGGCAATGCCGCCGTAGCCCACCGCGCCGTAGATGTCGTTGAGCTCTGAAAAGGCGTAGCGCCTGAGAATGCCCTCGTAATACTCCGGCTTGGTCAGCGCCGAGAGTGCCACGCCGCGGCGCTTGGCCTCCTTTTCCAGCATGTCGCGGCCCTTGACGACGTTTTCGCCGCGCAGCTCGCGCTTTAAGAACTGTCGGATCTTGGCCTTGGCCTGCTGGGTCTTGACCACGCGCAGCCAGTCGGTGCTGGGGCCCTTGGAGGAGGGCGAGGTGATGATCTCCACGCGGTCGCCCGTCTCCAGCTCGGTTTCCAGCGGCACGATGCGGCCGTTGACCTTCGCGCCCACGCAATGGTTGCCCACGCCGGAATGGATGCGGTAGGCGAAGTCGATGGGCGTGGCGCCGCGCTGCATGCTGACGATGTCGCCCTTGGGGGTAAAGAGCAGCACCTCCTCGCTGAACAGGTCGGTTTTCAGCGAGTCGATGAACTCCTGGCTGTCGCGCGTGTCGCCCTGCCAGTCGAGGATCTGCCTGAGCCAGTAGAGCTTGTTGTCAAGGTCCCCGCCGCCCGCGCCGCCCTCCTTGTAGCGCCAGTGGGCCGCCACGCCGAACTCGGCCACGCGATGCATCTCCCAGGTGCGGATCTGGATCTCAAAGGGGAATGGCATTTTGCGCCCGCCGATGACGGTGGTGTGCAGGCTCTGGTACATGTTGCCCTTGGGCACGCTGATGTAGTCCTTGAACCGGCCGGGGATCTGGTTCCACAGCGTATGCACGATGCCCAGCACCGTGTAGCAGTCCTGCACGGTGTCCACCAGCACGCGCACGGCGATCAGGTCATAGATCTGGTCGAAGGTCTTGCCCTGGCCCTTCATCTTTTTGTAGATGGAGTACAGGTGTTTGGGCCGGCCGTCCATCTCGTAGTGGATGTGCTGCGCGTCGAGCTTTTCGGAAAGCTCGGAGATGACCATGCGGATGTTTTCCTCGCGCTCGGTGCGGCGCAGGCCCACCTTCTGGGCGATGTCGTGGAAGGCGTCGGGGTCGATATACTTGAAGCTGAGGTCCTCCAGCTCGGATTTGATGGAGTTCATGCCCAGGCGATGCGCCAGGGGGGCGTAGATGTCCAGCGTCTCATGGGCGATGGCCTTCTGCCGCTCCTCCGGCTGGAAGCGCAGGGTGCGCATGTTGTGCAGCCGGTCCGCCAGCTTGATGATGACCACGCGGATGTCCTTGCTCATGGCCAGGATCATCTTGCGCAGGCTTTCGGCCTTCTGCTCCTCGCGGTTGGTGAAATCCAGCTTGTCCAGCTTGGTCACGCCGTCCACCAGCTGGGCGACCTCCTCGCCGAACTCCGCGCGGATGGTGTCCAGCGTGATGTCCTTGCAGTCCTCCACCGTATCGTGCAGAAATCCCGCCGCGATGGTCGGCGCGTCGATCATCAGGTCGGTGAGGATGCTCGCCACCGACACCGGATGGATGAAATACGGCTCGCCGCTCTTGCGCGCCTGTCCCCGGTGCGCGTTTTCGGCAAACTCGTATGCCTTTTTGACCAGCAGGCAGCCGTCGCCGGGGTGGTGCTTCTGCACCCGCGCCAGCATCTTTTCCAGCGGCATGCACTCGTTGGTGATGTAGGTCAGCATCGTGTCACATCCTCGCCATGTCCTGAGCTTGTGTCTTACCCGGCCCTTCTGAGCCGGACGCCGTCCTCCTCGCGCACCACGCGGTAGAGCGTCCTGTCCGCGATGTCGTCCGGGTTTTCAAACAGCGCGCCGTATGCCTGGATGAAGGCCTCGTCCGCGTCAAAGCAGTAGGCGTACTCATAGTCCGCCAGCGCGGCCGCCACATCCTCCGGGCTGTCCTCCAGAAGCATCCCGCAGGGAGCCTCCAGCTCCACCGGCATAAACTCGTAGCGGTTGCACACATAGGTGCGGTAGGTATTGGTATCGTCGCGCCCGCAGGTGATCCACGCCACGCGCGCGTCCTGGGGGAGCGCCTCCAGCGCCCACGCGGGCGGGTAAAGCCCGGCGCGCAGCGACTGCGTGCCTTCCGCCTGCAGGGGCGCGGTGAAGGTGAGCGACATCAGCTGCGCGGGCGCAACCAGCAGCATCATGGCCGCCAGCGCGGCCAGCGCGGCCGGCGCCGCGCGGGGCGGGTCCGCCTCCCAGCTCTCCAGCGCCAGCGCAACCGCCAGGGAGAGCGCCGGAATCATGACGCTGGCCATGTAGCGGTCAAACGAATGCAGCGACGCGGCCTCCGTTGCGCTGAAGGCGTAGAGGTAGAGATGCACCAGGCACACGGCGTACACCGCCGTGGCCGCGGTCATGGCGGCCACGGCCCGCCCGTAGCGCCTCGCCCTGGGGCAGGGTTCGCCCCCGGCCCGCCTGCGCCGCGCCAGATAGCACGCGGCCAGGCACAGGATCATCACCCATTCCAGGTAGCAGGGCTGCAAAATGTGCCCCTCGCCCATCATCTGGGGCATGGTCAGGTAGCGGAAGAAGTTGCTCAGCAGGTACTGCTGGTGCCAGGGGGATTCGCCGGCGAGAAAGAGCGCGATGTTCTCGCCGATCTCCCAGTAGCGGAAGGGTTTCTCGCTCCCGATGCCGTTCAGGGCCAGGTAGATCTTCCACGACGCCACGCCCGCCGCCAGGCACATCGCGGGCGCAGCCAGCGCCGCGAAGCGCCGCGCGCCCGCGCCTCTGCCTTCCCGCCACAGGTCCAGCGCCATCACCGCCATGGCCAGCAGCGCCAGAAACGCGCCGCTCTCCTTCACCAGCGCCAGCCCCAGCATGGCCGCGCCGGTCATCGCGCTCCGCTCCCAGCCGCGCGGCAGGGTGAACCACTGCATCAGCGCGTAGGCGGCGACGGCGCCCAGCAGCGCGTCCACGTACACGTCCTGATAGGCGTAGGCCAGAAAGACCAGGGGCAGCATCACGGCCGCCAAAAGCAGCGGCACGGCGCGCTTTACGCGCCGCCAGTCCGCGTAGCGCAAAAGCGGCAGGAAGCACACGGCCAGCGCCACGTTGTTGGCGCTGATGGTCGCGCCCTCGCTGAACGTCCCGCCGGAGAGGACCACCCACGCGTATTCCCACAGCGCGGCCCCCGGCGGATAGCTGGGGAAGTCCACCGCGCCGGGCACGGCATGGGGCAGCGTGCCCAGGGCGCAGAGCCGGTTGACCACCCGGCCCCAATGGGAAAACTCGTCCTGAAGCGTGTAGAGCTGTCCCCGGTGCGCCCACCAGGCTACCAGCACCACCAGCGCAAAAGCCGCCGCGCCCGGCGTGAGGATGCGCCCCCTCGCCTCGCGCCCGCGCGCGGCCAGCGCCGCCGCGACCGCAAGAGACGCAAGTCCCAGCGCCTGCGCCGCGCGGCATCCCAGCGCCGGCGCGCCTGCCAGCGCAAAGGCATAGATCACGCCCGTGAGCAGAAACACCGCGGGCGCGGCCCATTCCTCAAAGCGGCGGCGGCTCACCGCCGCCAGCAACGCAGCCACGCCGCCGGTCATCAGCAGCACCCAGATCGCGCCTGTCATAGCCATTCCTCCCCGGGCATCAGCCCACGTGCTTGACGTAGGTGTAGAGCGTGTCCGTGATGGTCGCCCCGGCGTTGACGTAGACGCGCAGGACCTTGGCGTTGTTGCTGACGATGGTGGAGGTCAGGCGCTTGCAGTCGTGCGTAAAGCAGGTGTCCAGCGTCTTTTTGTGCAGCAGCGCGCCCATGCCGCGGTCGCCCTCCTCGTCGTACATGCCCATGAGCACGGGATCGACCGTGGTTTCGTCCTTGCGGCAGATGACGAAGAAGCCGATGGGCTTCTCGCCCGAAAGCACCTCGTAGAGAAAGCCGCCGCGCTCGAGCATGCCGCGCAGCCAGTTGGCGTAGCGGTTACCGCCCTTTTCGCGGCCGAAGAAGGGATCGATGCTCACGCGGTCGCTTTTGAACACGCCCCGGCGGATCAGCGCGTACACGCGCTCGCGCTCGGCTTCGCTGCGCCGCTCCACCACGCGCAGGCCCCTGTCGAACCGGGCGATGGAATCCGGCATGTGGTACTCATCCCGCCGGATCATGACATGGAACACCGTCTCCACATAGGTATAGCCCAGAGACTGCATCGAAAACAGCAGCGCCGGGCAGTCCACCGGGGTTTTCACCACGATATATTCCGCGCCCGCCGCGAGGATGCGCCTTTCCTCCTGACGGAGCAGGTCCGGGGTGTCGGAGGCGTCCAGCGCGATCTCGTAGGCGTCCACGCCCAGGTTCTCACGCTCCCAGACCGCATGCGTGGTCTTCATCCGCGCTCACCTCCCTCTCCTCGATCTCACGGACCGCGTCCGCTGCGCCGCGCGTCACGCTGCGCACCACGAACTGGGGCGAGCGGTTGATGCTCAGGTAGATGCGGCCGATGTATTCGCCCATCACGCCGATGAGCGCGATGATCACGCCGCCCAGCAGCAACAGCACGGAAATCGTGCTCGCCCAGCCGGCGGGGATGTCGGGATTGACCAGCTTTCGGATCACCGTCACCAGCGCGAACACCACGCCCGCCACCGCCGTGAGCCAGCCCGCGTAGCTGGCAAAGCGCAGCGGCTTGATGGAAAAGGCCGTCACGCCGTTGAGCCACAGGGCGACGAGCTTTTTGAGGTTGTAGCCGCTGCGGCCCTCCGTGCGCGCGCGGTGCTCCACGGGCACGTTGGCATAGCGGCTCACGCTCTGGAACAGAAGGCCCGTCACGTAGGGGAAGGGGTTGGGGTACTGGAGCGCGGTGTCCACCACGAAGCGGCGGCAGGCGTAGTAGCTGTTGACGGTCAGCTCCTTGGGCTGGCCGAAGAAGTAGTGGTTGCAGGCGGCGTTGAAGCGGCTGCCCAGGTTGCGAAGCGCATTCTGCCTGCGTTTGGGGTACTGGGCAAAGACGATGTCGTACCCCTCGGCCACCTTGTCGATGAGCTTGAAGCACTCGCAGGCGGGGGTCTGCCCGTCGTCGTCCAGGCAGACGACGATGTCGCCCCGCACCTGATGGAAGCCCGCCATCACCGCGCTGTGCTGGCCGAAGTTGCGCGACAGGTCCACAAAGACGATGGCCGGGTCCCGCTCGCACAGCTGACGGATGGCGTCGGCGGTATCGTCGGGGCTGCCGTCGTTGACGAGGATGATCTCGTGGTCGTACTCGTCCGCGCGGGCGGCAAGGGTGTCGTTCAGCTCCCCGACCACCGCGCCGATGGTGTGCGCGGAGCGGTAGCAGGGAATCACAAAGGAAATCAGCGGTTTGGCCATAAAGGCACCTCGTTTCGTCAGATGGCGGATATGCGGCGGCTCAGCGTGCGGATGAGGTCGTAGCCGTCCCAGGTGAGGGCGAAGTCCATGGTGTGCCCCACGGGCGCAATGCGGTCCACGCCCCACAGGGCGTTTTCGCGCACGAAGCGCCGAAGCGTCTCCGGCTCCAGGCCCAGGTAGCTGAGCGTCTGGTACTTGCGCTTGACCACCGGAATCAGGCTGTCCAGCGTTTCGGCGGCGTACTCCACGAAGAAGCCGCCCGCGCAGCGGTGCTCGTCGATGTCCGGGGTGAGCGCGCTCACGCGCAGGCGCACCACGGTGTTGTCCGGCATGGGCGCGATGGCCGCCCCCGGCAGCGCGGCGGCCGCGCGGAAGGCCGCGGTCAGCTTGTCCACCGCCACCACCGGCTCGATGGGATAGCGCGGCGCGGCATAGGCGCGCACGGCCTCCCAGAAACGCTCCTGCGCCGCCTCCACGTCCCCGTTCCTGCCCAGCCAGTACACCAGCCGGGGTGAGGTGCAGGCGTTCTGGTCGGTGAGGTAGGTGTCGTTGTAAAAGCCGCGCGCCGCGGCGGCCAGCGCCTTGTTCTCCATAGCCAGCACGCTTCCCGCGTCCGCGGCCAGCAGGCTGTAGCGGTCGGGAAAGGCGACCTCCACCGCGCGGGGCGCGAGCGGCGCCGTGCGCACGCGGCGCACCGTCTCGTCGCCGCCCCAGATGATGCGCGCGTCGCACTGGGCGCTGAGCAGCTCGGTCACGTCCTGCCGGTCGCGCGGGTAGATCACCACGCATACGTGGTTTGCCAGCCCCGCGTGCGTGCCGCGAAGCAGCGCGTCCATCACGCGGCAGATGATGCGCGTCTGCGGGAAATTGCGGCTGGAAGCCTTGACCACGCAGGCGTTGCCCGCCAGCAGCCCCGCCGCCAGCGAATAGGCGAAGTTGACCGGCACGTTGCTGGGCGCGATGTGCAACGAAATCCCGCGCCCCAGCCGGTCCGAAACCGCGCCCTCGTATTCCCGCGCCAGCGCCTCCAGATTCGCGCGGCGGCAGAAGAAGCCGAAGGCCACCACGTCCGGGTAGGCGCGCGCCTCGCGGTCGGCGATGAGGGCCGCGCCCAGGTCGGAAAGAAACGCCATCACGCCATCGTCAAAGGGCACGAGGGGGCGGGCGCTCTGCCAGTCCCCGCCGCACAGGCGGGTATAGGGCTCATTTCTGCTCATAGGTATCGCTGCACCCCCGCACCTCGGCGCGCTTGACGCGCCCCAGAATTTCAAAGTATTTGCCCTTGCGGCCGCAGGGGCAGTCGTCCTCGCCGAGGATGCGCCCCTCGTCCTCGGTGAGGAGCACATGGCCCGGATAGCTGCGCGGCAGCACGCTGGACACCTGAATCAGCCCCGTCTCGCCCACATCGGCCACGGAGAAGTCCCCCGGCCGCCGGATGGTCACGTCCGACCACACGGGCGCGTGCAGGTGGCCGTGCTCGCATTCCATGTAGATGGTGCCGGTCTGCTCGACCATGCCGTAGTAGTTGTGCACGCGGGTGAGGCCGCAGGTTTCCCGCAGCTCCCGCTTGAAGCGCTCGGTGGAGATCTGCTGGTCCGCCAGCTTCTTCCAGCCGCCGCCGTGCACCAGCACGCCGCGGCTGAGGTCCGGATGGTAACCCGTCTCCCGGAGCCTGGCTACAAAATGCTGCCAGATCATGAATGTGAAGCCAAAGAGGAAGATGTCCTCGCCCCCGTGCTTCTCAAGGAACGCCTCCAGCCCCTCCCTGTCCAGCGCCATGTTCTCGTCCAGCGCAAACACCTTGTCGCGCGCGAACATGCTGAAACCCAGAATGCCCGCGCCCCGCGCCGAGAACATGGCGCGGTTCTTAATGACGGCGCTGGTGTCGAGGATGATCATGGGCAGGCGTTGCTTGCCCAGAAACTCGCCAATGATGCGGCTTAAGACCTTGCTTTGCAGGGCGCTGGTCTCCCGGTCCAGGTAGATGCGGCTCACCTGCTGGCCCGTGGTGCCGGACGAGGTCATGGTGCGGTGGAGGGCTTCGTCGGGAACGCTTTTCAGCGTAAGCTCCTTGAACAGCCGCACCGGCAGAAAGGGCAGCGCCTCAAAGCCCTCCCCGCGCGCGGGCCAGGCGTCGCGCATGCGCGCATATTCGGGGCAGCGCGCGGCGTGCCAGTCCGTCAGGGCCGACAGCTCCGCGTCCAGAAAGGCGCGTTTTTTCGCCCGGTCCCATTCGTAGACGGGCAAAGAGGGCAGGTCGTTGACATCATACATGGTATTTCTCCAGCTCCCGGTAGAGGGTCTTGCCCGCGTCGTTCTTGGGGATGGCGTCCAGGTGCGTCGTATGGAAGCCGCTCAGGTTCAGGCCCGTCTTTTCCGACAGCCAGGCGCGCATCGCGGGCAGCGCGTCCGCGTCGGTGGAGAAGATCATCAGGTGGTCGTCCCGGCCCGCGCAGGCACATTCCGCCTCCGGGAACGCCGCCTTGAGCATGCGCTCGGTCTCGTCCAGGTTGACGCGGTTGCCGTACATCTTCAAAAACCGCTTCTTGCGGCCAACGACCGTGTAGCAGCCGTCCTCGTCCACCTGCGCCATATCGCCGGTATCCAGCACGCCGCCGCGCTCGTCGCCCTTTTCAAGGTCGGCTCCGCACTGGGCGTATCCGAGGGTCACGTTTTCGCCGTAGTAGCGAAGCTCGCCCGTCACGTGCGGCTCGGTGATGATTTCGCCGTTCACGCCGATGAGCTCAAAGCGCCCGCCGGGGATGGCCACGCCCATGGCGCCCACCTTGTCCAGGCTCATCTCCCAGGGCAGGTAGGCCATGCGGGCCGTGGCCTCGCACTGTCCATACATGACGACGAACCTGCGCCCCGTGTCCCTGCACCACTGGGCGAAGCGGCGGTGCAGGTCGGGCAGGAGCTTGCCGCCCGCCTGGGTGAGCGTGCGCAGCGTAGGCAGGTCCATGCGGGTGAAGCGCATGCGGTCGAGCATCTCGTAGGTGTAGGGCACGCCGCCCATGCTGGTGGCCCCCGCCTCCCTGAAGAAGGTCCAGAAGTCGCGCTGGGCGATGCCCTTCTCGGTCAACAGCACGGTCGCGCCCACCCAGAGGTGGGTGTTGAGGATGCTCAGGCCGTAGGTGTAGTTCATGGGCAGCGTCGTGATGGGTTTCTCCTGCGCGGTCAGCGCGAGGTATTCCACGATGCTTTCGGTGTTGGCGCGGATGTTTCCATAGCTCTGGCGCACGAACTTGGGGCTGCCGGTGGAGCCGCTGGTGGTCAGAAGCAGCGCGAGGTCGTCATGCAGCTTTGTCTCCGCGCCAAAGGGCGTTTTGAGCAGGCGGTAGCCAAAGCGCTCGTACACGCTTTCGCATCTCTCCCACTCGAAGCCCTCCGGCGCCCACAGGTACGCCGGGTGGTACGCCTCGTAGAGCGCGGCAAACAACTCCCGGTCGATGGAGGCCGCCAGCAGCGCGGGCACCACGCCGCCCTCGACCATGCCCGCGTAGCCCACGGCGCTGCCGATGGTGTTCCCGCAGAGGTTCAGGCACAGGCAGCGCCCGCCGATGGCCCCGCACAGCGCCTCGCCCTCGCGCGCAAGCTGCGCGTAGGTCAGGCTTTGGCCGTGCTCGTCCGAAAGCGCCACGGCCTCGCCGAAGCGGTCAAATCTCCACATCATACTTGCGCAGAATCTCCTTCCCCTTCTCAAACGAGCTCAGGTCGATGATATCGTCCATATCCACCATGATGTCAAACGCATCCTCCAGCGCGGCGATGAGGGTCATGTGACCCACGCTGTCCCACTGGTCGCTCTCGCCGTACTTGAGGGCGGGCACGTCGCTTTCGGGCACCTCCAGCGCTTCGGAAAACGCCTTTACGTACTTTTCAAGATTCGTCATGTGAATCGCTCCTCTCTGATGATGGGGTCGTTATTTTCTGCGGGGATGCCGGCTTACAGCATGCCGCCGTCCACGCGCCAGACCTGACCGGTCACGTAGCTGGCCCTGTCGCTGGCCAGGAAGGCCGCCACGTCCGCGATCTCCTCCGGCCGGGCCTTTCGGTGCATGAGGATGCGGGAAAGCTGCTCCCGCGTCACCTTTTCACTCAGTCCGCTCACCAGGTCCGTATCCGTGAAACCGGGGGCCAGCGCGTTTACGCGGATGCCCACGCTGATGAGCTCGCGCGCCATCTTCTTCGTGGCGGCAATGACCGCCGCCTTGGAGGCGGAATAGTCCAGGCGGCTGTCGCCCTCGATGCCGGCGACGCTGGCCACGTTGACCACCGCGCCGCATTTGCCCCGCGCCATGAGGCGCGTGGCCAGGCGGCTGACCTCCATGGCAGCGAAGAAGTTCACGTCCATGATGCGGCGCATGTCCTCCGCAGAGGTCATCTGAAACATGCGGTCCTCGCCCATGACGCCGGCGTTGTTGACCAGCACGTTAAGGGGCTGCTTGTCCGCCA
>CALVNG010000029.1 GCA_944349545.1 uncultured Eubacteriales bacterium
TAGGACTTGCTCACGCCGTTGATGAGGATGGTGCGGGCCTTGACCTCCGGGCCGAAGGTGGCGATGGAGTAGTGCTTTTCGCCGCTGTAGACCAGCTTTTCGTAGATCTCGTCGGCGACGATGTAGAAATCATACTTCACAGCCAGGTCCGCCAGCTGCTCAAGCTGCTCGCGCGACCACATGCAGCCGTTGGGGTTGGAGGGCGTGTTGAGGATGAACGCCTTGGTGCGCGGGGTGACGAGCTTCTCAAAATCCGCCATCGAGGGCAGAAAGCCCTGGCTCTCCGGACAGTCCAGAAACACGGGCACACCCCCGGCCATGCGCACCATCTCCGGGTAGCTCACCCAGCAGGGCTTGTCGACGATCACCTCGTCGCCGGGGTCCAGAATGGCCTGAAAGGCGTTGTAGAGCGAGTGCTTGGCGCCGTTGGACACCACGATTTCGTCCATGCCGTAGACCAGGCCGTGGTCCTCCAGCAGGCGCGCGGCGATGGCGCGGCGCAGCTCCAGCGTGCCCGCCACGGGCGTGTAGCGGGTCATGCCCAGATCCATGGCCTCCTTCATGGCCTCGCGGATGGGGGCGGGGGTCTCAAAGTCCGGCTCGCCTGCGGCAAAGCCGATCACGTTTACACCCTGGCTGCGCAGCTCCTTGGCCCTGGCGTCCATGGCCAGGGTGGCGGAGGGGGCGATGGCGCTGCATTTTCTGGACAGTCCAAGCGGCATGGCGGTTTCCTCCCTGATTTGACATTCATCTGACAAGATGAAGGATAAAGGATTTATCCCTGCAAAACGCGACTGCCGCGCGCGAGCCGGCACGGCGGCGCGAAAGGAACGATTGACATTATATCATATTTCGTTTTTCGCGTAAAGTGCGGGCGGCGGAGTTTTTTGGTTTTTTTCCGAAAATGAATTTTTCAATCGAGAAATTGCATTTTTGGACGGAAAAACGTACGCGGACAAATTGTAACATGCAAAAGATTGTTTCACTCCGATACGAAATGGTATAATTCATAAGTAACCAAACCAGAAGGAGGTACCGAAGGATGAACAAATCGTCGCTCCGGAGGCTCGCGGGCCTGCTTGTGCTGACGGTGCTGCTGGCCGCCGCGCCCCTTGCGCCGGCCGAGGAAGCGCCCAACGTGACCCAGCTGATGAACAGCTACACCGAACTGGACCTCTCGCCCTATCTGGGCAAGACGGTTTTTATCAACTTCTTCACCGAATGGTGCTTCTACTGCATGCAGGAGATGCCTGACATCAAAACCCTCTACGATACCTACAGCGAGGATGAGCTGGCCATCGTGCTGGTGCACGTGTGGGACGGCGAAAACGCCGACAACACCGCCTCCGTCAAGGAGAAGTACGGCATGGAGGAGATGACCTTCTTTGAGGATGAGGACATGATGGTGGCCAGCCTGGTGGGTCTGCAGGGCTATCCGGCGAGCCTGTTCCTCAACCCTGACGGCACGCTGGAGGCGGCGGCCAACTACATGCTCACCCTGGAGCAGATGACGGGCCAGCTGGACGCCATGGGCGTGGCCAGAAAGGCGGCGGAGGAATGACGGGCCTGTTTGGCGCGGCGCCGGAGCCCATGTCCCTGTGGGCCATGCTGGGCGGCGGGCTGCTGGCGTTTGTATCCCCGTGCGTGCTGCCCATGCTGCCGGTGTACGCCATGTACCTTTTGGGCGGCACGGACGCCGCGCCCGGCCGCCTGCGGGTGCTCCGGCGCTGCCTGGGGCTTCTGCTGGGCTTCGTGCTGCTCTTTACCCTGATGGGCGCGGGCGCGGGCGCGCTGGGCTCGCTGCTCAAAAACACCGACCGCGGCACGCTGGACATCGTCACGGGCGTTTTGATGCTGCTCTTTGGCGTGTGGATGCTGGATGTGATTCACATCCACCTGCCCGCCGTGCCGGGCCTGAGCGGGCGGCAGCCGTCCATGAACGGCTTTGTGGGGTCGTTTCTCTTTGGACTGGTCATCGCCATTTCCTGGACCCCCTGCCTCACCCCGGTACTGGCCAATGCGCTGGTGCTGGCCGCCAGCGCGGACAACGCGACCATGTGGACGGGCATCGTGTCGCTGGCCGTGTTCGCCCTGGGGCTGAGCCTGCCCATGCTGGCCGTGATGCTGATGTACCAGTGGCTCAAGGGCGCCCTGGGCTGGCTGAGAAACCACCAGCTTCTCATCCGCCGCATCGGCGGCGGCCTGATGGTCGCCTACGGGGTATATCTGGTGATTCGGACGCTGGTATGACCGTGTCCTCTTCGGAGGACCACAACCCAACAAACGCCCCCGGCCGGAGGTTGCGGCCGGGGGCGTTTGTTGGACGTTAGGGACGGCAGGCCGTGAGCAGGCACACACGCTCGGCCCCGGCGTCCAGCAGCGCCTGGGCGCAGGAGACGGCGGTCGCGCCGGTGGCGAGCACGTCGTCGATAAGCAGAACGCGCTTTCCGGCGGCCTGCGCGCCGTGCGCCTCAAACGCGCCGGTCAGGGAGGCAAGGCGCTCCTCCCGGCTTCGGGTAACCTGGGATGCGCCGTGCCGCGCGCGTATGAGCGCATCCTCCCACAAGGGCAGGCCCGTATGGCCGCATACGTCGCGGGCCAGCAGCGCGGCCTGGTTATAGCCGCGCTCGCGCAGACGCGCCGGATGCAACGGCACCACAGCCACGCCGTCAAACGCGCCCGCGAGGCCGGACAGGGCCAGCGCCTCCGCCATGCCCTCGGCCAGCGGACGCGCGGCTGCCGCATCCTGACGAAACTTGAGCAGGTGGCACAGGCGGCGGGCTTCGCCCTCGTGGTAATAGGCCGAAATGCACGCGCCGAGCGGCTGGTGCAGGACAAACGCGTCCCGCGCCGGGATGCGGAGAGCCCTGAGCGCCGCCGCGCACGCGGAGCAAAGGATGGAGCCGTCCCGCCCAATCGCCCGTCCGCACAGGTGACAGGACGCCTCCTGCGGAAACAGCAGCGCAGGCAGAAAGCGGCTCACAGCAGGACCGCCGCCCGCAGGCGGTCGCATAGGGTGGTGTAGCGCCGGGCCACATGATCGTTGCGCACCATCTGAGCGATGACCTCCTCGCGGCCCACCAGCACCACCAGCCGCCGCGCGCGCGTGAGCGCGGTGTAGAGCAGGTTGCGCGCCATCAGCATGGGCGGTCCGCCTACCACGGGCATCACCACCACGGGAAATTCGCTGCCCTGGCTCTTGTGCACGGTCAGGCAGTAGGCCAGCTCCAGCGCGTCGAGCTGCTGCTTCTGGTAGGTAACGAGCCGGTCGTCGTCAAAGCACACCGTCAGGAGGTGCTCTGCCGGGTCGATATGCCGAACATAGCCCACGTCGCCGTTGAACACGCCCGCGCCCGTCTCCGTGCCCAAGGGCGTGAGGCGGGTGTATTCCAGCTGATAGTCGTTCTTGGTCTGGATCACCTTGTCGCCCACGCGAAACTCCGTTTCGCCGTGCACAATGGCGTCCAATCCCTCGCGCTCCGGGTTGAGCGCTTCCTGAAGCAGATGGTTGAGGGCGATGGCTCCGCAATCGCCCTTCTTGGACGGGCTGAGCACCTGGATGGAACGCACGGACTGATCCCGCCAGCTCTCCTGGGAAAAGCCCAGGTATTTGGGCAGGCGCGCGGTGAGCAGCTCCGAGATGGTACGCGCTGCCTCGGACTGCAGGACCTTGCGCTCAAAGAAAAAGTCCGTGTCCCGCGTGCGAAGGACGGGCATCTCCCCGCCGTTGATCCGGTGGGCGTTCCATACGATCATGCTGCTCTCGTCCTGGCGGAAGATCTCCGTCAGGCGCACGCTGGGCACCGCGTCGCTTTGCAGGATGTCGCTGAGCACGTTGCCCGCGCCCACGCTGGGCAGCTGATCCGCGTCACCCACCAGAATCAGGCGCGTGCCTGGCACCACTGCGCGCAAAAGGCTGCGCATGAGGATGACATCCACCATGCTCATTTCGTCCACGATCAGACAGTCCGCCTCCAGCGGGTAGTCCGCGCCCCTTGCGAAGGCGTCTCCGTCGCCGCCGTATTCCAGCATGCGGTGGATGGTCCGGGCCTCCTCGCCCGTGGCTTCGCTCATGCGCTTGGCTGCGCGGCCCGTGGGTGCGCAGAGCAGAATCTCGTTTTCGTCCTTCAAAAGGCTGATGATGCACCGGATGATGGTCGTCTTGCCCGTGCCGGGACCGCCGGTCACCACCAGCACGCCTTCCTCCACGGCGCTGGTGATGGCGCGCTTTTGCAGCGCGTCAAAGCGCACGCCCAGCGTCTCCTCATATTGCGCGATGCGCTTGTCCAGCCCCGCTACGCGCTTGTAGGGCCTGGCGCGCATCAGCTGAGCCAGGCGCAGGGCGATCTCCTGCTCGGCGTGGAAGTACAGGGGCAGGCACAGCGCCTGCTCGCAATCCGGCAGGGAAAAGCCCATCAGCATCCTTTGCAAAAGCCCCTGGGAGATCTGCCGGTCCACCGGTTCGGCTTCGGCGCGCAGCATGCTGCAGGCGCGCTCCAGCAGCATTTCGCGGGGCAGATAGGTATGCCCGCCGTTTACGGCCGCCTCGCCCATCAGGTAAAACAGCGCCGCCCGGATGCGGAAATCGCTCTGCGGGTCGACGCCCATGCTCAGCGCCATGCGGTCCGCCGTGAGAAAGCCCACGCCCTCCACGTCCATCACCATGCGGTAGGGGTTTGCGCGCACCAGTTCGACCGTGTCCTCGCCATAGTACTTGGCGATGCGCATGGCCAGCGTGGGGCTGATGCCGTAATTCTGCAAAAACACCAGCGCGCGGCGCATGCCCATCTGCTGCAGGTAGCTTTCGGCGATCATGGCGGCCTTCTTGGGACCGATGCCGGGCAGCTCGGTCAGGCGCTGGGGCTGCTCGTCGAGAATGTCGAGGGCTTTTTCGCCAAAGCGGTTTACAATCAGCTTGGCCGTCGCCGGGCCGATGCCGCGGATGAGGCCGGAGCCCAGGTACTTTTCGATAGCGCTCCTGTCCGTTGGCGGGGTGATGGCGCAGGCCCTGGCGTTGAACTGCCGCCCGTAAACCGGGTGCTCGGTCCAGCAGCCCTCGAAGGTGACGTTCTCGCCGGGGCTGAGCTCGGGCATGACGCCTACCACGGTCTGCTGCGAGCGCCCCGTTCCCACGCGCAGCACGGTATATCCGTTGTCCTCGTTGCGGAAGGTGGTTTCCTGCACCACGGCGGTAAGCTGCTCAGCCTCGTGCATGCATCGTTTCCCCCTTCCGGCGTGATGAAGCCATTATACCATATTTCGCTAGAGAGGGAAACGGTGTGCGGGGGATTGCGGCAGGCATGCGCGGCGGAGGCGGGGCATATCCTTGCCCAAAAGGAGGCGCGCCCATGCCGGATTTTCGCCAGCAACTGATTCTTTTCAAACCCATGCGCCCGGGTGTGAGCGGCTATGCGCGGCTGCAGAGCGAGCGGGGAGCGCTCCTGGCGCAGGTCAACGCGCGCGGGCTGGACGTGGACGGCGTCAGAGCCTACTGGTACGGCGCGGGCGGCGAGGCGCGGCTGATGGGCGAGGCGCGCGTAAACGCGCATGGGGAGGCGTCCCTCACGGCGGAGCTTCCCATGGACGCGCTCGCGCCGGAGCGCCTGCAGGCCGTGCTGCTGCTCAGCGGCGGAAAGACCCCCGCGCCGCTGATGATCGGCTTGTGTGTGAGGCAGAGCGCGGGGAGCCTGCTGGACGCCAAAAATGCCGCGCTGGCCCTGTGCGAGCGGCTGGCGCGGGCACAGCAGGCGCAAAGCGCCACCAGAACGCCCGGCCAGCCGGTTTCCGGCGCTGGTTCGGAGCCGTCGGCCTGTCCCGCCGCGGAGCCGGCGCCCCCGCCCATCCGGCCCGCGCCCCAGCCGCAGGTTACGACGGCGAAGCGGCCCCGAAAACGGGAGAGGGAGCTGCCGCGGGAAATCTTTCTGCCGGCCATCGATCCGCTCCCCTATGTGGACGCCGCCCGGCGGGCCATGGGAGAGGCGCCGGCGGAACGCGGCGGGCTGCAGGCGGCCGTTGCGGAGGGGAAGGGGGCTTGCAGGGAAATCCGTGCTTGCGAGCCGCAGGCCGCAGCCGGGGAAAACGCGCGCGGAATGCCCGCGCCGCAGGCCGACTGTCAGGCGCCCGACAAATCCGCGCCCTGCCCCGTGCCGGAGGAGGGTCCGGCCTATGCCGCCGCACCCGTCCAATCCGGCGGGACGGGGACGGACGCCGCAGAGGAAGCGGATGTGCCGCCGGAGCTTTCTCCTGTGCCCCAAACGCCGCCGGCGGACCGGCTGCGTCCGCTTGTGTGGCCGCGCGGGTTTGAAGCGCTCCGGACCTATTTTGTCAAGGGCCTGCCGTGCCGCCTGTTCGACCTGCCGGGCTGGCGCTTCGTCAACGCGGCGCAGGCGGGCGGGCCGGACGGGCTGTGGGTGGGCATGCAGCAGGTGGACGGGCGCGTATGCCGCGTGGCCTATGCCCACCGCTCGGAAACGCCGCCGCCGGGCGGCCGTCCCTATCGCCCGGCCAGAGGCACGGACGGGCATACCTATCAGGTGCTCTGGCAGCGGGTGTGAACGGACGCGCCGCCGAAAAAAGTGGCCGCCGCCCCATGCCGGGACGGCGGCCTCAGACCGTTGAAAAACCCCTGGTTTTGGGGAGAACCGCGTTTCTTGCGCCCTTTGGGCGCTCGCAACGCTCGCGAAAAATGCTGCGGCATAAGGCTTTGGGGCTCTGCCCCAAACCCCGGCAGGGGCCTGAGGCCCCTGCACCCCGCACTTTGTCGGCAACCTGAGGCCGCCGCCCCATGCCGGGACGGCGGCCTCCTTCTTCATCACCCGTCAGGGGTTCTGCGCGTTGTAGAACAGTTCAAAGTACATCCGCATGTAGCGCACCGTTCCGTAGATCCCCTGCAGGGGCAGGCGGTCGTATTTGAACACATACGGCTGGCCGGACAGCGCGGGCACATCCACCTCGTCGCTGTCGGTCACGCGGATGTATTCCTGGCGCACGGCCATCTCCTCCCGGAAGCGCGCCGCCTCGCCGGTGACCAGCGATTTGGCCGCGCTGAGCGACGAGGTGTTCATGATCGTGAAGGCGAATCCGCCCAGCGCGGTCAGCGCCACGCAGGCGGCCAGCAGCAGCGCGCAAAAGCGCCGGCCCAGGCCCTGCGCGGCGGCGAGCAGGTTGGCCGCACCGCCTTCGGCCCTTCGCTGCTCCAGCCAGCGGATGATCGCGCCTTCCAGATAAATCGCCCCGCCGATCGCAAAAATCAGGAAATACAGGTACAGGGCGTTCAGATAGCGCTGCGTGTCATAGCCCGCGCGGGTGTAGACGCCGGGCACGATGGCCGCCGAGTACAGCCCGTAGAGCGCGATCAGCACCCAAAGCGGCCTGCGGAAGCGGAAGCGGCTGTCCCGAAGGGGTTTCCACAGCGCGGGCAGGATGAGCAGCAGCATGCCCCAGAGCTGGGGCCCCATCCACTCGCCCGCCCAGTCGAAGGATTCCAGCACCGAAACAACCACGGCCTGCACCGGGTTCATCGGGTCGCCGTTGAGGCCCTGGCGCACGGCGTTGCCCGGGGCGGTGATGCTGATGACCAGCGACACCGCGAACCCCGCGAGGGCGGCCAGGCTGTGCCGGCGATGCCGCTGCCTGAGCAGAAACGCGGCTGCGGTGGTCAGCGTCAGCAATACCAGCGCGCCCAGCATCGGCCCGTAAAAGCTGCCGCCCAGCAGAAAGCCCAGCAGCAGCGCCAGAACGCCGCGCACAATGCTCCGGGCGCGCGTCATGGGCGCGGCGCAGCGCAGGAGCACGCCCAGCAGCAGCGCCAGAAAGCAGGCGGTCACGGTATAGATGCCGCCGTTGTGCCAGTAGACGCTCCAGCCGATGGCCGGCATAAACTGCAGCGCCAGCACCATCGCCGCCACATAGACGATCCAGAAGGTGGCGCGGTCCGCCCTGAGGTGGACGCATACCACGCCCTTGATCAGGTAGCCCGCCGACAGGCACAGCAGCGCCAGCGTGAACCAGTTGCTCAGAAAATAGAGCCGGATGTCAAAGATGAGGGGGGTGATGCTGAACAGGGCCGTGGAGACAAAATCCCCCTGCCAGGAGGCATAGGTATCCACGCCCTTGTTCCAGATGGCCTTTGCGACCTCCGCCAGAGAGCCGGTGCGCACCCAGGCGTCCGCTACGGGCAGGACGAAGTTGAAATCGTCATCCGCCGGATAGTTGTAACATGCGATCACGATCAGCGGAATGAGCGAAACAAAAAAGACGGCGGCCATGACCCGCGCAAGCGTGCGCCGCGAAAGGCTCAGGGAACACAGCCGCGAAAAAACCTTCGACATCGGAGGCCCTCCTTCAAAGTCAATCCTGCTCCGCCTGATTATACCACAGATCGAAAAAGGGCGAAACCTCCCTTGACTTTTTCTCCCGGCCCCGCTATGCTTTGAGAGAGTGAGCAAAGGGAGGAACTGCCCGTGCGATGCGTTGAAAAGCGATGGCCGCAGCGCCTTGCGGCGGCGGCGACCGTGGCCGCGCTCCTTGCCTATGTGCTTTGTTGCACCAACCCGCATTATGACCTGGGGGACGACGTGCTGCTGGCCCGTTCCTTCGGGGGGATGGTGGGCGGCGTATCCGAGAGCTTCAACTACATTACGCATACGTTTCTGGGCTGGCTGCTGCACGGGCTGACGCTACTGTGGCCGGGCGTGGCCTGGTTCAGCGTGGCGCAGGCGGCGCTTTTGTGGACGAGCGCCTATGTTGCCGTGCTCTCTGCCATGCGCGCGGCCAGGCGGCTGGCGCTGCCCGCCTGGTGCGGCTGGCTGGCCGGAACAGCGTATCTGCTGGGCCTGGCCGCCGAGGGGCTGACCAGCGTCACCTATACCCTCACGGCGGCAGCGGCGGGCGGCGCGGCGGTGTGGCGGCTTGTGGCGGTGGACTGGCAGGCCGGACGCAAAGCCGCCGTCCGTGGCGCGCTGGGGTCCGGCGCCTTTCTCTACGCGGCGTATCTGCTGCGCGCGCAGGCGTTTTTGCCCTCGCTGTGCATCTGGGCGGGCGCGCTGGTGGCGCTGGGGCTGATGAAACGGGCTTCCTGGCGCGCGCTGGGGGCCGGGGCCGCGGCGGTGGCCGTGCTCTTTGGCATATCGGCCGGGGTGCGCGCGGCGCAGCTGGCCGCGCCGGAGCGGGCCTCCTACCTGGCCTGGCAGGCGGCGCGCACGCAGGCCATCGACTATGGCGGCCTGGCCGCGGCGGACGCGCAGGCGCTGGAGACCGCCGGCTGGACCCCCGAGATGGCGGAGCTGGCGCTCACCGGCTGCCTGCTGGACGAAAGCGTGACCACGGAGGCGCTGGCGGCGCTTGAGCCGCCGGCGGAGGCGCATACCCCGGAGGAGGCGCTGGAAACCCTGCGCGTGCTCTTTAGGCGCAGCCGGGGCGCGTACTGGGCTTGCGCGGCGCTGGCCGGGCTGTGCGCCATGGCGGCGCTTCTGGCGCTGGCGGGCCCGCGCGGCTCGCGGCTGTGGCCGTTTCTGGCCTCGGCCGGGACAGGCCTGGCGGCGGCGGTCATGCTTGTGTACCTGGCCTGGATGGGACGGCTGCCTGCCCGCGCGGCCATGACGGTGCTGTTGCCCGCCGCCGCGCTGGCGCTGTGGCTGGTGCTGCATGGCGCGGCGGGGCTGTGGGGCGCCGGGCGCGGCCCGCGCCGGGCGATGGCGGCCGCGGCGGTTGCGATGAGCGCCCTGCTGCTTGCGCCCTGCGTCAAGACGGCGTATCACAACACCTACAACCCTTACCCCGCGCAGGGCGAATCCGCCTGCACCCGGCTGGAGCGATACGCCCTGGCCCATGAGGACCGTTTGTTCATCACCGACCTGTCCCTCGGGGATGACCGCTCGCTCTTTCCCGACTGGAGCGCCGGGAAGCCGGACAACCTCCTTATGGCCTGGGGCGGCTGGAACAACCATTCCGAGGGATACTGCGCGGCGTTCGCGCGCTTTGGCTACGAGCACGACGGCTTTCGCATCGCGGATTTCGCGGACAGCGCCCTCAGGCTGGTGACCGGCGCGGGCGCGGAGCCGTCGGAGGCGTTCATGGCCTGCCTTGAGCAGCAGCTGGACCGGCCCGTGACCGCCGTGCCGGAGGCGGAGGAGGGCGGCTTTGCGATTTATGCGTTCACCACGGAAACGGCAGATAAAGGAGATGGAATTTCATGACCAGAATCGGAGCGCTGGAAGCGGGCGGCACCAAGATGGTGCTGGCCGTGTACGACGGGGACGGGCAGGAGCTGGAGCGCCTGACGATTCCCACCGAGGCCCCGGAGATCACCATGCCGCGCATGACCGGGTTTTTCCGCGACCATGCCGTCGACGCGCTGGGCGTGGGCAGCTTCGGCCCGCTGGACCTCAACCCTGACTCGCCCACGTACGGCAGCATCACCACCACGCCCAAGCTCAAGTGGCGCAATTATCCGCTGCTCAAGGGCCTGCTGGACGGACGCGACATCCCCGCCGCCATCGACACCGACGTGAACGCCGCCGTGATTGCGGAGGTGGAGCGCGGCGCGGCGATGGGCTGCGAAAGCGCGGTGTATGTGACCATCGGCACGGGCGTGGGCGGCGGCGTGTACGTGGGGGGCCGCACGGTGCACGGCCTTTTGCATCCCGAGGTGGGGCACATGCTGCTCAGGCCGCATCCCGACGATCCCAACCCGCGCGGCGTATGCCCCTACCATGACGGGTGCCTGGAAGGGCTGGCCGCGGGTCCGGCCATCGGCGCGCGCATCGGCGGAGACGCGCGCAACCTGCCCGACGATCATCCCACGTTCCGGCTGGAAGCGCACTATCTGGCGCAGATGTGCGTCAACCTGATCCTGACCGTCAGCCCCCAGCGCATTCTGCTGGGCGGCGGCGTGATGCAGCGGGCGGCCCTTTTGCCCATGGTGCGGGCGGAGACGCTGCGCCTGTTGGGCGGCTACGTGCAGTCGCCCGCGGTGCTGGAGCACATCGACGAGTACATCGTGGCTCCGGCGCTGTTCCCGGTGAGCGGGCTGGTGGGCAGCTACCTCATCGGAAAGCGCGCGCTGGAGGAGCGGGGATAAAGCAAAAGGGACCGTCCGTCTGGAAACGGTCCCTTTTGCTTTGCCTAGATCCCCGCCGCGATGCCGTCAAGCAGGCGCTGCTCCTGTTCCTTGAGGCTCACGTCCGGGTCGTATTCCACCGGCGCGCCGATGCGGAAGAAGCGCTTTTTGTAGTCGATGTGCACGGGATAGAACTTGAGCCGCAAATGCAGCGTGCGCCAGGCCATGGGCGCGATCTGCAAAAAGCCCCTGTTCAGTTCCTGATGGTGGGCCTGAAACCCAGACGGCTGCTGGGGAAAGATGATCAGATGGTCGCCCTGGCGCAGGTATTCGATGCTCTTGCGGAAGGTTTTGATCACCTGCATGTCGTGGTACACCGGCACGCCCGGGACGCTGCGCAGGATGGGAGGCAGCACCGCCGCCGCCAGATAGGGGAGCGTCGCGTTGTACAGCGGCTCCAGCCTGCAGCCGGGACGCCACCAGTAATCCTGCCGCACGTAGGCGGGCACCAGTTTGGGGTCCATCACGGCGGCGTTAAGCCAGGGATGGCAGCGGTCGCTTAGAGGGAAAAACGCGCACATGTCGATGGGGCCGAACGCGCCCGCGTGATTGGGACAAAAGACGCTGGGCTGCCCGTCGAAGGGCACGGCCCACTCGGCCTGCATCCTGGGCATCACGACGCGGATTGCGCCGCGCAAAACGGTATACAGCTTCCCCATAAGCGCCTCCACATCAGTCAAAAACGGATTTCATTGCCATTTATATCATACCTGCGCCGCGAATGCAAGCGGACGGTGGCGTTTTTGCGCAATTCGTGCTATACTCGCAACGGAGCGGCTTGTCCGCCGCGCCGGCAGGAGGGGAAGGAACTTGCAAAAGCCCTATGCGCTTTTTGACTTTGACGGGACGCTGATCCGGGGCGATTCCATCGTGCGCTTTGTGCGCTACGCCCATGCGAAAGGCCTGACCGGCGCGGGCGGACTGGCGCGCGCGGCGCTGTGGGCGGCCGCCTACGGCCTGCGCCTGACCACGGCGGAGCGGGCGAAGCGCGAAAGCCTGTCCTTCCTGGCAGGGAGAGCGCAGGATGAGGTCGAGGCGCTGGGCCGCGCCTTCTGCCGGGAGGAGCTGATTCCCCGGCTGTATCCCCTGGGCGTGGAGGAGCTGCGGAAGCGGCATGCCGAGGGGGCGGAGGTGCTGCTGATCACAGCGTCGCCCACATTCTACCTGGAGGCGCTCAGGGACGAGCTGCCCATCCGGCGCATCATCGGCACGCGCATGCATGTGGAAAACGGTGTATACACCGGCTTGATCGCGGGCGAGAACTGCCGCGGCGTGCAAAAGCCCCTGCGCCTGGCCGAGGACCTGGCCGCGCGCGGCGACATGGTGGACTATGCCGCCTCCTGGGCCTATGGCGACAGCGCGGGCGACGCGCCCATGCTGGCTCTCTGCGCCCACAAGGTCGCCGTGAACCCCCAAAAAAAGCTGGTCAGGCGCATGAAGGGCGCGGACGGCTTTTCGGTGGTGTACTGGTCCAAATAAGCGATGAGGAGGCGCGTAGATGCGCAACACCCCCCATTTTTCGCTGGCGGACGAGGTGATCGTCCGGGCGCTGGAGACGGGCGCGTTTCCTTCGGCCTGCCTGCTGGTGGGCCGGGGTGAACGCGTGCTCTACCGCCGCGCCTACGGCCGCCTGTCCATTGACGACGACGCGCCCCTGACCAACGAGCACACCCGTTACGACCTGGCCTCCGTCACCAAGCCGCTGGTGGTGGGCATGCTGACCCTGCGCGCCATGGAAGCGGGCAAGCTGTGCCTGTGGGACCGGCTGGGTACCTTTCTGGACGCGCCGGCGGACAAGCGCGACATCACCATCGCGCAGATCCTCACGCACACGGCGGGCTTTCCCACGGGGCTGCACCTGTGGGAACTGTCGGACCGGCCGGAAAACAGCGCGGAAACGATCCTTCGGGCGCCGCTGATCTCCCCGCCGGGCGCGCGGGTGCGGTACTGCTGCGCGGGGTTCATTTTGCTGGGGCAGCTGCTGGAATGCCTCTACGGCATGGATTTGAAGGAACTGGCCATGAAGGAGGTCTTCTGGCCCCTCAAGATGCGCGATACCGGCTACCTGCCCCAGGACGGCAACATTGCCGCCACCGAGATGCAGGACGACGGCCGCTGCCTGCAGGGCGTGGTGCATGACGAAAACGCGCGCTTCCTGGGCGGCGTGGCGGGCAACGCGGGCGTGTTTGGCAACATGGACGATCTGGCGCTCTTTTTGCAGATGCTCTGTCACCGCGGCCAGCTGCCGGACGGCACGCACTACCTCTGCCCCGCCACGGTGGAGCTGGCCATGCGCAACCACACCCCCGGCATGGCGCAGGGCCGGGGCCTGTCGTTTTACCTGCCGGCCTACGACAACGGCTACACCGGCGACCTCTTCCCGCGCGAAACGGTGGGGCATACGGGCTTTACCGGCACCAGCTTCGCGCTGGACCCCGCGAGCGGCCTGTATGTGATCTTTTTGACCAACCGCATCTGTCCCTCGCGCGACAGCCTGGAAATCTACCGGGTGAGGCGGCTGTTGCACAACGCGGTCTATGCGGCGGCCAGCCGCTGAAAGGAGACGCTCCATGCGGCGCATTGAGCTTTTGGATACCACTTTGCGCGACGGCGCGCAGGGCGAGGGCGTGGAGCACTCGCTGTCGGACAAACGCAAGATTGCCCTGGCGCTGGACCGGCTGGGCGTGCCCCTCATCGAGGGCGGAAACCCCACCGGCAACCCCAAGGACGAGGCCTTCTTCGAGGAGGCGCGCAAGGCCCCCTTTCTGACCCGTGCCGTGCTGGTGCCCTTTGGCAGCACATGCCGCGCGGGCGTGGACCCCGCGCGGGACGCGGGGCTGGCCGCGCTGCTGAGGACGGAGCAGCCCGTGGTGAGCCTCTTTGGCAAGGCGGATATCCGGCAGGTCACGGAGGTTTTGCGCGTGACGCCGCAGGAAAACCTGCGCATGATCCGCGAAAGCGTGGCCTTCCTGGCTGAGCAGGGGCGGCGCGTGCTCTTTGACGCCGAGCACTTCTTCGACGGCGCGGAATATGACCGGGACTATGCCATGGAGGCCCTCAGGGCGGCGATGCAGGGCGGCGCGGACGTGCTGGTTTTGTGTGATACCAAGGGCGGCACGCTGCCCGAGCGTCTGCGCGCACGCACGGCGGAGGTGCTCTGTGCGCTGGATGGCGCGCGCGTGGGTATCCACTGCCATGACGACATGGGGCTGGCCGTGGCGGGCAGCCTGGCGTGCGTGAGCGCGGGCGCGACCATGGCGCAGGCCACCGTGGGCGGCGTGGGCGAGCGGTGCGGGAACACCAATCTGAGCACGCTGCTGGCCACGCTGCAGCTCAAGATGGGCTATGAGCTGGTGCCGCCGGAGAACCTGCAGCGGCTTACCCAGACCACGCGCGAGATTCTTGAGGTGATGAACCTCACCCCCAATCCCCGCGCCCCCTACGTGGGGTACAGCGCCTTTGCGCACAAGGGCGGCATGCATATCGACGGCGTGGTGAAGGACGCGGCCAGCTTTGAGCACATCGCCCCGGAGAGCGTGGGCAACCAGCGCCGCTTCCTGCTCAGCGAGCAGGTGGGGCGCACGGGCGTGTATGCCCGGCTCAAGCGCCTTTTACCCGACATCAGCCGGGACGACCCGCGCGTCAAGCGCGTGACCGAGCGTCTCAAGCAGCGCGAGCTGCGCGGCTATGCCTACGAGAGCGCCGACGGCAGCTTCGACCTCATGGCGCTGGACACGCTGGGCCTGAGCAGAAAATACTTTGAAGTGCGGGATTTCCATGTGCTCTCGGGCAACCAGCGCGACGAGCGCAGCGCTCAGGCGTACATCAAGGTAAGCGTGGACGGACGCGAGGAGATCAACGCCGCCGAGGGCGACGGACCTGTGAACGCGCTGGACCTGGCGCTGAGAAAGGCGCTGCTGGTGTTCTATCCGCAGGTGGAGCGCATGCGCCTGCGCGATTTCAAGGTGCGCGTCATCGACAGCGGCGGCACGGCCAGCGTGGTGCGCGTGCTGATTGAAAGCACCGACGGCGGGCACGTGTGGACCACCACGGGCGTCAGCTCCAACATCATCCAGGCGTGCCTGGCGGCGCTTGAGGATTCGCTGACCTATTTCCTGACCTTCGTGGCCTAGCGCAGGCGTTTGCCATCAAGCCGCGAAAACATTGTATAACCGCCCCGATTTATGGTATGCTGTTTCTATCATGCAACAGGAGGCGACAAACCATGGAGCGAAACGACGCCCTGTATCAGGCCTATTGCGCCATCCTGCGGGAGGAGCTGGTGCCGGCCACCGGCTGCACCGAGCCCATCGCCCTGGCCTACTGCGCGGCCAAGGCGCGGCACGCCCTGGGGCGGACGCCGGATCGCGTGCGCGCGGAGGTCAGCGGAAACATCATCAAGAACGTCAAAAGCGTGACCGTGCCCAACACCGGCGGGCAGAAGGGCATCCACGCAGCGGTGGCCGCCGGCGTCGTCGCGGGCGACGAGGGGGCGGGGCTGGAGGCGCTGGGAAACGTGACCCCGGAGCAGATCGGGGCCATCGAGCGCTTTGCCGCGGAGACGCCCATCGAGGTGCTGCCGCTGGAAAGCGGCATTTTGCTGGACATGATCGTGACCGTATGGAGCGGGGAGCATGAGGCCAGCGTGCGCATCAGCCACAGCCATACGCACATCGTCAGCATTTGCGTGGATGGGGAGACGCTCTTCAGCGAGGACGGCAGCGTGGAAAGCGCCGAGCCGACCGTCGATTATGCGCTGCTGACGGTGAAGGACATCTGCGCCTTCGCGGACTGCCTGGATACGGACGACGTGCGAGGCGTGCTCGACCGGCAGATCGAGTGCAACGCCGCCATTGCGGACGAGGGCCTCAGAAGCGGATGCGGCGCGGCCATCGGCAACGTGCTGCTGGACACCTACGGCACAGACGTGCGCGTGCGCGCCCGTGCGCGGGCTGCCGCCGGCAGCGACGCGCGCATGAGCGGCTGCGAAATGCCCGTGGTCATCAACTCCGGCAGCGGCAATCAGGGACTGACGGTGTCTTTGCCCGTGGTGGAATACGCCCGTGAATACGGCAAGAGCCGCGATGCGCTCTATCGCGCGCTGGCCGTGGCCAACCTGTGCGCCATCCATCAGAAAACGGCCATCGGGAAGCTATCGGCCTACTGCGGCGCGGTGACGGCAGGCAGCGGCGCAGGCGCTGGCATCGCCTATCTGCTCACGGGCGATTACAACGCCGTAGCCCACACCATCGTCAACGCGCTGGCCATCGTCAGCGGCATCGTCTGCGACGGAGCCAAACCCTCCTGCGCCGCCAAGATCGCCTCGGCGGTGGACGCGGGGATTCTGGGCTTTGAAATGTACCGCAACGGCCGTGAGTTCTACGGCGGCGACGGCATTCTCTCCAAGGGCATCGAGAATACCATCCGCAACGTGGGCGAGCTGGGCCGCGACGGCATGCGGGAAACCGACCGCAAGATTTTGCAGATCATGACCCGGAATTGACGGCACAAAACAGGCACGCCGCCCACGGCTTAGCGCCGGGGCGGCGTGCCTGTTTTGTGTGTCAGGAGCGGACGGCCGCGCGCCTTAGCCGCGCGTCGAAGAGCACCGTCAGAAGCAGCAGGCACAGCGTCAGCGGCTGCACGAAATACACGTAGCGGAAACTCTGGTGGTAGAGCACCAGCATCATGGCCAGCAGATTGCCCAGCAGGGGAGCCGCGCACAGCCACAGTCCGCCGAGCCGCCGCCTGAGCCAGTAGAGCATCATCGCGCACAGCAGGATCAGCCACGCGCCGGAGCGCCACAGGAGCATGTTGTGCAGCTGGCCGGTGAGCGCCTCGCCCGGAAAGTGGAAGGCCGCGGCCCAGCGGTACGCCCGCGCGATCAGGGAGGGATTGCGGTACGCCTCGCCCTCCTCTGCGCCCGGTATCACCAGTCCCACGTCGGATTCGATAAAGGCATGGTCGGAATAGTCGGTGTTGAAGCTTTCATCCGGCTGCGTCACGTCCCACAGCAGGTTCATGCCGTCCAGCCGGTCCTTGATCACGATATCGGGATACCGGGCCAGGGCCTCCAGATAGATGGAAAAGGCTTCGGCCGCGGTGAACTGCGTCAGATTCATCCCGTTCGGCAGGGCGGCGAGGTAGGGGTCATGTCCCTCGAAGCGGCTGTAGTTGGCGCGCCACTCTTCCAGCGTCATGGCCCGCTGGAGATTTTCCATGGCTGTGTCGCTCAATTCCTTCTCCTGGTGCAGGCACGCGGCCACGCCGCAGAACATGGTGGTATAGATGGAAGCCGCGTTGGGCTGAACCTTGAGCAGACGGTACACCGGGCCCTTAAACCCCGCCAGCAGCACGACGGGCACCAGCGCCAACGCCAGCGCCCGGCCCACCAGCCGCCGGCTACGTATGCCCACCACGATCAGCGCCGCCGCCATGAAGAGCATCGGCAGGACGCCGTTATGCCTCAGGCCGCCCATCAAAAACAGGCACGGGACCGCCTGCAGCGCAAAACCCGGTCGGCGCAGCCTGTCCGGGCTTTGCGCCAGCTCGGCCATGAGCAGCGTGCCCCACACCAGCGTATAGGTGAAGGGAAAGTCCTTGAGAAGTCCGATGTTGCTCAGCACCTGATTGGGCAGGAGGCAGAACACCGCCGTGCCCAGCGCCGCTGTGCGCAGCCGGGCGCCGAAGCGGCAGGCGGTGAGCGCCGCACGCGCCGTAACCAGCGAGAAGAAAAACCCCTGCACCGCGACCAGATAGCCCGGATGGTCGAACAGCAGCAGGAAGAAGCGGTGCAGCAGCGTGTGCATCACGGGATGCCAGTCGTTAAGCGGCGAAAGCCCCAGCGCCTGATAGAGCTGGAGAATGGCGTCCAGCGGAAAGCCGCCCGGCCAGAAGCTGACCACCGCCACCGTCTGGCAGGCCAGCGCCACGGCCCAGAGGCAGCCGAAGGCCTGCCGCAAAGCGCGCCCGGACGGCTCGGCGCGCCCGGACATGCGCACGCAGACGCGTTCCAGCAGCCCCAGCAGGACCAGCAAAACCGGCACAAACCAGGCCGTGCCCAGCAGCAGCATGCCGACGCGGCCTATGCTGAACACCATGCGCTCGCCGGAGAGAAACAGGCGGTACCCGAAGGAGGCGAACGACGCGTACAGCGCCGCAGCCAGCAGGCCGGCCAGCGCGCGTCCGCGGAGCCAGCCCTCTGTGCCCAGGCGCATGCAGGCCCATGGCACCACGGCGGAGAGCGCCGCCAGAAAAATCCCCGTGGACAGGACGGGCCGAATCCACGGCGAGGCCCCAAACAGCGCCGCCGTGATCAGCGCATAGCCCAGGCACGCAGCGGTTGCGGCGGTTTTCGACCAAGCCTTCACGCCCGGCTTCCTCCTTTGCATCAGTCCTTGCGGCAGAAAGCCCGCGCGCTCAGGCGCGCGCGGGCGGGCTGGAGATCAGCGCCTGACCCACGCCCATGAGCGTGACCGGCGGGCAGGAAGCGGGCAGAAGCACGCTGTCGCCAGCCTTGAGCTCCATGGCGTCGCCCTGCCAGCTGAGCAAAAGTCCTGCCAGCGCCGTCAGCATGCGGAAGGCGTGCGGCTGGGACGCCAGCTCGCATTCCCCGTTGACATTTGCGCAGTCCAGCCGGAAGGCGGGCACATCCAGCAGATTCACCAAGCCGCAGCCGTCGTTGGCGGGCATGCGGGCGATCTGCCCGGTCAGTCCGGGCACGATCACGTCCAGCGACTGACGGATGTGCAGGGGACGCTTTTCCCCCGCCGCGTTGACGCGGTTAAAGTCCCACAGGCGGTAGGTCACGTCGCTGGACTGCTGAATCTCATAGAGCAAAATGCCGCCGCCGATGGCGTGCACCATCCCGCTGGGCATGTAGTACACGTCGCCGGGCTTCACGGGCACGCGCCGGATGAGCCGCTCGACGTCCCCGCCGCCCTCCAGCGCGGCGCGCAGGGCTTCCGGCGTCACATCCTCCTTCAGGCCGTAGAGGATGCTCGCGCCTTCCCCGGCCCTGAGAATGACCCACGCCTCGGTCTTGCCCAGCTTGCCCTCGTGCTCGCGGGCGTAGGCGTCGTCCGGATGCACCTGCACGCTCAGCGAATCGCGGGCCGCCAGGAGCTTGAGCAGCAGGGGAAATGCCTGCCCCGCATAGTCGCCCGACAGGCGCGCCCCGTCCCGCTCAAGCAGCTGGGGCAGCGTTTCGCCGGAGGCGGTCCGGCTTTCCAGATGCGGGATGGCGCTGATCTCCAGCGCCTCGCCCGTGCGCTCGTCGGGAATATCCCGGCCGTAGACGGTGCGAAGCATGTCGCCGCCCCAGGGGGTCATGTCGCCGTGGCGGTAGGCGGGATACATGCGCAGCGGCAGCATGGGGCACGCATCGCTGAGGGGCGCCTCGAAGCACACGCTGGTCACGCCCGGATTTTCAAAAAAGGTGCGGCCGGCCTCCCGCGTCATGGCGGAGGAAAACACCTCCAGCATGGGGCTGTCCTCCACGCAGGTGTCCAGGCGCAGGCTGTCGTACCCCAGGCGCAGCGCCTCTTCCTTGACAAAGGCCAGCACCCGCGAGGCCAGGTCCAGGCTTTCGGACACCATCGCAAAGCGGTGCAGCGTGGCGGGACGCACGCCGTACTCCCACGTGATGCGGGCATATTCGGGCTCCATGGCGTCGCCCAGGGCGAAGGCGGCAATCAGCCGGCCGCTGTCCTCCACGCGGTACAGCCGGCCATGCGTGACGTCCTCCTCCAGCTGGGCGCGGGTGGGATAGACGTCCCATTCCCATTGCTTCAGGCCACGGGCGTGCATGTCGCGGATCACATCCTGGTACAGCGCGCAGACCTCCTGAAACCGCTGCGGCGTTGCCGGCGAAAATTCAATGCTCATCAGGCCACCTCCGTATACATTTGGTAAAGATGGGCGTAGATGCCGCCCAGCTCAAGCAGCTCCTGATGCGTGCCCTTTTCCACGATGCCGTTTTCCGTCAGCACCCAGATGGTGGTGGCGTTGCGGATGGTGGTGAGCCGGTGGGCGATGGTAAAGGTGGTGCGTCCCTCGGACAGCTTTTCCAGCGACTGCTGCACCAGGCGCTCGCTTTCGTTGTCCAGGGCGCTGGTGGCTTCGTCCAGAATCAGGATGGGCGGATTTTTCAAAAATACGCGCGCGATGGAGATGCGCTGCTTCTGCCCGCCGGAGAGCTTCACGCCCCGTTCGCCCACGAAGGTATCGTAGCCTTCGGGCAGCTGGGTGATGAACTCGTGCGCGCCGGCCAGCCGGGCGGCCTCCATCACCTTTTCGGGGGTGGCGCCGGGCATGCCGTAGGCGATGTTGTCAAAGATGGTGCCGGAGAACATGTACACGTCCTGCTGGACCATGCCGATATTCTCGCGCAGGCTGTGCTGGGTCAGACGGGTGATGTCCTGCCCGTCGATGAGGATGCGGCCGCCGGAGACGTTGTAGAAGCGGGGAATCAGGTTGCAAAGCGTGGTTTTGCCGCCGCCGCTGGGGCCCACCAGCGCCACCCGCTCGCCGGCGTTGACATGGAAGTTGATGTCGGCCAGCACGTTTTTGTCGTTGTCGCTGTAATGGAAGCTGACGTGGTCGAACGTCACGTCGCCGCGCACATGGGTCAGCTCCACGGCGTCGGGGTCGTCCTGGATATCGGGCTTCTCATCCATGATTTCGCAGAAGCGCTCGATGCCCGTCATGCCGCGCTGGAACTGCTCCATAAACTCCACGATGCGGCGGATGGAGGTCAGCAGGGTGTTGACATAGAGCAGATAGGCCATGTAATCCGACGCGGAGATGGACCCCTGTATGATGAACAGCGCGCCCACGACCACCACCACGATGTACATCAGCCCGTCAAAGACGCGCGTGGAGGTGTTGAAACCGGCCATGTACAGGTATTTGCGGCGGTTGATGCGCACGAACTCGTCGTTGCCGCGATGAAATTTCTCCATCTCCACCGGCTCGTTGGCAAAGCTCTTGACCACACGGATGCCCAGCAGGCTGTCCTCCACCTGGGCGTTGATCTCGCCCACCTGATGGCGGCTTTCACGGTAGACGGCGCGCATGCGCTTGTTGAAAAAGCGCGTGCAGGCCATCATCAGGGGCAGCATGGCAAAGATGATCAGCGTCAGCGCGGGGCTGGCGCCCATGAGAATGATGAAGGGAATGACGATTTTGATGCCCGCGATGAAGAACTCCTCCGGGCAATGGTGCGCAAACTCCGTCACGTCAAACAGGTCGCTGGTGATGCGGGCCATGATCTGGCCCACCTTGGCGTTGCTGTAATAGGCGAAGCCCAGCGTTTGCAGGTGTGCGAAGAGATCGTTGCGCATGTCGCGCTCGATAAAGGTGCCCATGATGTGCCCGCGCGAGGCCATATAGAAGTTGGCCAGCGCGTCCACCACGCGCAGAAGCACATAAATGCCGCCCACCCGGAGCACAAAGCTCACCGTGAGCGCGGAGAGGTTATTGGCAGCCAGGTCGGTCACGTCGCGCACAATCAGGGGCAGCACCAGGTCGCACACGGTAGTCAGCGCCGCGCACGCCAGGTCCAGAAGCAACATGCCCCAATATCTCCTGAAATAGGGCAGAAAGCGCCGGATGAGCGTTGAGGTTTTCATGGAACGCGAGGTGTGGTTATGCATGGGTCCGCGACGCTCCTTTGTGTTCATTCATCCTCCGGGGCGATAAGCGTGGTCTGCCTGAGCAGGGTGTTCAGGTCATCCTCGTGGCCCTCCGGGCACAGCACCGCGTAAGCGGCGGTATCGCTCTCGCCAAAGATGCAGATCTGGCCGCCGCCGTCCATGCGCGCCGCGTCCAGCCCGCCCAGCGCGTAGAGCGAACGGACGCTGAGGCTGTAGCCGCCGCCCAGCAGCGTGATGGCCGATGTGGGGCGAATGCTTTCCACCGTGAACCGCGTCCCGTCATCAAAGGCGTAGGTCAGCGTCACCCGGCGGGCATAGCCGCCGCCGAAGGCGGTATCGTACACGCGGGCGCGCTCAAGGGAAGGGCCGCCGTAGAGTGCCATGACGGGCTGGCCAAAGGTGTTGGCGAGGTTTTGCAAATTGGCCTCGCCGGGGATCTCCAGCGCGCCCATGGGCATGGTGATCAGCGCTTCGTCCGGGAGGTCCACATATTTCGTCTCCTCGTCGGGCTCGCCCAGCAACAGGAAAAGGTAGGCGAACACCAGCGCGATCACCAGCAACACCGCCACCGCGGTGCGCAGCAGAATCAGACGCAGGCGGGAGGGCTTCTTTTCGGCGGGCTCTTCATCCGTAACCGGCTGCTGCTGCGGCAACGGGTCGGCCGGCCTGCGGCGGCCCCTCAGCGCGCTTTTTCGCGGGCGGGGCGCTTCGGCGGGCATATCCCGCGGCGGAGAAGGACGTTTGCGATGCTCCAAGCGGTTTTTCCTCCTGAATTGTTACGGCTTTGCGGGAATGGGCAGGCCGCCCTGGGCAAGCAGCGCGTCCAGCCACTTGGCGTCGTTGCCCGCCTCCAGCAGGAAGGCGCGGTAGAGCGCGTCATAGAGCATGGTGCGCCGGTCATAGTCCAGATCCGTATCGCCGTGGATCTGTCCCAGCATCTGCGCAAGGGGCGAGGCGAGCACCTTGGCGATGCGGTTGTCCAGCCTCAGGCCGAAGAAGCTGTGCATATAGCGGTTGCTGCCGCGCAGAAACACGTTGATAAAATCGCGGCTGAGCCGCTCCAGATATTTGCGCGTAAAGGCGTCCGCGTCGGGCGCGAGCTCCTGGCAGCGCCTCAGGTCCGGATGCTCGAACAGCTCCGTGCGCATCTGCTCCCGCTGGGCGGCGGTAAACTCGTCCGGGGTCAGGTAAAAATGCATCAGGTGGCACTTGATGACCGAGAAATCCAGTTTTTTGGGGCTGCGCTCGTGCAGGCGGCCCAGAAACAAAAGCTCCTGCGCCACCTCCAGGCAGTCGGGAAACTGCGCCTGCGCCTCCAAAAGCAGCTCGTGCTTTTTGACGGGATCGGTCTGGCGCTCGGCCTTTTCCAAAAGGGCCAGCGCGCCCTTCGGCACGGGAGCGGCCTGGGCCGCGGCCATGGGCGCTCCGCAATGCGGACAGAAGGCCGCGCCGGCGATTTCAAGCGCCTTTCCGCAGCGCGGGCAGGCGGTCAGCGTTTCATTTTGCGTCATAGACCCATACCTCCTCACGTTATGATACGACGAACCGCACCGGAAAGTCAAGGGCGGCTTGGAGCGGGCGTTTGCGGGGGCGAACGACTTTTCAAAAAAAACGCAAATTCCCCCTTGCCAAACCAGGGGAGGTTGTGTATAATATCATCGTTGCCCGTTCGGGGCATGCTGATATAGCTCAGCAGGTAGAGCGCATCCTT
>CALVNG010000030.1 GCA_944349545.1 uncultured Eubacteriales bacterium
CCCCGCACCTATCACATCGTCACCTACGGCTGCCAGATGAACGCGCACGATTCCGAAAAGCTGGCCGGCATTCTGTCCGAAATGGGCATGGCCGAAGCGGCGGACCGGCGCGAGGCGGACCTGGTCATCTTCAACACCTGCTGCGTGCGCGACAACGCCGAGCGCCGTGCCCTGGGCAATGTCACCTGGCTCAAGGAGCTCAAAAAGGACAAGCCCGGCCTGATCATCGGCGTGTGCGGCTGCATGGTGCAGCAGCCCGGCATGGCCGAGCGCATCCTGCGCCAGTACCGTTTCATTGACCTGGCCTTCGGCACGCACAACCTGCACCGCCTACCCTCGCTGCTTCTTGCGCTGCTCACGCAAAAGACCCGCGTAGTCAGCGTGACGGACGAGGAAAACCTCATCGCCGAGGGCCTGCCGGTCAAGCGGCTCAACGCCTGGCACGCCTACATCACCATCATGTACGGCTGCGACAACTTCTGCTCCTACTGCATCGTGCCCTATGTGCGCGGGCGCGAACGCTCCCGCCGCGCGGACGACATCCTGCGCGAGGCGGAGGGCCTTTTGCAAAGCGGCGTGAAGGAAATCATGCTGCTTGGGCAAAATGTCAACAGCTACGGCGCGGGCACGGGCGATACCTTCCCCGGGCTGCTTCGGCGGCTGGACGCGCTGGGCGTGGAGCGCATCCGCTTCATGACCTCCCACCCCAAGGATTTGAGCGACGACCTCATCGACGCCATGGCGCAGTGCAAACATGTGTGCAACCACCTGCATCTGCCCGTGCAAAGCGGCAACGACGACATCCTGCGCCTGATGAACCGCCGCTACACGCGCGAGGACTACCTGCGCAAGGTGGATAAGCTGCGCGCGGCCGTGCCGGGTATCGGGCTTACGACCGACCTGATCGTCAGCTTCCCCGGCGAGACGGAAAGCCAGTTTGAGGATACCTGCTCGCTGGTGCGCGAGGTGGGGTACGACGCGGCGTTTACCTTCATCTATTCCCCGCGCGAGGGCACGCGGGCCGCGGCCATGGAGGGCCGCATCCCGGAGGCGGAATCCACCCGCCGCATCGAGCAGCTCATCCGCGAGGTGGAGGCGTCCACCGCCCGCGTGCATCAGTCCATGATCGGAAAGCGCGAAAACGTGCTGGTCGAGAGCCTGTCCAAGCGGGACGAGCGCAAGGTGTCCGGCAAGGGCACGCGGGGCATCACCGTGACCCTGGACGGCACGGAAGCGGATATCGGCACGATTACCCCCGTAACCATTACCTCCGCCGCGGTCAATACCCTGCGCGGAGAAAGAACGGAAAGGTGAAAAATCATGGAAAAGGTGCTTAATCAGGCGGAACTTCTGGCGGAAGCCATTCTGGAAAGCGAAGAGTACATCGCCATGCGGCTGGCCGAACAGGCGGCCATGAAGGATGAAAAGGCGACCCAGCTCATCGCCGCCTATACCGAAAAGCGGCAGGCCGTGGAAAACCTGCTGGCCGACGCCAACATGGATCACGGCGCGCTGGCCAAGGCGGGCGAGGAGCTGGAAAACGTGGAGCATGCCATCGACGAAAACGAGATCATCACCCGCATGCGCCAGACCAACGAGGCCTTTACCCAGATGATGAAGAAGGTCAATAGCATCATCAAATTCGTCGTCACCGGCGAAAACGACGAGGAGGAACATGGCTGCAGCGGCTCCTGCGAGGGCTGCAGCGGCTGCGGCCACCAGCATTGACGCTGCGGCGCGGGCGCCCCTGACGGCGGCCGCGCCTTTGGATGTACGAAAGGAGCCGGTTTCGTGGCAGCGACCCCTACCCCCATGATGCGGCAGTATCTGGAACTGAAGGAAAAGTACCAGGACTGCATCCTGTTTTTCCGCCTGGGCGATTTCTATGAGATGTTCTTTGACGACGCCAAGCTCGCCTCCAAGGAGCTGGAGCTGACCCTCACGGGCAAGGACTGCGGCCTTGCCGAGCGCGCGCCCATGTGCGGCGTGCCCTATCACGCGGCCAGCGCCTACATTGCACGACTCATTGAAAAGGGCTACAAGGTGGCTGTGTGCGAGCAACTGACCGACCCGGCACTGAGCAAGGGGCTGGTGGAGCGCGACGTTATCCGCATCGTCACGCCCGGCACGGTGGCCGATCCCTCCCAGCTGGACGAGAAAAGCGCCTGCTATGTGCTGTGCGTGGCGTTCGTGGGCAAGGCGGCGGCGCTGGCGTATGCGGACGTGAGCACGGGCGAGCTGATTGCGCACCTCCTGCCCGACGCGCAGCGCACCCTGCGCGACGAGTTGATGCGCATTCGTCCGCGCGAGATCGTGACCAACGACATGGCAAAGCTCACCCCGCACCTTGGCGAAACCGTCAGCTGCACCGTTCTGCCCGATTCGGATTTTCAGAAGAAGAACGCACAGCGCGCGCTGCTGGAGCATTTCGGGGTGCCGTCGCTCACCTCGCTGGGGTTGGATGAGCGCGACCGGCGCTATCTGGCGGCGGGGGCGCTTTTGATCTATCTCAATGATACGCAGAAAAACGCCTTGCCGCACCTGACGCAGCTCACCATCTATCAGGGCGAGCGCACCATGTTTCTGGACCGCATGACGCGGCGCAACCTGGAGCTGGTGGAGAGCCTGCGCGCGGGGGAGCGGCGGGGATCGCTGCTTTGGCTGCTGGACCGCACGCATACCGCGATGGGCGCGCGGCTGCTGCGAAGCTGGGTGGAAAATCCCATGATCGACCGCGCTTCCATCCAGACGCGGCTTGACGCCGTGGAGGCCCTCAAGGACGATTACATGACCGCCGAGGAAATGGGCCAGGCGCTGGAAGACGTGGCGGACATGGAGCGGCTGCTTGGCAAGATCAGCTACAACAGCCTCACCGCGCGCGACTGCCTGGCGCTGCTGCGCTCGCTCAAGGCGGTGGCGCCGGTCAAGGAGCTGCTGGGCCGCTTTGAGGCCACGGCCATTCAGGCGCTGGCGCACACGCTGACGCCCCTGGAATCCCTGTGTGATCTGCTGGAACGCGCCATCGACCCCGACGCGCCCCTTTTGCTCAGCGACGGGGGCGTGATCCGCGCAGGGTACAGCGACGAGCTGGACGAATACCGCGACGCGGCCGCCAACGGCAAGCAGTGGATTCTGGACCTGGAGGCGGCAGAGCGGCAGGAGACGGGCATCAAGAACCTTCGCATCCACTACAACCGCGTCTTTGGCTATTACATTGAGGTCACAAAGAGCAACCTGGACCTGGTGCCCCTGCGCTACAGCCGCAAGCAGACCCTGGCCGGTGCCGAGCGCTACGTGACCCCGGAGCTTCAGGAGATTGAGCACAAAATCCTCAACGCCCAGCAGATGGCCCTGACGCTGGAAAGCACGCTCTTTGCCTCCGTGCGCGAGTCCATCGCCGCCGAGATCGGCGCGGTGCAGCAAAACGCCATGGTGCTCAAAACCGCGGACGCGCTTTTGTCGCTGGCGCAGGTGGCGCGCGAAAACGACTACGTCAAGCCCACCATCAACGAGGGCGGCGCGCTCACCATCGTGGAGGGCCGCCATCCCATCGTGGAGCGCACCGTGACCGACGCGCCCTTTGTGCCCAACGACGTGACCATGGATACCGGCGACAACCGCATGCTCATCATCACAGGACCCAACATGGCGGGCAAGAGCACCTACATGCGCCAGGTGGCGCTGATTGCGCTCATGGCGCATATCGGCAGCTTCGTGCCCGCGCGCGAGGCCAATATCAGCCTATGCGACCGCATCTTCACCCGCATCGGCGCGTCGGACGACCTGGCCGGGGGCCAGAGCACCTTCATGGTGGAAATGAGCGAAACCGCGGCCATCCTGCGCGCCGCCACCAGCCGCTCGCTGGTCATCCTCGACGAGATCGGCCGGGGCACCAGCACGTTTGACGGCCTGGCCATCGCCTGGGCGGTGGTGGAATACCTGCTGGACCCGAAGCGCATCGGCGCCAAGACGCTCTTTGCCACGCACTATCATGAGCTCAGCGAGCTGGAGGGGCGCTTCCCGGGCGTGAAAAACTACTGCATCTCGGTCATGGAACACGGGGAGGACGTGATTTTTCTTCGCAAGATCATGCCCGGCGGCGCGGACAAGAGCTATGGCGTGCACGTGGCGCGCCTGGCCGGCGTGCCCGCGCCCGTGGTGGCGCGCGCGCACGAGATTCAGGCGAGGCTGGAAGTGAGCGACATCAATCAGGAGACCATCTCCTCCAACATCCTGGAAAAGCGCAAGAAGGAAAACCGACAGACCGATCTGTTCCATCTGGCCCAGGATGAGCTGATCGACGAACTGAAAAACCTGGATGTGCTGTCCGTCACCCCGATGGACGCGCTGAACATCCTGTTCCGCCTGCGCGAGAAGGCGCGCAGGCTGTAAAGGAGGGGCGTATGCCGGTCATCAGAAAGCTGTCCGCCGAGATCATCGGGCAGATCGCCGCGGGCGAGGTGGTGGAGCGCCCCGCCTCCGCCGTCAAGGAGCTGGTGGAAAACAGCATCGACGCGGGCGCGCATAACGTGACGGTGGAGCTGCGCGAGGGCGGCATCAGGTACCTGCGCGTGACCGACAACGGCTGCGGCATTCCCGCCGAGCAGGTGCGGCTGGCCTTTGAGCGCCACGCCACCAGCAAGATCGCCGCCGCCGCGGACCTCTACAACATCCACACCCTGGGTTTCCGGGGCGAGGCGCTGGCTTCGGTTGCGGCGGTGTCGCGCGTCACGCTCACCACCCGCACGCAGGAGGCGCCTTTCGGCACCCGCGCCGTGGTGGAGGCGGGGGAGTTTACCGACATCCGTCAGGCAGCCTCGCCCGTGGGCACCACCATCGTGGTGGAGGATTTGTTCTGCAACACGCCCGTGCGCCTCAAGTTCCTCAAGAAACCCGCCGTGGAGGCTTCCCTCGTGGCCGATTACATGCAGCGGCTGATCCTGTCGCGGCCCGACGTGGCGTTTCGCTTCGTCAGCCAGGGCAAGACCGTCTACCACAGCATGGGGGACGGCTGCATCGAATCCGCCCTCTACAGCCTCTACGGGCGCGAGGCGTTTGGCAAAATGCGCAAGGTGAGCGGCCACATGAACGGCGTGCTGCTCTCCGGCTATGTGGGCGCGGGGGACCTTGCGCGCGGCAACCGCCAGCAGCAGTCCTTCTTTGTCAACGGCCGCTTCTTCCGCAGCCAGACCCTCGGCCGCGCGCTGGAGGAAGGCTGCGAGGGACAGGTGATGGTGGGGCGCTTTCCCATGTGCGCGCTGTTTTTGGAAGTGCCAGCGCAGCAGGTGGATGTGAACGTGCACCCCAACAAGCTGGAGGTGCGATTCCAGAACGAAGCCGCCGTGGCTGAGGCTGTACGCACGCTGGTGGGCGAAGCCATGCGCGGCGAAACGCTGGGAGAGCGGCTTACAGCGGCGCAGAAGGTCCCCTCCGTCACGGAATCCAAAGCTGATTTTTCGCTGGTCCGGCTGGACAATCCTCTGGATAGCCGGACAGCTTCCCCTGCGCAGGCAGACGGACCGCAAGGCGGCGCGCGACCTGCGCCGGACGCCGAACCGGAGCCCCGGCGCCCGGTGCTGACCGAAGCGCAGAAACGCGAGCTGGCCGCGCTTGAGCCCGTGGTGATTTCTGATGCACCCGCCCGGACTGCACTGGGCCAGAGCACTGCGCCTGCGGCCGTTGTCCGCGCCGCGCTGGGCGCGGCGGTTCCTCCGCCCGTGGCGTCTTGCGCACTGGCACGGGAACAACCCCTGTCCGGCTCTGCGCCGCTGCCGCCCGCATCCGGCTGGTTCTCCGCCGGGCCCGCATCGTATCCGGCCGGAGTGCCAAAAAAGCCGGAAGCGGCCCCGGCTGCGCTTTCCAGGGAACCCGCTGCGCCTGCGCAGGCAGGCTCCCCGGCAGCCGGTCCGGCCCTCCCGCCTTTGCCCGACATGGAGCAGCAAACCCTCGCGCCCCAGCCTGCCGCCGGAGAGGCGGAGCTGCGCCTGGTGGGCGTGGTGTTCGATACCTATTGGATCTTTGAGTGCGGCGAGCGGCTGCTCCTTTTGGACCAGCATGCCGCGCATGAGCGCATGCTTTACGACCGCCTGATGGAGCGGTTTGAAAAGGGAACGGTGTCCCAGCAACTGCTTTCGCCGCAGCTGGTGCGGCTCACGGCGCATGATATGGCGCTGGTTTCGGAGTTTGCGCCGGTGCTGGCGGACGCGGGCTTTGAGGTCGAGCCGTTCGACGATACCTGCGTGGCGGTCAAGGCCGTTCCCACCCTGTTTGGCGAAAACGAGTCCCCGCGCGAGCTGCTTCTGGAGGCGCTGGACGAGTGGCAGGCCGGGCGCGGCCAGGTCACGCGCGAGCGCATGCGCCGGCGCGTGGCGCAGATGGCCTGCAAGCATGCCATCAAGGGCGGCGATCACCTCAATGAAACGCAGGTAAGCGGGTTCCTTCGGGAGATTTTGCGCAGCGACAGCATGCCGACCTGTCCGCATGGCCGTCCCATCGTGACCGAAATCACGCGCTATGCGCTGGAAAAGCGCTTCAAGCGCGTGCAGTGAAGGAGGCGGATTCCATGGGGAAAAAGCCCGCCGTAATCGCCGTGGCGGGTCCCACGGCCAGCGGCAAGAGCGACCTGGGCCTTGCGCTGGCCCGGCGGCTGGACGGCGAAATCATCTGTATGGATTCCATGCAGATCTACCGGCGCATGGACATCGGCACCGCCAAGCCCACGGCGCAGGAGCGCGCGCTGGTGCCGCACCACATGCTGGATGTGGCGGACCCCACCGAAGCCTACGCCGTGGCCGACTATGCCGTAGCCGCGGAACGGGTGATTGCGGAGATTCTCTCGCGCGGAAGGGTGCCCATTCTGGTGGGCGGGACCGGCCTGTACCTCAAGGCGCTGATGGACGGCCTGTCGCTGGGCGGCGCGGGCGGGGATGAGCGCCTGCGCGCCGAGCTCAACGCCCTGGCGGACGAGCCGGGCGGCAAGGAGCGCCTGCACGACCGTCTGGCCGCCGTGGACCCCGAAACCGCCGCGCGCCTGCACCCCAACGACCGCCGCCGCGTGATCCGCGCCATCGAGGTGTACGAGCAGACCGGCGTGCCCATGAGCCGCCAGAACCACGCCGCGCAGGACCGTCCCTTCCGCGTGCTGCCGCTGGCGCTGGAATGGCCGCGCGACCTGCTCTATGCCCGGCTGGAAGCCCGCGTCCACCGCATGATGGAGGCGGGGCTGCTCAGGGAGGTCGGCGCTTTGCTGGAAAGCGGCGTGCCGCCTGCGGCCCAGTCCATGCAGGGCATCGGCTACAAGGAACTGATTCCCGTTGTCATGGGGCAGGGCGATGTGGACCGGGCCGTGTGGGAGATCATCGTGCATACGCGCCACTACGCCAAGCGGCAGGGCACATGGCTGCGCGCCGAACCGCGCTGCGTGTGGCTGGACGCGCGGGATGCGGACGCGCTGCTTGCGCGGGCCGCCTCGCTTGCGCAGGCCTTTCTGAACGATACAAAGGAGCAGGAACAATGAAGCAGATTATCGAGGCGGCGGAAAAGCGCTGCCAGCCCATGTTTGCGCGCATTGACGAGATCGCGCTGGAAAATACCGCGAGGGTGCTGGACGCAATGCAGCGCCATGAGGTGGCGGCGCGTCATTTTGCGCCCACCACGGGCTATGGATATGACGACATCGGCCGTGATACGCTGGAAAAGCTGTTCGCGGACCTCTTTCATGCCGACGCGGCCATTGTCCGGCCGCAGATCGCGTCGGGCACGCATGCGCTGTCAATGTGCCTGTTCGGGCTGCTCAGGCCCGGCGACGAGCTGCTCTACGCCTCCGGCGGGCCTTACGACACGCTGGAGGATGTGATCGGCGTGCGCGGCTGCCCGCCGGGATCGCTGCGCGAAATGGGCGTGAGCTACGCCGAGGTGCCCATGGGGGCGGACGGGCGGCTGGACCTTGCCGCCATCCGCGCGGCCATGAAGCCGTGCACCCGTGTGGTGGCCGTACAGCGCAGCCGGGGCTATTCCTCGCGCCCCAGCCTCATGCCCGAGGACGTCGCCCCCCTGTCGGATATGCTCAAACGGGACTTTCCGGATGCGGCGCTCATGGTGGACAACTGCTACGGTGAATTCGTCTGCACGCAGGAACCCACCGATTTTGGCGCGGATGTATGCGTGGGCAGCCTGATCAAAAACCCCGGCGGCGGCCTTGCGCCCACGGGCGGCTACATCGTGGGCCGGCAGGACGTGATCGACCGCGTCAGCTACCGCCTGACCGCGCCGGGCATCGGGCGCGAGGTGGGCAGCTACGCGGGCAGCTATCAGCCGTTCTATCAGGGGCTGTTCCTGGCCCCGCATGTGGTGGCGCAGGCCGTGCGCACCTCCGTGCTGGCAGCCGCCGTGTGCGAGGCGCTGGGCATGCGCTCCACCCCCGCGCCCGACGACCTTCGCACGGATATCATCCAGGCGCTGGAGCTGGGCACGCCGGAAAGGCTGATCGCCTTCTGCCAGGGCATCCAGATGGCCTCGCCCATCGACAGCATGGCCCTGCCGGAGCCGTGGGACATGCCCGGCTACCAGCATCAGGTCATCATGGCGGCGGGCACGTTCGTCAGCGGCGCGTCCATCGAGCTCAGCGCCGACGCGCCCATGCGCGAGCCCTACACCGCCTTCCTGCAGGGCGGCCTCACCTACAGCCACGGCAAGCTCGCCCTCATCCGCACCTTCGAATACATGCGGAAAAGGGGCCTGCTGTGACGGTTCTGTCCTCCTTCCCGCCGCGCATAAACTATCAGCGCAGGGAAGGGGGATTTTTTGTGAACCGTCAAACGCAGGTCAAAAACATGAAGGTCCGCCGGGAAGGCGCGCTTTTGAGCGAGGATGCGCAGCGCCCCGGCGCGGAGCTGACCGAGCTGCCCCCCAGGGATGGCTGGGGCAAAAGGCTGCTTCGGGCGGATAAGCTGGTGCGCAACCTGGCCGTGGTGGGCGCGATGCTGTTGACGGTGGTGGCGGTGAAAAACGCCGGCTCGCCGAATGCGCAGAGCGTGTTTGGCGCCCTTCAGGCCAGCACGGAGATGGAATGGGACGAGAGCCTGGGAAAACTCAGCTTTGTGGGCGGCATTCTGCCCGACGGCATCCAGGCCGTATGGAGCGAGAAGGAAACGGTCACCGTCTTTGAGCCCATGGCGGGCGATACCGTGCACGCCTGGAGCCAGTCGGAGCCTTACATGGCCTTCATGAGCGCGGTGCGGGACGTGCGCGCCGTGGCCGACGGCGAGGTGATGAGCGTGGCGCACGGCCTGGAGGAGGAGCGCATCCTGCGCGTCCGTCATGACGACGATACCGAATCCATCTATGGCAACCTGCTCACCTGCTATGCACAGGAGGGCGACCGCGTCTATGCGGGCGATGTAATCGCCACCACCATCGAGGGAAAGCCCCTGGTGTTTGAGCTACGCCGGGACGGACGGTCCATCAATCCAGAAGGGCTGCTGAAGCCCATTCCCGAATGATGCGCCTCAAACTGCGTGTGCATCCCGCGGGCGCGGCGTGGCTGGGCGTGAGCTTTTTGCTGGCCCCCAGCCATGCGGTGCTGGCAGCCGTCGCAGCGCTCGCCTGGCACGAGGCGGCGCACGTGGCGGCCATGGCACTGTGCGGCGTAAAACGCTGCGTGGTGGAGCTCACGCCCTTTGGCGGCATGGCCGACGCGGCCTGCTTTGACCGCCTCTCACCGGGCAGAAAGGCCGCCGTCTCGCTGGCGGGCGTTCTGGCCAGCGCGCTGGGAGCCTGGCTCTGCCTGCGCTTTGCGCCGAAATCGCCCTTCTTCCATGCGCTTTACCTGGCCAATGCCTCCCTGGCGGCGTTTAATCTGCTGCCCGTGTGGCCGCTGGACGGCGCGCGGGCGCTGCTGGCCGCCGGCGAGCGGCTGGGCATGGAGCGCCCGGCGCAGCGCATACTGACGGGACTGGCCTATGCGCTGGGCCTTTCCATGGTCGCGCTGGGACTGTATGGGGCATGGCTGGGACATGTGAACCTGTCGCTGCTGTGCGCTGGACCATACCTGGCCTATGCGGCGCACGCCTCCGGGGTGGCGCAGTCGGTCCGGCGCATGCAGCGCGTGCAGGACGCCGCGCGCAAGCTCGCGGAGGGTCGCGTGATGCCAGTCAGCGCCTGTGCCTGCGCCGGCCCGCCCTCCAGAATCGCGCTGGCGCGGCTGGCGGACCGCTTCTCCGGCCTGCGCTACCACCTGTTGCTGGTGGTGGACCCCGGCACCGGCCGCATCCGCGAGAGCCTGACGGAGGGCGAGCTGGCGCGGCGCCTGTTCCATGCGCAGGCGGAATGCCGGGGAAGGTAAGCATTCCCTGTGCAAAGAGCATGGACAAAGCGGAAAACGTGTGGTACAATCCAAAATGATTACGAAAGTATTACGGACTTTGCGAGGGAGGAACGACCGAAATGCCAAAGAACGTACGGGAGCGGCTGCGCGCAGTGATAGCCCTTTGCGCGATTGCCGTCATGCTGGCGGGCGGAGCGCCTTATGCCGCCGCCTCCTCGGTAGCCGACGTGCAGGTGGCTTCCGCGCCTCTAAGCACGAAGGCGTCCGCCATGAACGGCATGGTGCGGGTGTACCTGTCCTCGCTGGGAAATCCCTCGCGGCTGGATTTGACGGTGGTGGGCAACTACAGCATTTCCACCACGGGCGAATTCATTTCCAGCGGCAGCTCGCTCACGGTGGGATTCAGCAGCTCCACCGGCGCGATCACGCTGACCCATAACGGCGTCAAAACCAATATGGGCACCAGCTTTTCCCTTCGTCGCCACAGCGCCAGCGGCACCAACGGCATCAAGATCAGCCAGGCGCGCGAAAGCAACAATCCCTACCCGGGCGATCTGACCTTCAAGGCCGTTTCCAGCGGCGGCGGCTATACGCTCTATACCATCGCCAACATCTATATCGAAAACTATCTCTACGGCGTGCTGCCCTACGAGATGGGCAACTCCACCAACATCGAGGCCCTCAAGGCGCAGGCCGTGGCTGCGCGCACCTATACCGTGCGCATGATGCAATACCGCGCCTCCGGACTCTACGACGTGAAGGACACCACCAGCGACCAGGTCTACCGCGGCACGCCGTCGGGCAACGCCAACTGCGTCGCCGCCGTGGACGCCACCAAGGGCATCGTGCTCATGTACGGGTCCAGCTACATCACCACCTACTATTCCGCCAGCAACGGCGGCCAGACCGAGATCGGCCGTTCCGGCGGCGCCTACGCCTACATGAAGGTCAAGGACGACCCCTTCGACTATGCCAATCCCAGCTCCACCGTAAAGAAGAAAACCGTATATGCCGATCTGACCAGCTCGTCCAACCCGTCGGGCCTGATCAGCCTGCTCAAAACCAAGGCTGTGACGAAGCTGCAGAGCATGGGGTATTCGGCCACGCAGGGCAACACCACCCTGCAGACCCTGAAAAACGTGACGGCCCATACCCCCAAATACGCGTCCCCCAGCCGCCTGTATACCAAGATGGACTTCACCTTTACCGCCGCTACCAAAAACAGCGCCGGAGCTTCCGCCACGGCTACCGTGACCGTCACCTGCGATATCTTTGACGAGCTGGAAAGCCTGCTGTCCATGGGCATTCAGTCCCTGGACAACGAGCTGTGGAGCGTTTCCAAAAGCGGCTCCAACTTTGTGCTGGAAGCGCGCCGCTATGGACACGGCATGGGCATGAGCCAGCGCGGCGCCATGTACATGGCCAAGCTGGGCTATACCTATGACCAGATTCTGGGCTTTTACTACGAAGGCTGCAAACGGGTGCAGCACAGCTTTACCAACACCATTTTAAGCGCCGATTCCTCCGAGGAGCAGGTCACCGTCGAGCCCCCCGCCGACCTGGAGGAAGAGGATGCGAGCGCCTGCAAGGGCACCGTGAAGCTGGTGAGCGCCGGTTCCTCGCTGGCCATCCGAAGCGCGAAATCCACCACTGCCTCTCTCATCGGCACGGCGGGCAACGGCGCTATCGTGGACGTGCTGTCAAGCGACGGTACCTGGTGTTTCATCCGCTTTGGCGACCTCAAGGGTTATGTGCCCGCCAATGCGCTCTCCATCAGAGGCACGCCCGTGGGCTCGGAGGAGGCGCCAACCTCCATCATCGGCTTTGCGACCGTCACGGCGTCGGATTTCGTCAACCTCCGCGCGGAAGGCAGCATGAGCGCGCAAGTCGTGAGCACGGCGCCCTCCGGGGCTGTGCTTACGGTATTCAGTCAGTCCGGTTCCTGGGCCAGGGTGCAGTACAACGCCACCGTCGCCTATGCCAACACCGGCTATCTCTCCGCCGTTACCTCCACCTATCCGTCGAACGCGGTATCCTCCGGCAGCGCCACTGCGACCGTGGGCACCTCGGACGGCTCAGGCAGCGTCAACCTGCGCGCGTCGGCCTCTACCGGCGCGCAGGTGCTCGCCCAGATTCCCTCAGGCACGCAGGTAACCGTCTCCTCCGACGACGGTTCCTGGTGCGTGGTCAGCTATCAGGGCATGACCGGCTATGTGATGTCTGCGTATATCTCCTATACGGGCGACAGCCTGGAGCCCGGTGCGGGCGGCGAGCAGGACGGAACCGGCGGCACGGGGGATGAAAGCGGCGACCAGGCCGATGACAGCGGAACGCAGGACGGCACGCAAACGCCAGCCGTTCGGACAGCCATCGTGACCACGGAATACGGTTCGCTCAACATGCGCGCGCAGGCCAGCGCGGGCAGCCAGATTCTCACCACCATCCCCCGCGGCGCGCTGGTGGAGGTCACGCAGGAGGGTGCTACCTGGTGCGGCGTGCGCTACAACGGCATCAGCGGCTACAGCATGACCTGCTTCCTCACCTTTACCGACGGCGGCAGCGCGACCCCATCCGTGCCGGAAGGCGGGACCACCGCGGTGGTTACCACGCAGAGCGGATCGCTTAACCTGCGCGAGCAGGCGCGTTCAGGCAGCGCGATTCTGACGCGCATTCCGCAGTACGCCACCATCGCCGTGCATGAACGAGGCGCGGAGTGGTGCCACGTGACCTACAACGGTGTTACAGGCTATGTGATGACGGTTTTCCTGACATTCCAGGACGAGCCCATGCCCGACCTGCCGGATGATTCCGAGCAAGGGGGAGAAACGGGGGATGAGCCTGACGCCAACGACCCCAACGAGCCCATCGTCACACCCGAACCCGGCGGGGACAATGCCCTCTACGCCGTGGTCACCACGGTGTCGGGCTCGCTCAACCTGCGCCGGGACGCCCTGCCCGGAAGTCCCGTCCTGGCGCGTATCCCCAAGGGAACCACCATTCGCATCGACGAAAAGTTATCCGCATGGAGCCGCACCTCCTACGGCGGGCAGACCGGCTATGTGATGAACACCTACCTGACCTTCCATCAGGGAAAGCCGGAAATCACCACGGGCGCCACGGCGGTGGTGACCACGGCCTCCGGCTCGCTCAACCTGCGTACCGAGCCATCGCTGAGCGGCGGCGTGATCGCCCGCATTCCCCAGTACGCCACAATCAATGTGCAGCAGCGCGGCGACAGCTGGTGCTATGTGGTCTACAACGACACCATCGGCTACGTCATGACCAGCTACCTCACCTTTGACGGCGATTCCGTTCAGCCCCCTTCGGACGGAGCGAGTGAACCCGACAGCGGAGACAATTCCACAAACACCGGCAGCGACGGCGCAGGCGGCACAATGACCGCCTATGTGCAAACCGAGTCCGGCTCTCTCAACCTGCGTGAGCAGCCCGGCAGCGCCTATCGGGTTCTGCGCACCATTCCGCGTGGAACCGCCGTCACCGTGCTCAGCTACGGCGATCCGTGGTGCCAGGTCATCTATGGCGGCGTTGAGGGATATGTGATGACCTCGTTCCTGCGGTTTGACACCCCCCCATCCTTGCCCCAAGAGCCGGAGACGGACGAGGGACAGGACGGGACGGACGCGCCCGAAACCGACGACGAGACATCCCAGCCGGATACGCCGACCCCCGCTCCGCCGCAGGATATGCCGGATGAAAGCACCGCGGTCACCGCATGGGTCAACACCGTCTCCGGCGGCCTGAACCTGCGCTATTCCCCGGACGGTTCGTCCCAGATCATCTTAACCATACCGCGGCTGGCGGCGGTCAAGCTGCTGGTGGAGGGCAACGAATGGAGCTATGTGAGCTATAACGGCAAATACGGCTATGTCATGACGAGCTATCTGACCACCACCCAGCCCTCTGCGGACAGCGGCGGCGGACAGGCGGGCGGTTCATCCTCCGGCGGCCAGCAGAGCCAGGACGGCATGGCGAACAGCGGCGGCGTCATTCTGGATATTACGCTCCAGGTCCCGACTTCCGCGACCTATGCGGTTGCCGCACCCCAGAACGGGGATATGCTGAGTCTGTGGACCATGTGTGCCGAAACCGGCGAGCCGCTGGCCTCCGTGCCCTCCGGCGAACGGGTCGAGGTCATTCTGAGCGGGCGTACCTGGTGTCTGGTGCAGTACGGAACGGTGCAGGGCTATTGCCAAACCGCGTATCTTGAGGTGCAGCCATGACGGATCGCCTGCTCAGGCCCGGTGAGCGCCTGGACGATTTGCAGCGCAACGGCCTGCGCATCATCCAGCATCCCAACGCCTTCCGCTTTGGAATGGATGCGGTGCTCCTGGCGGACTTTACCCGGCTGAAACCCCACGAGCGGGTGGCCGATATGGGCACCGGCACGGGTATTCTGCCGCTGCTTATGAGCCAGAAGCAACCGGACGCACGCTTTGAAGCCTTTGAAATCCAGCCGGATATGGCGGATATGGCGCGGCGTTCGGTAGCGCTGAACGGGCTGGAGGAGCGCATCCGCGTGCATGCGGCCGATATGCGGACTGCGCATGAACTCATCGGGCGCGAGAGCATGCACGCCGCTGTGTGTAACCCGCCCTACGGCAAGCGCGGGGGCGCGCTGGCCAACGAGACGGCGGCGCTGCTTCTTGCGCGGCATGAAACGGACTGTACCATTGAGGATATCACGGCCTCGTGCGCCGCGGTGCTCCGCACCCACGGGCGTCTGAGCATGGTGTTTCCGACGCCGCGGCTTTTGGAGCTTCTGGATGCCATGCGTCTAAGCCGCCTGGAACCCAAGCGCATCCGCATGGTCTGCGCTCGCGAGGACCGCGCGCCATATCTTGCGCTGGTGGAGGCGATGAAAAACGCCAAACCCGGTCTTTTGTGGATGCCGCCGCGGATCGTTTACCGACCGGATGGGAGCGAGACGGACGAACTCAAGCGCATCTATCATCAGGCATGAGCGGCGGCGCGGCGCTCCCTGCGCCACAGCATAAGGATGCCGACGTCCCATAGAAGAATCATAACCTGTCCCGCAGCCTGTGCGGCGATAACGCCATACAGCCGCAGGCCGGGCATGGCGGCCAGCAGACAGGTGAGCGCGAGCGTCGTGCCGGAAACCGCAACCGCTCCGTACATGGAGCGCTTCTGCTGTCCCAGCGCGGTGCTGACCGCGCCCATGAGGTGGCTTACGGCAAACAGCGCTGTCAGCGGCGCGCCCGTGCGGAACAGTGCCGTGAGTTCCGCCATGCGGTAGACCGTGTTGGACAGAAAGGGAGCGGACGCATAGACCAGCGCCGTGCAGCCCAGCGCAACCGGCAGGCAGGAAACCAGACAGGTCAGAATCAGCCGTCTCAGCTCGCGCGGGTCGTCCTCCGCCTTGGCGATGCGGGGAAGCGCCACCATCGACAGCGCGCTGGTAAACACACAGGGCAGCATCAGAATGGGCATTACCATGCCGTTTAGCATACCCAGCCTTGATGTGGCCTCCGCGGGAGGCAATCCGCTAGTCTGCAGCCGAATGGGAATCAGAATGGCTGTCAGCGACCGAAACAGCGTCTGTACCAGCCGGGAGAGGGTCGCTGGCGCAGCGAGGCGCAGCACGGGTTCACGCCAGGCAGCGGCCTGCGCGGCCCCGCACAGGGGAATTCTAAGCCGCAAAACCACAAAGGTCAGCCCGACGAGCTCCGCCAGCATGGTGGCCGCCACAGGCACAGCCGCGAGCCATGCGGCGGTGAGACGGCTGAGCCAGGTAATCAGGAAAAAGGAAAGAATCAATCTGGCTGCCTGTTCGATCAGCTCGCTCAGAGCGGGCTCCAGGCTTCGTTCCATGCCGTAGCAGTAACCATTGAATGCCGCGGAATAACCCAGAATCAAAATGCAGGGCGCGCTGAACCACAGCGAGGGCAGCACCCGCACGTCGCCCATCCAGTGCGCCAAAAACGGCGAGAGAAGCAGCAGGGCGGGAATCAGCGCGGCAGAGGCGACCCGTACCAGAAAAATACCGGCCAGCAGCGGTTTTTGTTTCTCAGCGCGCGGCGCGCGCGCCGTCATGCGGCTGATGGCCATGGGAATCCCTGACGTGAGCGGCGCAATGGCCAGCATATGCACGCTCTGCGCAAGCTCGGCGATGCCCATGATCTCCGCGCCCAGAAGGCGGGAGAGCACCACGCGCATCAAAAGACCCATGGCGCGTACCACCGCGTTGACCCCGGTGAGGAATACCGTCTGCTTTTTCGCGCCCACAGCCTTCATCAACCTCGCCTCCACAAGGCAGGGTATGAGGCGGCGCGCGCTGTGATGACCTTTGGATTGCCAAATCACGCCGGGTGGGTTATAATGCCAACAGAAGCAAAAGGGGGCGGCGCAATGGACAAATGGGATATCCGATTTATGAAAATGGCGTATCTGATTTCGGAATGGACCAGCTGCAACGTGGAGGGCCGCAGCATCGGCGCGGTCATCGTCAAGGACAAGCGCATCATGACCACGGGCTACAACGGCGCGCCCGCGGGACTCAAAACCTGTAAGGAGCGCGGCGAATGCATGCGCCGCAAGCTCAACATCGAATCCGGCACGCGCGCGGAGGTATGCTATGCGATCCATGCCGAGCAAAACGCCATTTTGCAGGCGGCCAAGCTGGGCATCTCCATCGAGGGGGGCACGCTGTACTGCACGCATCAGCCCTGTTCGGTATGCGCTAAAATGATCGTCAACGTAGGCATCCGCCGCGTGGTGTACCAGCAGGGGTATCCGGACAAGTTCTCGCTGGAGATCTTCGATGAGGCGGGCGTGAAACTGGAGCAGTTCGACGAGCCGCTGGACTGAGTGGCGGCGCCTGCCGGAGCACACAAGACGGACCGCGCGGGAAGGCGCGGTCCGTCTTGTGATGCGTTTTCAGAAGTCAGAAGGGATAAGCGTCTCCCCGCCATTCAGCCCTGTCCGTCGCCTCCGCCCACGCACAGGCCGCGCAGGCGGTTGACGGTGCGCTCCAGCGCGTCGCGGCTGTTGCCCCAGGGCTTTTGCTGGTTGCGGTAGTCGAATTTGAGTGTGAACCATTCCAGGTCCTTTTCATCCTGAGTCAGGTTTGCTTTGACCAGCGAAAGCAGGCTTGCGGCAAACTCCCGCCGGGCGGAGCCGACAAGATGCTTCTGCGCGCGGGCGAGCAGCTCCGCCGCATGCGGCAGGCATACGCCTTGGGAAGCTTGCCACTTCTCCCGAAACGCCGCGTCCGATTTCCACAGGTGCACAAAAGTATAGAAGTAGCGTTCCATATGGACCTGGATGTCATCGCAGACCACGCATGAGCGGCACAGCGCGTCCAACTCGCGCACAACCCACTCCAGACTGTCCCCGCCTCCGAAAAGCCCCCGCTTTTCACAGGAAGCGGCTTTCTTTTCCAGTCCCTCCAGCTTTTTGAGCAATTCCTTGGTATGTGAATCCGCCAGCAGCGCGTGGCCCAGACGGTTTTGCATGGCGAAGAGCTGCGCGTGGTGCCGAGCGCAGATGCCCTTTTCGTTGACGCGGATACGCGCATCAGGCTCCATAACGCTGCCGCCCAGGCTGCGTTCAATCTCCGCCGCCTCCACCCGGCGGTAGAGCGCGCAGAGCGGACAGGCGGTGTTTTGCTCCATCGCTTCCCAAACGGGAATGGTATCCAGATGATATTGCATATTCGGCCTCCGTTCGGTATAATAGAAACAAGCTCATGGTAACAGAATCCGCCTGGAAGCGCAACCTTTCATAAGCACGGCTCTGCGGACATATCGTATTGCGATACGGTATGCGGGAGGTTGGGAACATGCAGACAGGCAAGCGCGTCTATCCCCGTCAGCGGGAACCGGGCAAGTGGCTGAGTTACCTGCTGTTGTTTTTATCGGTGGCGGTCATCCTTTCCGGACTGGTGTCGCGCGGCGGGGATCTGAGCATCCAGCCCGCAGCGACTGCCACGCCCATTCCCACCGATGCCTACTTCGACGAAACCGTGGAGGAGCGGGAAATCACCTTGCCCTCCGCCACGTGGTACGCCCTGCAACTGGGCGCGTTTGAGGGCGAAACCGCCGCGCAGGAGCTGGCGCAGCAGTTTATCAAGCGCGGCGCGGCGGGCTATGTCTGGCATGACGGCCGCTACCGCGCGCTGGCTGCGGTCTATCCCACACGGGAGGACGCGCAGACCGTGCGCGAGCAGCTCAGTGAGGCGCATTCCGTGGACGCTTACCTCTATCAGATTGATTTGCCCGCCCTGCACCTTTTGATGAAAGGCATGAGGGGCCAGCTGGATATTCTGGAAGCGGCGTTTGCGCATGCCAATGACCTGACGGTCAACCTGCAGGTAGCCAGCGTGGCCATGGACCGGCAGGAGATGTCCGGAGAGGAGGCGTCGCAGCTGCTCATCGGTCTGGGCGAACAGGTGGAGACGGTGACGCTCAGGCTCCGGCAGCGCTTTTCCGTACCGCGCCATCAGACCGTGGAGGGGCTGATCGCCTGCTTTGAGGACTACGGGGCGTTTCTGGAAACGCTGGACGATGCCGACAGCGATGCCACTTTCGGCATGAAGCTCAAACACCAGACCCTTTCCACCCTGGACCATCTCAAGAGCGTATACGATGCGCTCGGCAATACATAGGAGGTCGATCACACATGACGATCCGGGAGCTGATTCCCGTGCTGGATGCGCGGGTGCTTTGCGGGGATGACAAACTGGACCAGGAGGTTAAAACCGCGTGCGGAAGCGACCTGATGAGCGACGTGCTGGCCTTCGTCAAGGACAAGACGGTGCTGATTACAGGACTGACCAACGTGCACGTGATGCGCACAGCCGAAATGCTGGACATTCACTGCGTTGTCTTTGCGCGGGGCAAGGTGCCCTCGGAGGAGATCCTGGAGGAAGCAAGGGAGCTGGGCATCGTGGTGCTGGCTACGGAGCACACCACCTACACCGCCTGCGGGCTGATGTACGTGGCGGGCATCCGCGGCACCAATGAGCGCTCCGGCGCCCATGCGTGAAGGGAAGGGTACGAATGAGCTTACTGACCAATACCTACGACGTGCATAAAGGCGAGTTTGAAACCGCCGGCGACGCTTCCGCCAGCATCAAACGCAAGCTCAAGCAGCTCGGCGTGGACAGCGCGGTGCTGAGACGCGTGGCGGTCGCCAGCTATGAGGCTGAGCTCAACCTGATCATCCATAGCCTGGGCGGACAGCTCACCATGGAGATGAACCCGGAGCATATCGTACTGATTTCCAAAGACGTCGGCCCGGGTATCGCGGATATTGACAAGGCCATGCAGGAGGGTTTTTCCACCGCCAGTGAAGAAGCACGCGTTCTGGGCTTCGGGGCGGGCATGGGCCTGCCAAACATGCGCCGCAACGCCGACGGCTTCGCCATTGAAAGCCAGCCGGGCATAGGCACCACCATACAGATGGAATTCAGGCTGAAATAGCGCGCACGGCCTGATTCGGAGGAATGAGCCATGGACCAGAAGTTTTTCCATTCCGTGCGCCTGGACAAGGAAAAATGCAAGGGCTGCACCAACTGCTTAAAGCGCTGTCCCACGGAAGCCATCCGCGTGCGAGGCGGGCGGGCGCATATCATCAACGAGCGCTGCATCGACTGCGGCGAGTGCATCCGCGTGTGCGACTACCACGCCAAATACGCTCAGACCGATCCCCTGGCCAGCATCAACCGCTTCAAGTATAAGATCGCGCTCCCCGCGCCTTCGCTCTATGGACAGTTCAAGCATCTCATCAGCGCCTCGCAGGTGCTGGAGGGGCTGCTTAAAATGGGTTTTGACGACGTGTTTGAGGTGGCCGAGGGAGCGGATATCGTCACCCGTGCCATCCGCGAGCGCATGCGGGGCATGGGCCGCGACCGCTATCCCGTCATCTCCTCGGCCTGTCCGGCCATCGTCCGCCTGATCCGCGTGCGCTTCCCGGACCTGATTCCGCATATCATCGACGTGCGCCAGCCCATGGAGGTGGCCGCGATGGTGGCGCGGCGCGAGTTCTGCCGTGCGCACGACGCAAAGCCCGAGGAGGTCGGCTGCTTTTTCATCACGCCCTGCGCGGCCAAGGTCACGGCCATCCGCAACCCTATCGGGCATGAGACCTCCGCCGTGGATGGCGCGATTTCCATGCTGGAGATCTACGGCCTGCTTTCCAGCCACATCAAGTCCAGCCCCGTGGATGCGGCGCATCCCGCGCATGCCACCGCCTATGGCGTGGGCTGGGCCAGCAGCGGCGGCGAGGCGGCGGCCGTATGCCCGGAGCACAGCATGAGCGTGGACGGCATCGAAAACGTCATCCGCGTGCTGGAGGAAATCGAAAACGACAAGCTGCCGGATCTGGTCTTTTTTGAGGGAGCGGCCTGCACGGGCGGCTGCGTGGGCGGCCCGCTCACCTTTGAAAACACCTATGTGGCGCGCGGCGCGGTGCGCGCGCTGATGCGCGGATGCGACATCACCCATCCCGACGAGCGCGTGCGCGCCTCCTACCTGACCAAGTACAACCTTTTGTCGGACAAGAACATCTCCGCCAACAGCGCCATGCGCCTGGATGACGATATCGTGGAAGCCATGCGCAAGATGGAGGAGATGGAGGACATCGTGCGCAGGCTGCCCGGCTACGACTGCGGCAGCTGCGGCAGCCCCACCTGCCGCACCTTTGCCGAGGACATCGTCCGCGGCTACTGCAACGAAATGGACTGCATCCATATCCTGAAGGAGCAGCTCAAGGTCATGGCCCAGAAGATGGTGGAGCTGGCCAAAACAACCAGAGAATAGGGGAATGAAGGATGACGGTACGACAGCTGATGGACCTGATTGGCGCCAGGAGCCTCAATGACAGCGCGCCGCTGGATGCGGAAATCACCTGCGGTTATACCTGCGACCTGCTCAGCTGGGTGCTGGCGCACGGCAAACAGGGCATGGCCTGGTGCACGGTACAGACGCACGTGAACGTGATCGCCGTTGCGGTGCTGATGGAAATGGCCTGCGTAATTCTGGTGGAGGGCGTGGAGGCCGAGCCCGCCTCGCTCAAAAAGGCGCAGGACGAGGACATGCCCGTCCTCGCCACCGCCAAGACGGCCTATGAGGTGAGCGTGCTCATGGGACAGGCAGGCGTGCTGCCGCCCGCGGAGTGAGATGGCCACCTACTGCGACCTGCACATCCACAGCTGCCTGTCGCCCTGCGCCGACGACGACATGACCCCATGGAACCTCGTGGGCATGGCGCGGGTGAAGGGGCTGGACGTGATCGCCCTCACCGACCACAACACCGCCCTCAACACCCCCGAAGCCGCGGCGGCGGGCGAGGCCTACGGCGTGCAGGTCATTCCCGGCATGGAGGTCACCAGCCGGGAGGAAGTGCATATGCTGGGCTACTTTCCCTCCGTGCGGGAGGCACTGGCGGCCGGAGAGGAGGTCTACGCGCACCTGCCTGACGTGAAAAACCAGCCGGCCTTGTTTGGAAACCAGATCATCGTGGGCGCGGAGGACACGCCCTCCGGCACGCTGGAAAAGCTGCTCATCAACGCCACGGACCTGAGCGTGGGAGAGGTCTGCGACCTCATCCGCGCCCATGGAGGCGTGCCCGTGCCCGCGCACATCAACCGCGGCAGCAACGGCATGATCGGCGCGCTGGGCCTGATGCCCTTTCTGCCGGAGTATCCGGTGGTGGAGGTCTATCCCGGCGTCGCCTGCCCGGCGTATGCGGTTAAGGGCCGCTTCGTGCTCCATTCCAGCGACGCGCACCGGCTGGAGGACCTGCAGGAGCGCACCTTTACGCTCGACGCGCTGCCCACGGCGGGGGATGTGATGCGCCTTTTGAGGGCGATGGACGGCCGGAAATCGGGCATTTGACGCGGAGCGCCGTATGCCGTATAATACTCCTACAAGTGAATAGCCGGTGTATCTGCGTGGAAACACGCGGCGGGGGCGCAAGCCTCCGTCATGGGAACTGGATGCGATTTCCAGACTCACCCGGGAACCGTGAAACGGACGAACGGACGGGGAAGCGCCGCGGGCTTACGGCCCTACCGGCAGTTTCCGGCCACTGCGCGAGCGGGAAGGCGTCCAAGTAGGATGAAGTCAAGTCGGGAGACCTGTTTACACCGTGATCCCCGGGATGGAACATGCTATGAAAGCCTGGCGATACGCCGCGTCTTTTGATCGCGCCATCCTGCAAACGGAACGGCGCGGTTTTTGCGTTTTCCTGCGATTCATTTGTGCAAAAACACAAAGGAGGAATCGACCCATGAAAACCCGAAACATCCTGTCACTGATGATCGTGCTCGCGCTTGCGCTGGCTGCCCCGGCCGCCGTGGCCGAGGGGCTTGTGCTGACCGACATGGCAGGCCGCCAGGTCGTGCTGGACGCGCCCGCAACCCGCGTGATCGCGCTCAATCCCGCCGATTGCGAAATCCTCTACGCCCTTGGCGCGGAAGAGGTGCTGGTAGGCCGCGGCGAATACTGCAACTATCCCGGCGACGTGACGGAACTGCCCAGCGTCAACAGCGGCGCGGAGACCAACATCGAGCAGATTCTGGCGCTGGAGCCACAGGTGATCGTCATGAGCAAAATGGCTCAGACGGTCGAGCAGGTGGAGGCGCTGGAGGCCGCCGGCGTGCGCGTGGTCATTTCCGACGCGCAGAATCTGGCAGGCGTGTATGACGCCATCGAGATGCTGGGCGAGCTTACCGGGTACCTCGAGAAGGCCGCAGACCTGTCGGCCGAGATGCGCGCCGGTTTTGAGGTGCTCAGCGCACGGGCGGAAGCGACCGGGAAAACCGTCTATTTTGAGGTTTCTCCGCTGGAATGGGGCCTGTGGACCAGCGGCGCGGA
>CALVNG010000031.1 GCA_944349545.1 uncultured Eubacteriales bacterium
GCCAGCTGCCCCATGCACGCGCCGATCTTCTCCTTGGGAATCGGCGTGCGGGTTTTCACGCTCACGGGACACTTGCGTCCCGCCACCGGCACCACAGCCGTCACCATGCGCTGGGGCGCGACACATTCCTGTTTGGCATAGGTGATGCCGCGGTTGCAGCTGTTGCCGGTCACGCTTTTGACCTCGCCGTCCTCCACCACCACCTGCAGGCGGCAGCCTACGGGGCAGTTGATGCATGTGATCTGTTGTTCCATACCGGCCGCCTCCTTACTGTTTGACGCAGACGGTCACGTCCGCGCCGCTGAGCGCTGCGATCTGCTCCGGCTTGAGCGTCAGCTCCGCCATCTCGCCGGGCGTCAGGATGCGCTTGCGCTGCCTGAGAATCTCGCGGTCGCCGTCCATCACGCACAGGGTCGCGTTCTCGTACACGCCCGCCGGGCGGAACATCACCTGCACGCTCTGGGCCTCGCCCTCGGGCTTGAGCAGGCGCTGGGGCACCACGCCGCGAACGCCGTCGCCGTCTTTGAGGGCTATGTAAGCGCCCTTGCGGGCCTTGCCCTGCACATAGTCCGCGGCGGCCTTGCCGGCCTTGAAGCTCTCGGCGCTCACAAAGTCCACCAGATCATGCACGTGCAGCACGTTGCCGCAGGCGAAGATGCCTTCCTTGCTGGTTTGCAGGCTGTCGTCCACCACCGCGCCCTGGGTGAGCGGGCTCATCTCCACGCCCGCCTGCTGGCTCAGCTCGTTTTCGGGAATCAGGCCCACGGACAATAGCAGCGTGTCGCAGTCGAAATGCTTCTCGGTGCCGGGGATGGGCTGGCGCCTGTCGTCCACCTGCGCCACCGTGACGCCGGAGAGGCGCTCGCGGCCCTGGATGTCGATCACGGTATGGCTGAGCATGAGGGGGATGTCGTAGTCCTGCAGGCACTGCACGATGTTGCGGTTGAGCCCGCTGGAATAGGGCATCAGCTCCACGCAGGCCAGCACCTTGGCGCCCTGCAGGGTCATGCGGCGGGCCATGATGAGGCCGATGTCGCCGCTGCCGAGGATGACCACGCGCTTGCCGGGCATATAGCCTTCCAGGTTGACGAATTTCTGCGCCGTGCCGGCGGAGAACACGCCCGCGCAGCGCGTGCCGGGCGTGGCCAGCGCGCCGCGGGGCCGTTCGCGGCAGCCCATGGCCAGCACGATGGCCCCGGCCTCAAAGAGCTGCACGCCCCTGTCCCGGCTCACGGCGGTCACGAAGCGCTCGCCGTCCACGCTGAGCACAGTGGTGCCGCAGCGCACCTCGATGCCCAGCTCCTTCACGCGGTCGATGTCGCGCTGAGCGTATTCGGGGCCGGTCAGCTCCTCCTTGAAGCGGTGCAGGCCGAATCCGTTATGGATGCACTGACGCAGAATGCCGCCCATGTCGTTTTCACGTTCCAGCACCAGCAGGTTTTCCACGCCCGCCTCACGCGCGGCAATGGCCGCCGCCATGCCTGCCGGGCCTGCGCCGATGATCAGCACGTCCACATACTGCACCTGGCCGCGAAGTTCCTGGCTCAACATATCAGGCGCCCCCCTTTCGCGCCGCTTCGGCGATGGTCCCTACCAGCAGGCGGCTGTCCCCGCCGCACTTGGTCACCTCGGTCGGGTCAATGCCCAGCTCCTCGGAGAGAATCTCCAGAACGCGCGGGCTGCAGAAGCCGCCCTGGCAGCGGCCCATGCCTGCACGGGTGCGGCGTTTGACCGCGTCGATGGTCCGCGCGCCCACCGGGCGGCGAATCGCCGCGCGAATCTCAGCCTCGGTGACCTCCTCGCAGCGGCACACCAGCGTGCCGTAGCCGGGGTCCTTTTGCACGATGGCCACGCGCTCCTCCAGCGTCATGGCGTAGAAAGGCTTCTCGCGCCTGGGCGCGGGCTTCCACTCGGCCTTTTCGGAGAGGTTGTTTTCCTTTGCGATCTGCTCCGCCAGCATCTGCGCGATGGCGGGAGCCGAAGTCAGGCCGGGGCTTTCAATGCCAACCGTCTCATACGCTCCGGGGGCGCCCTCCACCGCGCCGATCACGAAATCGCCGTTCGTCTCATGCGCGCGGATGCCCGCAAACGTGGTGATGACCCCGCGCAGGCTCTCGCCCGGCCAGGTCTTGCGGGCCGCGTCCGCCACCAGCTTCAGCGCCTCGGCGGTCGTCTCCACGGCCGTGCCGTCCTCCACATCGATGGCCGAGGGACCCAGCAGGAGATTTCCATGCACCGTGGGGCTGACCAGCACGCCCTTGCCCATCTTGGTGGGCGTTTGGAACATGGTCATCGAAAATACGAGGGGCTTGGTGTGATCGAGCAGGTAGTATTCGCCCTTGCGGGGGATGATGGTGAGCAGCTTTTGGGGACAGAGCTGGTTGTGCAGCCGCGCCGAGTCCACGCCCGCGCAGTTGACCACGATGCGGGCCTCCATGGGGCCGCGGGTCGTTTCCAGCAGGTAGCCCGCCCCGCCGGCCCGCACCGACTGAACAAACGTATCCAGCAGAAAATCCACTCCGTTGACCGCCGCCTGATCCGCCAGGGCGCAGGTCAGCTCGTAGGGGCTGGTGATGCCGCTGGTGGGCGCCAGCAGCGCGCACACCACGTCGGGGTTGACGTTGGGCTCCAGCGAGAGGATCTCCTCGCGCTCAATCACGCGCAGGCCCTCCACGCCGTTGGCCACGCCCTGATCGTACAGCGTCCGGATATGGGCGCGCTCCTCCTCGGCAAAGGCAAGTACCATCGCGCCTGGCTGACCATAGGGTGCGTCCACCTCGGCGCACAGCGCCGGATACATCCGCGCGCCCTCCACGTTGAGCTTTGCCTTGAGCGTTCCCGGTTTGGCGTCGAAGCCCGCGTGGACGATGCCGCTGTTGGCCTTGCTGGCCCCCTCGGCCACGTCGCTGGCGCCTTCCAGCAGGGCGACATCCGCCTCATAGCGCGACAGGAGCCTTGCCACGGCACAGCCTACCACGCCTCCGCCGATGATGATGATGTCCTTTTTCAATATGAACCCTCCAAGCGTTGCGGCGCTCAAGCGCCATCTGTGTGCTATTTTACCATGGAATGCGAAAAAACGCCACACCTATGCCGAACTTTCTCACCCTTCTCCAGCGATGAGGCGGATGGCCTCCGCCGCCAGATAAATCCCCGCCACAGAGGGGACGAAGCTGACCGAGCCGGGCGCAGGACGGCCGCCCTTTTCCTCGGCCCCTTCCCCCGCCTGTGGACGGATGGCCGGCTCCAGCGAATACACGCAGCGCAGCGACGGTACGCCCAGCCTGCGCAGGCCCTGCCGCATCGCGCGGCACAGGGGGCAGCCGGCGGTTTCAAAGATGTCTCCCACGCGGATTTGCGTGGGATCCAGCCGGTTGCCCATACCCATGCAGCTGATCAACGGCACGCCGCGCTCCCGGCACGTCCGCGCCAGATGCAGCTTGGCCGTCACCGTATCGATGGCGTCCACCACCACGGTGACATCCTCCGGGATGGGCACGGGGCTGTCCGGCAGGTAGAAGGCGTCGATGGCCGTCAGGTCCAGGTCCGGGGCCGCGTCCCTGAGGCGCTGGTACAGCACCTGCGTCTTGGGCAGACCAATGGTGCTCTCCAGCGCCACAAGCTGGCGGTTGAGGTTGGAGGGAGCGACCGCATCGTGATCCACAATGGTCATTTTGCCCACGCCGCCGCGCGCCAGCGCCTCCGCCGCGTGCCCGCCCACGCCGCCCAGGCCCAGAAGCATCACATGCGCGCGTGAAAGCCGCTCCATCTGCGCGGGGGACATCAGAAGAGCCGTGCGGCAAAGGCGTTGTTCACGGGTCATGGGCATTCTCCTTTCACGGCGCTTTCTGCGGCGCGCCGGCGCCATATATGCCTGATGATAGCACAAACCCGCGGGGCGTACAAGCCCGCTGTTCTTTTGCTGTACCGTGTATTGCCAAGCCCGCGCAAACCCGATACAATAGCCATGGACCCCCCGTGCGGTCGAATACAGTTGCAAAAGGGATGGGATTGTGTTGGACAAGATTATGATGAAAACGCCGCTGGTGGAGATGGACGGCGATGAGATGACCCGCATCCTGTGGCAGAAGATCAAGGACAAGCTGATCCTGCCCTATGTGGACCTCAAGACCGAATACTACGATCTGGGCCTCAAGCACCGCGACGAAACGGATGACCGCGTCACCGTAGAAAGCGCCGAGGCCACCCTCAAATACGGCGTGGCCGTCAAGTGCGCCACCATCACCCCCAACGCCCAGCGCGTGGAGGAATACGGCCTCAAGCAGATGTGGAAAAGCCCCAACGGCACCATTCGCGCCATTCTGGATGGCACGGTATTCCGCGCGCCGGTGGTGGTCAAGGGCATCTCTCCCTGCGTGCGCAACTGGGAAAAGCCCATCACCATCGCCCGTCACGCCTACGGCGACGTATACAAAAACACCGAGTATCGCGTGCCCGGCCCCGGCAAGGCCGAGCTGTGCTTCACCGGCGAGGACGGCGCCGAGACCCGGCAGACCATCATGCAGTTTGAAGGCCCCGGCATTTTGCAGGGCCAGCACAACACGGACCGCAGCATCGCCTCCTTTGCCCGCAGCTGCTTTAACTACGCCCTGTCGGTCAAGCAGGATCTATGGTTCTCCACCAAGGACACCATTTCCAAGATCTACGACCACCGCTTCAAGGACATCTTTGCCGAGCTATACGAAACCGAGTTCAAGCCCGCCTTTGAGGCCGCGGGCATCGAATACTTCTATACGCTGATCGACGATGCGGTGGCCCGCGTCATCCGCAGCCGAGGCGGCTTCATCTGGGCGCTGAAGAACTACGACGGCGACGTGATGAGCGACATGATCGCCACGGCTTTCGGCAGCCTGGCCATGATGACCAGCGTGCTCGTCTCCCCCGGCGGCCAGTTTGAGTACGAGGCCGCGCACGGCACCGTGACACGCCATTACTACCGCTACCTCAAGGGTGAGGAAACCAGCACCAATCCCGTAGCCACGATCTTCGCCTGGACGGGCGCGCTTCGCAAGCGCGGCGAGCTGGACGGGCTTTCAGACCTTCAGGCCTTTGCGGACCGCCTGGAGAAAGCCACGCTGGCGACCATCGAGGGCGGGCGCATGACCAAGGACCTGGTATCGCTCTATGAGGGCGAGGCCACGGGCCTCAACAGCGACGCCTTCCTGGACGCCATCGCCCAGACGCTGGAAAGCCTGTAAGCTCAGAAATGCCGCGCCGCGGGGAACGCCGGTTTCCCGCGGCGCCTTTTTGTTGGAAAAACATGAGCCTTTCATTAGAAAAGGAAAGTCCGCTTTCTTTTGTCCCTTCCCGGTGCTATACTGATGCGGGGTGAAGAAGCATGACCTTTCTGGGCAATGTGATCTGGTTTCTGTTCGCGGGCCTATGGCAGGGAATCGGTTGGCTGCTGGCGGGGCTGTTGTGGAGCGTGACCATCGTGGGCATCCCGGTGGGACGCCAGTGCTTCAAGCTGGCGGCGCTGTGGTTCTGTCCATTCGGACGGGACGTGGAGGCCGGCGGCGGCGTGCCTTCCTTTCTGATGAATGTCGTCTGGCTGCTGGTAAGCGGCCTGTGGCTGGCCCTGGCCGCCGCCATCAACGGGCTGGCGCTGTGCCTGACGGTGGTGGGCATTCCCTTTGGCATGCAGTGCTTCAAGCTGGCAAAGCTGTCGCTGTCGCCGTTCGGCGCGCGCATCGTCTACCGATAAAGCAACGGCGCGGTTTCCTCACGGAAGCCGCGCCGTCGTTCTTCAGCTCCGGTGGAAGCTGCCCTGTTCCCTCCGGATGGCCCACATCCGCTGACTTCCGCCCGCCCAGCGGATTTTCGGCTCGGGCTGGGACAGGGGCATGGGCCGTCCGTCCGGGACGGCTTTTTTATTCTTTTTGGCGGCGACCTTCTCGCTCTCCTTGCCGTCGCGCTGCGCCTTGACGGGTTTTTCCGCCTTAACGGCCTTATCGGACTTGGCCGCCTTGTCGGCTTTCTGGTTTTTGTCAGCCTTGACGGACTTATCGGCCTTGACGGGCTTTTCTACCATCTTATCGGCCTTGATTGCTTTCTCGCCATCCGCCAGGGAGGTTCCCTGCACGCCCGGTACCGCGCCGGAGAGGAACAGCGCCTTTCTGGCGCACACCGGACCGATCATCTCATAGAGCACGGAGGACGAGAGGATAATCGTGCTCAGCAGCGCGCCGGATTCCGCCGGCAGGATGCGCTGCGCCAACACGGCCAGGCCAATGCTCACGCCTGCCTGCGGAATCAGCGCCAGACCCAGGTAACGCCGCACCCCGACCGGCATGCCCGTCATGCGCGCGCCCATCCAGGAGCCCAGGAACTTGCCCGCGATGCGCACCGCGAAGTACGCCGCGCCGATGATCCCAACGGTGGTCAGGGCGCTTAGGTCCAGGCGCATGCCGCTAAGCACAAAGAACATCACGTTGATGGGCGGCGTGACCCGGCTGACCTGCTTAAAGAGCGTCTTGTCGCCGCGCACGTTGACGTAGGTGGCTCCCAGGAGCATGCATCCCAGCAGGGGCGAAACGTCCAGCGCGGCGCAGCCCGCCGCGATAAAGAACACGAACGCACACGTCAAAACCAGCCGGTGGTCGGAGGAGCGGCCGTTGAGCAGCACGCACAGAAGCCTCCCCAGCAGATAGGACGCCAGCAGTACACCCGCATTCACCGCCAGCGGGGTGAGCACGCTCTGCCAGTCCACCACGGGGGTTTCCGCGCCCGAGGCAATGGCGGCGCATACGCTGAAGGCCAGCAGGGCCACCGCGTCATCCATGGCCACCACCTGCACCAAAGTGTTGACGAACGGGCCCTTGGCGCGGTACTGGCGGATGGTCATCAGGCTGGAAGCGGGCGCGGTAGCGGACCCGATCGCGCCCAGCAGCAGCGAAAACGGCAGGGAGAGATGAAAGACGACCAGCATGAAGGTCGTGACCACCGCTGCGGTGACCAGCGCCTCCATCAGCGTGAGCACGATCACCTTTGTGCCCTGCTGCTTGAGCCGGTCCAGGCGCAGATAACGCCCCACGCCAAAGGCGATGAAGGCCAGGGCAATGTCGGTGACGAAATCCATGCCGCTCGTGATATCAGCGGGAATCAGATCCAGCGCATACGGACCGATGGCTACGCCTGCAAGGATGTATCCTGTGACATTGGGGAGCTTAAGCACCTTTGTCACACGCGACATCAGAAAACCTGCCAGCCACAGAATCGTCACCGCCACCAGAATTCTGGCCGCGGGGCTGATCGTCAGAAATACATCCCTCATGGTCCGTCACCCTTCCCACCATATTGTCCATCATCCGCCGGATGATGGGGTTGATTGTAACAGCGAAACGTGATAAAATCAAATGATGAAAATGAATATCATCATCAATTATTTTGATACTAATTCCGTGTTCACCGACATACCGGGGAGGGATGAGAGATGATAGATCCAAAGCTGAAATCACTCTTATGCGTTGTAAAAGAAGGTTCCTATACCAAAGCGGCGGATGTGCTGGCGCTGTCTCAGCCAGCGGTGAGCTATCATGTTCGTCAGCTAGAAGAGGAACTGAATATAAAAATATTTTATCGAAATCAAAAGAAATTGACGCTGACCCCGGAGGGCGAGGTGCTCATCAAATTTGCCCGCCGCCTGGAGGCCATCAGCGACAGCGCGCGCCGGGCCCTGGCGGACGTCAAGCAGCAGCTGCGCCACTTTACGGTCGGCATCACCCCCAGCTGCGGCGAGGCGCTCATCGGACGGGTGTTCAGCAGCTATTGCGGCGCCCACCCGCATACCAACATCAGCATCGTCACCGATACCATGGACCAACTGTGCAGCCGGCTGGGCAGCTATGAGCTGGACTTTGCCATCGTGGACGGGACGGTGTCCCTCAAGCACTGCCACACCGAGCTTTTGGACCTGGATTACCTGTGCGTGGTGATGTCGCCTCAGCACAAGTTGGCGGGACGCACCGCCATCACTTTGGAGGAGCTTAAGGCCCAAAGCCTCATTCTCCGGCGCGAGGACGCGGGAACCCGCCGCCTGTTTGAAAGCAGCCTGACCGGCCATATGGAAAACATCCGCAACTTCGACGTGCGCCTGGAGATGGACAACATCAACGCCATCAAGGAGCTGGTGGCCGCCAATCTGGGCGTGACCATCATCGCCCACAGCGCCTGCCGCGAAGAGGCCGCCGACGGCCGTCTGGTGGCGCTTCCAGTGGAGGGGATGCGTATGGTGCGCGAGATCAACGTGGTTTATCAGGACGATTTTAACCACCCCGAAGTATTGGAAGAAATCCGGCGGATCTATCAGGGCTTTCGCCCCTGAACCACCAAAAGCGGCTCCGGCCGCTTTTTTCCTGTTGACAAACCGTTCATACTGTATATAATATATATGCACACTTAAGTGGAGGCACACCATGGATATCATTCTCACCAATGCGGGCGGCCAGCCCATCTACGACCAGATCGTATCGCAGATCAAGGCGCAGATTCTCTCCGGCAAGCTCAAGGAAGGCGACGCGCTGCCTTCCCTTCGCACATTGGCCAGGGACCTGCGCATCAGCGTCATCACCACCAAGCGCGCCTATGAGGAGCTGGAACGGGAGGGCTTCATCGTAAGTCTCACCGGAAAGGGCAGTTTTGTGGCGGGGACAAACACCGAGCTCATCCGCGAGGAACACCTGCGCCGTCTGGAGGACCATCTGCGCGAGGCGGTGGCCCTGTCGCGACTGTGCGATCTGGATTTGGACGGCCTCACCGGCATTCTAAGCATGCTCTACAAGGAGGAGGACCTATGAACAACGCCCTGGAGCTTACGGGGCTGACCAAGCATTACCCCGGCTTTACGCTGGACCACCTTTCCTTTTCTCTGCCCGAAGGCTGCATCATGGGCCTGATCGGGGAAAACGGCGCGGGCAAGACCACCGCGCTCAAGCTGATGTTGGGTCTGGTACATCCCGACGAGGGAGGCGCGCGCCTGCTGGGCCGCGCCGCGGCGGACCGCGAGACCAAGGAACATCTGGGCGTGGTGATGGACGAGTGCGGCTTTCCCGAAAACCTGACCCTTCGCGATGTGGACGCCATCATGGGCCGCTGTTACCGCACCTGGGACACGCTGCGCTTTCAGGGCTGGGCCGACCGCTTTGAACTGCCGCGCAAAAAGGCCATCAAGGCGTTTTCCAGAGGCATGCGGATGAAGCTGTCCATCGCCGCTGCCCTCTCGCACGACAGCCGCCTTTTGCTCCTGGACGAGGCCACCAGCGGCCTGGACCCCGTCGTGCGCGACGAGATGCTGGATGTGCTGCGCGATTTTATTCAGGACGAGCGCCGGTCGGTGCTGCTGTCCTCGCACATCATCAGCGACCTGGAAAAGGTCTGCGATTACGTGACTTTCCTGCACAAAGGCCGCCTGGTGCTCTCCGAACCCAAGGATGAGCTGCTGGAGCGTTATGTGCTGGCCAAGGCTCCGGAGGCGCAACTGCGCCGCCTGGATCCCGCGGCGGTCGTGGGCATACGCGCGGGCCGCTTTGGGGCCGAGGCGCTCATCCTGAGCAGTGCCCTGCCTGCCGGTATGGCGCATCAGCCGGCCACACTGGAGGACATCATGCTCTATCACATCAAGGAGGAACATTGAGATGAAAGGACTTCTGATGAAGGACCTGCTCAACCTCAAGCAGATCGTACGCGTATGGGCCCTGCTGCTGGCGCTGTTTATCGTGATCGGCTTTGCCCAGCAAAGCCCGGTTTATATCAGCAGCATGCTGACGGTGATGGTGCTGCTGCTCCCGGTCAACGCGCTGGCCTATGACGAAAACTGCAAATGGGACGCCTACGCCCTTACCATGCCTGTGACGCGGCGCGATCTCGCCTTGAGCAAGTATCTGCTGGCGCTGGTGGGTGCAGGGGCAATGGCCCTGCTGTCGGCGGTCTGCGCGCTGATGATGGGCGCCACGCCGGACGAGGTGTTTTCCACGATCGGACTGCTGCTTGCGGCTGGACTGTGCATGATTTCCATCTTGCTGCCACTGTTGTTCCGCTTTGGCGTACAGAAGGGACGCATGGTGATGATCGTGGTGGTGCTGCTGCCTGTCGCGTTGACGGTGATGTTTCCCGATGTGTTCCCTGTTGCCCTGCCCGCCGGCACCGGCTGGCTGTTCCTGGCGGCGCTTGTGCTGCTGGCCTGCTCTGCCCTCGCGTCGGTGCGGGTGTGCGAGCACAAGGAGTATTGATTCACTTATCCTTTTTCAAGTTTGCTTACTGTTTTTCTGTAAACAGTAACGGACAACCGTTCTCCCCATCCCCCTGCTCGAATTTTGTCCCTTATAGATATGAAACTTGAGTACATGCGGTTATGCCCGTCTATGTTTTCTACCATTAATGGGATTATGCAAATATCGTTTGCTTTACTCGGATAATTTCACAACCACGAATTCACCGGCATCGTAAACCGAACCTGTTGCTGGATAAATCGGCATGTTCTGCGCTACTTGACATGCCCTCTCCATCATACTCTCATCGGAAACGCCAATACACGCATAGCCAAGCGTATTTGCTGCCCCAACAATTCTTGCAGTTGAATGAACATACAACGGATACGCATAGGTGTCCCAATCCAAAACAGATTTTCCTATAAGGTCCCCCTTAAGGCAAGCGTGATTGAGTGTGGCAGGTCTTCTTCCAATAAAGGCAACAGGTTTGTCATCATTGATCAATTTTACTTCTTTCATTATGCTTCCGATTATATTGACATCTTCCTTTGCACGGACTTGATCGGTATAAATAAGTCTTGTCGTGGTCTGAACCTGCATAAAAAGCATAACCAGCATCAGCAATGTACATCCATAGTATGGTACCCTCCATTTACATTTTCCGCAGAATTCGAGGCAAAACAGGCAATTGAAAGCCATCACAATCGGATAGACGAGCTGAGCCCGTATCGGAGGCGCTTCGCCCAGATAAATCCCGAGCGCGAAAGGAGATATCTGCAGCACAAACATTGCCAGCAAATACATCCAACGATTTACCCCTTTCTCTTTTGCATGCGCAGCATTTATCACCGTACAAATTACAGCACCCAAGGCAAAAAACAGATACCAAGCAGAATGAAAAACCGAATTGTTCCCCGTAAGAGATGAGATAATATACCGTATGACGCTCAACAGACCTTCTCTAAGCGATACCCTTGTCCATGATAACTTGTAATTCAGATAGTCGCTGCTGTAAAACCAAATGCTTGTAATCCATTGATTAATCGCAAAACTTGCCAGAAACAGCGACACGATTTTCAGTGCGATTATAAACGCATTCTCATTATGGACTCCGTCTTTGATAACACGCTGAAAGTGCAGCATATACCCGGCGGCGCAAATAGCAATATATATTGTGACAAAGGTCTGGTATGTTGAAAAAGCCCAGATCATACACAGCATCGAAAGAGGTGCCGCCAGGCGGTATCCTCGAAAAGCCCAGACAAGGGTCAAAGCGGCTGCTGCAATTGAAAGCATGTATGCCCATGCAATCTGAATAATTTGTAAATCAAAGTAGACCATCTCAGCCATAATCGGATGAGAAAAGCAAATGATCCCGAACCATCCATAGATTGACCAGGTGCAGTTTTGCCCCTGATGCGCTCTTATCAAATAGTATCCCATGCCTAGAGATGTGACACATAGCACAGAATACCCCATTAGTGATGCAAAATATGGATTGAACCAACGAAGGTGAAACAATATTTCTGTCAGTATTGCCCCTTGCCGGCCAATGGTAAGCCATCCACTATCAGTGTAAGGCGTATTGATCCGATATTCTGTGTCAATCCTAGGATTCAGATGAAAAAGCCATCCTCCCCAGACAAGAAAAAAGAAGATACTGATGCCTATTAGTTTTATAAAATGATCCACAACAAACCGCTTCATACGCATGGCTTCGTGCGTCATATCATCTCCTCCTAAACCATACCAATATGGATCATTATAAGGTATCTTAAGGTTATAATTCAAGTTTTTTTATATAAATATTAGTATTTATATTCTTATGAAAATGACTTCGACGCGTGGAAGCTCATCCCACGCGTCGACAATCCTTATTCCGTCTCCCTCGGCACATAGGCCAGCAGATCCCCGGGCTGGCAGTCCAGCGCCCGGCACAGCCTGTCCAGCGTGCTGAAGCGGATGGCGCGTGCCCGGCCGGTCTTGAGCACGCTGAGATTGGCCAGCGTAATGTCCACCTTGGATGCCAGCTCGCTCAGGGTCATCTTGCGGCGGGCCAGCATGACGTCCAAATTGACCTGAATTGCTATGGCTGCCTCCTTTATACCGTCATTTCGCTTTCCTCACGCAGCAGGGCGGCGCTTTGACACAGGCCGCTGAGGGCGAAACTGGCCAGCCCCGCCGTGGCCGTGGCCAGCAAAAGGCCTGCGACCGTCAGCACCAGAAAGGGCGGAAGGATATTGGTCAGGACCATGAAAATACCCAGTCCCGCGCATAGCGTAAAACTAGCCGCCGACAGTTGCCACACCCGCCTGAAGCGCGTGGCATTTTTGCGCACAAATGCCCGCCCTTGTGCGACGGTCCCCATCACCCGCCACAACAGCATAAACGCCCACAGCATCATGGCCGCCAGCAGCCATCCAAAGGCTACACCCCAGCCGTACCAACCTGCCAATTCCGGCCGAACGGCGCAGATGTGCCGCATGAATACGGGAACAAAGTAGGCTGCTGCCGTCAAGACAGCGGCTGTCCACAATGCCAGCGCCGCCCGCAGCAGTCCGGCCACCGTCGTGTTCTTCATGAAAAATACCTCCTTCTGGATTGGAATGATAAGATCGTATCACAGATATTATTGTTTGTTCATTAATTTTTATTGTTATTCGATAAAATAAACAACAGGAAATGGCCCGCATGGCATCTGCCATGCGGGCCCGATTTGCTCTTTGCTTTTCGGCTTAGTACATGCCGCCCATGCCGCCCATTCCGGCGCCGCCGGCAGGAGCAGCGGGTTCGGGAGCGGGGATATCGGCGACGAGGCTCTCGGTGGTCAGAACCATCGCGGCCACACTCGCGGCGTTCTGCAGCGCGCAGCGGGTCACCTTGGTGGGGTCGATGATGCCGCGCTCGATCATGTCAACGTACTCGCCCTTGAGCGCGTCATAGCCATAGCCGTTCTTGTGGCTGCTCTTGACGTTCTCGACGATCACGCTGCCGTCGATGCCGGCGTTCTTGCTGATCTGGCGCAGGGGCTCCTCCAGCGCGCGCACGACGATTTCCACGCCGGTCTTGGCGTCGCCGGCGTAGTTGGCCAGCTCGGCCTGCACGGCGGGCAGGACGTTGAGCAGGGCGATGCCGCCGCCGGGCACGATGCCCTCTTCCACAGCGGCGCGGGTCGCGGCCAGCGCGTCCTCGATGCGCAGCTTGCGCTCCTTCATCTCCACCTCGGTCGCGGCGCCGACCTGGATGACGGCCACGCCGCCGGCCAGCTTGGCCAAGCGCTCCTGGAGCTTCTCCTTGTCGTAATCGCTGGTGGTGTTCTCGATCTGGCTGCGGATGGAGGCGATGCGGGAGGCGATGTCCTCCTTGCTGCCGGCGCCCTCGACGATGGTGGTGTTCTCCTTGTCCACCTTCACCTGACGGGCGGTGCCCAGCATGTCGATGGTGGCGTCCTTGAGCTCCATGCCCAGCTCATCGCTGATGACCTGGCCGCCGGTCAGCACGGCGATGTCACGCAGCATTTCCTTGCGGCGGTCGCCAAAGCCGGGGGCCTTGACGGCGACGCAGGTGAAGGTGCCGCGCAGCTTGTTGAGCACCAGCGTAGCCAGGGCTTCGCCCTCGACGTCCTCGGCGATGATGAGCATCTTCTTGCCGGCCTGCACGACCTGCTCCAGCACGGGCAGGATCTCCTGGATGTTGGAAATCTTCTTGTCGGTGATGAGGATGTAGGGGTTGTCGAGAACCGCTTCCATCTTCTCGGTATCGGTGACCATGTAGGCGCTGGCGTAGCCGCGGTCAAACTGCATGCCTTCCACGGTGGTCATCTCGGTGCGCATGGTCTTGCTTTCCTCGACGGTGATCACGCCGTCGTTGCCGACCGTCTCCATGGCCTCGGAGATGAGCTTGCCGATGGTCTCGTCGCTGGCGGAGATGCTGGCGACCTGCGCGATGGACTGCTTGCCCGTGATGGGCTGGCTGAGCTTGGCCAGGGCATCCACGGCGGCGTTCACGCCGGCCTCGATGCCGCGCTTGAGCACCATGGGATTGGCGCCCGCGGCCAGGTTGCGCAGGCCCTCGCGGATGATGGCCTGAGCCAGCAAAGTGGCGGTGGTGGTGCCGTCGCCGGCCACGTCGTTGGTCTTGGTGGAAACTTCCTTCACCAGCTGCGCGCCCATGTTCTCAAAGGGATCTTCCAGCTCGATCTCCTTGGCGATGGTCACGCCGTCATTGGTGATGAGGGGCGCGCCGAACTTCTTGTCCAGCACGACGTTGCGGCCCTTGGGGCCAAGGGTGATCTTGACAGTATCCGCCAGGGCATTGACGCCCTTTTCCAGCGCGCGGCGGGCTTCCTCGCCGTATTTGATCTGCTTTGCCATAATGGTGTTCCTCCTCTGCTATCCGTCGCTTTAAAAAGGAAATGTCATTCCACGGTGGCCAGAATGTCGCTCTGGCGCACGATGATGATCTCCTGGCCGTCGATCTTGACCTCGGTGCCGGCATACTTGGAGTAGATCACCTTGTCGCCGGGCTTTACGTTCATGACAACTTCCTTGCCGTCCACCATGCCGCCGGGGCCCACGGCCAGCACCTCTGCCATCTGGGGCTTTTCCTTGGCGGTGCCGGTGAGCAAAATGCCGCTCTTGGTGGTTTCTTCCATCTCAACGTTCTTGATGACCACACGGTCGCCCAAAGGCTTAACGTTCATCGCTGTATCCTCCCTGTCCGTTCGATTGTGGTTCCGGTCTTTGTTAGCACTCATGCTAAACGAGTGCTAACAACAGTCCTTACTATACGTTATTTCCTGCCAAGTAGCAAGCCGCTGCTCACCCGTTTTTCAGCTTTGCGGATGAAAAAACGATTTCTGTTATTTGTATATGGAGCTTTTTCTTGAATTATCTTTTAATAAGTCTTTTTTTCTAAATATTTCTCTTGTTTTCAAATCTCGCGGGATATCGTTCCTGTGATACAATAGCAAAGCAAGCGAAAGGAGAGGATTCCATGCCCGTCTGCGAACCACTGCTGGCCTGGTACGACGCCGTCCGGCGTGACCTGCCCTGGCGTCATACCCGCGATCCCTACCGCATCTGGCTGTCGGAAATCATGCTGCAGCAGACCCGCACGGAAACCGTCAAAGCCTATTACGCGCGCTTTCTGACGCTGTTTCCCACCGTGGCGGATCTGGCCCGGGCCCCGCAGGAGCAGGTGCTCAAGGCCTGGGAGGGGCTGGGGTATTACAGCCGTGCGCGCAACCTGCAAAAGGCGGCGCAGGCGGTGATGGAGTCGCACGGCGGCGCTTTTCCCGCGAGCTATGAGGGGCTTTTGTCCCTGCCGGGCGTGGGGCCCTACACGGCGGGCGCGGTTGGCAGCATCGCCTTCGGGCTGCGCGTGCCGGCGGTGGATGGCAACGTGTACCGCGTGGCCTCGCGCTTCTACGGCGTGCGGGAGGACGTGGGGCGTCCGGACGTGCAGCGCCGCATTCGCGAGCGGGTGACGGCCGATCTTCCCGCGGAGCGACCCGGCGATTACAACCAGGCCCTGATGGAACTGGGCGCCACGCTATGCCATCCCGGCGAACCGGACTGTGCCTCCTGCCCATGGCATGACCTGTGCGACGCAGCGGGCGAGGGCGACGCGGCGCTTCTGCCCGTGCATGAAAAAAAGCGTCCGCCCAGGCGGGTGGACGTGGCCGTATGCCTGCTGACGCGGGAAAGCCGCGTACTGGTGACCCGCCGGGAAGAGCGTCTGCTGGGCGGCCTGTATGTATTCTGGATTATGGAGGATGAGACGCGACCGGAGCGTGCCGAAGTCCTGCTGCGCGAGGCGGGTTTTCCCTGCCGGTTCACCGGGGAACTGGGGCAGGCGCGTCATGTGTTTACCCATCGGATATGGGAAATGCAGCTATGGCATTTTTCTCTGGAGAACGAGCCCTCGCCGCAGGCGTTGGAAGCCTGCGGCGGCCGCATGGTTTCCGGGGTGGAGCTTCGCGCGCTGCCTCTGCCCACGGCCATGCGCGCGGCGGCGCAGGCGGCGCAGGCGCTGCTCCAGCGCCCGTCAAGCCCGGCCCAAAACGGCTGACCCGCAGCTATCCCCGCCACGCGGGCGCGGAAACGCCGCTTCAGCGCCCGCGCCTGGCGGACAGCGCCGCGGCCAGCGCGGCATAGAGCACACCCGCCACAGGCCACACAATCCAACTTCGCCGCCAGTCGCCGGTGATAAAGCTGTAGGCCAGATAGATGGACACCGTGACAAGCCAGAAAGCGGCGCTTATGCCGCCATGGCCGTGCCGCCTGCGCTTGGCTTCCCGGCTGTAATCGCCTTCCTCCAGCAGCTTTTGCAGGCTTTCCCAGCGGATGCCCGCACGAATCAGAAACGTAGTTCCAAACCCTGCGAGTGCCAGCGTCACGCACAGGGCGGCGATCACCGCCACGGCGCTTTCGCTTAGCATGGCGGCTATGAGCAGCGGCAAGGCGGCCAGAATGCACAGGCTCACGCCTGCAACGTTCCACCGCCCATAGCGCTCCCGGCTGCTTTCCTGCTGTTCGCGGGCCATCTGGATCACGGTGCGTGCGGCCTGAATCGGTTCCTTTTCCAGATACTCGTAGCGTTCGGAGGCGATCCCGCAGGACAAAAACACCGCCACCGCACCCGCCGCCAGCACAAGCAGCACCGCGATTCCCACCGCGCCTGCCACATTTTCAGAGAGCCCGCCTGCCTCGGCCAGAGCACTGAGCATAAGCAGAGGAATGGGCGCCAGCACGCAGGCAAACACCGCCCAGGCAATGCGGTCCGCCATCGTCTCCTTTAAAGAAAGGAAGGCTTGGGCTTCCTCCATGGTTACGGCGCGCGCAGCCTCCTGCACGGACCTGTCCGGCTCGGGGATATCCCTGAGCAGGCTGTCCGTGCTTACGCCAAACAGCTCCGACATGCGCACCACGCGGTCAAGGTCCGGCATCGCCTGCCCACTTTCCCATTTTGACACCGCCTGACGGCTTACATCCAGCCGCTGCGCCAGTTCCTCCTGCGACCATCCGGCCTGTTTGCGAAGCGAGGTTACTTTTTCCGAAAAGCCCATATGCTGTTCCTCCCTGCTTGTTTCGCGGCAGCATTCGCTGCTACCGTGGCATCAAGCATAACGTTAGGAGCGGTTGCGGCGCAAGCAACTGAGGCTTGCAATCTGTCAAGCGACAGTTGCACTGCCTCCCACCTTCACGTTTTCTTCAAGGCTGCTGCCGCACCAACGGCATTTGACAGCCTTCTCATGGACGGGCTCACAGCAATAGGGGCACAGGCGTTCTTCCTTCTTTGCTGCTGGCGTTTGGGCATCAGGCGGTTCATGGCCCTCACCGCCAGAAACACGCACAGCGCAATGATGAGAAAGTTGATTGTCGCCTGCAGAAACGCTCCATAATTCAGCGTGCCCACGCCCGCCGCCTGCGCCGCCTCGATGGAGGGGTAGCTTTGAAAGTCCAGCGCCACAAACAGGCCGTTCAAATCAGCGCCGCCCGTCATCAGGCCGATCAAGGGCATGAGGATATCGTTGACAAGCGAACTGACAATGCTGGAAAACGCCCCGCCGATCATCACGCCGGTGGCCAGTTCCATAACATTGCCCCTGATGCAGAAGCGCCGGAATTCCTCAAAGAATTTTTTCATCCGGTTTTCCCTCCAACATAACGCGGTTCCGTTTGTGTTCATATACAACCTGCTAGATCATACCCCGCCGCAGAAGCGAAGTCAACAAAAATCCCGCGTTGTCACGCGGCACGAAACATGCTACAATAAGTCGGAAGATCACGAAAACAAGGAGCGGTCAACGATGGATATCTGGCAGGAAGCGCTGGAAAAGCACTATGAATGGGCCGGCAAGCTGGAAATCACGCCGCGTGCGCATGTGAAGGATCGAAAGGCCCTGTCGCTGGCCTACACGCCGGGGGTGGCGCAGCCCTGTCTGGCCATCCGCGATGATCCTGAAAAGTCCTTCCAGCTTACCCGCCGCCACAATCTGGTAGCCGTGGTCACCGACGGTACCGCCGTGCTGGGGCTGGGCGATATCGGGCCGGAGGCAGGCATGCCCGTGATGGAGGGCAAATGCGTGCTTTTCAAGGAGTTTGCGGGGGTGGATGCCTTCCCCCTGTGCATCAAGAGCAAGGACGTGGACGAGATCGTGCGCACCGTCTACCTGCTTTCGGGCAGCTTTGGCGGCATCAATCTGGAGGATATCGGCGCGCCCCGCTGCTTTGAAATCGAGCGCCGGCTCAAGGAGCTGTGCGACATCCCCGTATTCCACGACGATCAGCACGGCACCGCCGTGGTGGTGGCCGCGGCGCTGATCAACGCGCTGAAGCTGGTAAACAAGCGCATGGAGGATATCACCTGCGTGATCAACGGCGCGGGCTCGGCGGGCGTGGCCATCGCACACCACCTGCTGCACTTCGGCGTGGGCGACATCATTCTTCTGGGCCGCCACGGCATCGTGGTGGAGGGCCGGGACAAGCTGAGCCCCGCTCAGGAGGAATTGAGCCACATGACCAATCGCCGCCGCCTGCACGGCGGCCTCACGGAGGCGCTCGCGGGTGCGGATGTGTTCATCGGCGTTAGCGTGCCCGGCATCGTCACCGCCGACATGATCGGTCTGATGGCGCCCGACCCCATCGTGTTTCCCATGGCCAACCCCGTGCCCGAAATCATGCCGGAGGAGGCTGTACGCGGCGGCGCGGCGGTGGTGGGCACCGGCCGCAGCGACTACGACAACCAGATCAACAACGTGCTGGCCTTCCCGGGCATCTTCCGCGGCGCGCTGGACGTGCGTGCCCGCGACATCAACGACGACATGAAAATGGCGGCTTCCCGCGCCATCGCCTCGCTGGTGTCCGATGAGGAGCTCAGCCCGCGTTACATTCTGCCCGAAGCCTTTGACCGGCGCGTGGGACCCGCCGTGGCCCGCGCCGTGGCGGAGGCCGCCGTGCGCAGCGGCGTAGCCCGCCTGCCCCTGCCTGACGCGCAGGCGTAAAACGCTATGGAGAAACGCCGTGGGACCTTGCATCCCACGGCGCTTTCCTTATGTCACGAGGCGGAATCACGCGCATGCCGCGCGCCGTGCCACCGGGCAAAATAGCGGTGGCGAAGGGTGCTGACATTATGCGTCATGCTCAGCTTGCCGTGCAGGAGCTGGTTGTCGTGCGTAACCACATGCACCGCCAGCAGCAGCCAGAACAGGATGTACACCATCAAAAGCGCGACGCAGGCCAGCACCAGCCATACGCTGATCTCACCATTCTCCACGCCCAACGTGATGGCCAGCAGCAAAAACGCCGGGGTGGGCATTACCACCAGGTACAGCACCCCGTAGCGCACCGCGCATTGCCACAGCTTCGGGCGTTCTCCGCTGCGCAGGTCCGTAAGCCGCAGGTGCAAAAGCGCCTTGCCAACCGTGCGCCCCCCGGCCAGCCATGTGCCCAGCACAAAGTACCCGACAATCCCCATGGCGTAGCAGCCGAAGAGCCAGGCCGCCATGGCCGCAGCGCCCTCCCCTGACGGGATCATCAGAGGCAACCGCCAGATCAGCGCCGCCAGCGCCGCCAGCATCACCGCGAAGTCCATCAGCGCCGCAAAGCATCTTCGGGTCACGCTCACCTGCTCGCCCTTGCGGTAGGCCCGCGCGTCCATCTGCTCGCGCGAGGGCAGCAGGCGCATTGCCAGCGGGGCCAGCGTGTAGCCCAGCAGTCCGCCGCAGGTATTGGTCATCAGATCGTCCACATCCGCCAGGCGGTACGGCCTGGGATAATACCCGTAGAGGCCCGTAAGCTGCGTCAGCTCAAAGAACAGGCTGAGCAGGAAGGAAAACAGCAGGGTCTTTTTCAGGCTGCACCTGAAATAATACCGCAGGTAGATTCCCAGCGGCGTAAACATGGCCACATTGGCCACGATCTGAAAAAAATCCCGATTCCATATCAGGCGGTACCATGTGGCGGGACTGGCCGGGTCCACGTCGGCGTTGCGCAGCAGATCGGCGATCTCCCGAAAGGGGATCAGCTGCACGCGCGCGGAGGTCAGACGGCTGACCGTTTCCACGTCCGGCAGGGGCAGAATCACCAGGAAGTAGGCGCACATCAGGTACAGCACAAACGAATACACGATCGCCGTGCGAAGGAGCAGCACCGCCCCATACCTGCGGTATTGAAACAGCATGTAGGGCAGCGTCAGCCCCAGCGCCACAAAGGGAAACAGCACCAGCGCCGATTTGACCGGCTCGATGTACTGGCTCACAGAAAGCTCCTTACATGTCGAATTTGGGCAGTTCGGCCGTGAGGCGCTCATAGCCCTCGATCACCTGGTCGCACCAGGCGTCGAAGGCGGGGTCCAGCCGCTGGCATTCCGGGTGGCTGTAGATGTAGTCGACCGCCTCGCGCACGCCCTGATCAAAACGCTTCACCGCTACAAACTCCGGCACGGCGCGCTTGATTTTGGCATTGTCGAAGATCACGGCGTTGCTCTTGTCCCCCAGGAGCGAGCCGACGTAGCTTTGGCACAGCGCGCCCAGCGTTTCGCTGGCGATGTGCACCAGGCGCGGCTTCACCCCCAGCGCCGCCCCGATGCTCCCGTACACCTGATTCCAGGTCAGGCTCTCGTCGCCCGTGATGTGGAACACCTCGCCCAGGGCGTGCACGTTGCCCATCAGCCCCACGAACGCTACGGCAAAGTCGTCGCTGTGGGTCAGGGTCCAAAGCGTCAGGCCATCGCCCGGCACGATGACCGGGCGGCCCGTGCGCATCCGCTCCAGCACCTGAAAGCTGCCGTTGGGGCCATGCAGCGCCACGGGCACGCTGCGCCGGCAATAGGTATGGCTGGGCCGGATGATGGTGACGGGAAAGCCGTGCTCGCGGTAGGCGCGGATCAGCACGTCCTCGCAGGCGGCCTTTTGGCGGCTGTACTCCCAGTAGGGGTTGCACAGCGGCGTGCCTTCGGTGATCCACGGCGAGGACAGCGGCTTTTGATAGGCCGATGCCGAGCTGATAAAAAAGTACTGTGCCGTCCGGCCGGAAAACAGGCGGATGTCACGTGCCACGTCGTCGGGCGTATAGGCGATGAAATCCGCCACCACATCGAACGTCTGCCCATTCAGCGCCGCCTGCGCCGACGCCTCGTCATGAATGTCCGCATGAATGACGTGTGCGCCCTGGGGCACGCGCGTATCCGCGTTGCCGCGGTTGAGCAGCGTCAAATCCCATCCCCGGCGTACACAAAGCGCTGAAATGGCCGAGCTGATGGTGCCCGTACCGCCGATAAACAATGCCTTCATGAGAAAAAGCCCCCTTCGCGCTTGTTACGTTCCACATGGTATCACACAGCGCGCGCGTTTGCAAGGTAGCTTGCATTTCCGCGCGGTACAGGCTATAATTCTTACATACGTTTTTTTGTAGGGAAAAGGGGGTGTGCGCTGAAATGGATCTTTTTGATCCGAAGCTGCCTTTTTTCAAGGGAAATCTGCACTGTCACACCACGGAAAGCGACGGAAAGCTCAGCCCCGACGAGGTCGTGGCCCTCTACCGCGATCTGGGCTATGATTTTCTGGCCCTGACCGATCACCGCCGCCTGTCCGCGCCCACGCATCTGGAGGGATGCATGCTGCTGCTCAGCGGCATGGAGATGGATTTCACCCTGCCCGGCGAGGCGCTGCACCTGATCGGCGTGGGCATGGACGAGCGTCTGAACGCCTATGATCTCTCTGTCAGCCCGCAGCGGTGTATCAACCTCTACCGCCGGTGCGGGGGCCGCGCCATCGTGGCGCATCCGGCCTGGTCGCTCAACACCGTGGCCACGCTCACGGCTCTTCGGGACGTCACCGCCGCGGAGATCTACAACAGCGTATCCACCTATCCCTGGAACGGCGACCGCGCCGATTCCTCAAATGTGCTGGACGTTGCCGCGGCGCACGGCATGCTGTACCGCTTCGTTGCCTCGGACGATTCGCATCGCTACCAGGGCGAGGCGGGCCGGGCCTTCACCATGGTGCAGGCCGAGGAGCTGAGCCAGGAAAGCCTATTCGACGCGCTGGACCAGGGGCGGTTCTACTGCTCGCAGGGTCCGCGCTTCGAGCAGATTTCGGTGGAGGACGGCCGCATCGAGGTGACCTGCTCCCCCGTGGATACGGTGATCTTTTACAGCAACCTGATCTGGACGGCCAACCGCTGCCAGACTGGCAGGGATCTTGTCTGCGCCAGCTACGCCGTCAACCGCGGCGAGCGCTATCTTCGCATCCAGCTCATCGACGCCAGGGGCCGCAGCGCCTGGTCCAATCCCATCGTGCTCAAGCCCTGAAACGCTGCTGCGGACGTCTTTCCCCCTTGCCCGGTTTGAATCCCGTCAATACCCCAATGCAACAGGAGGTACTTATGCGCGACGTGACCCTGGACCTGACCCCCTTTGAGGAAAAGATCTCTCTGCACCGCTACCTCAAGGAGGCGCTGGACTTTCCCTTCTATTACGGCGCCAACCTGGACGCCCTGCACGACGAGCTGGCCAGCGAGCGCGAGCCCCTGCGCATCGCCGTGCACTATCCCAAGGAGCCGCGCGGTAAAATGGTGGATTACCTGCCCAAGCTGCTGCGCGTATTTGAGGACGCGGCGCGGGAGAATTATCATCTGGAGATCACCTATCATAAAGAGGCGTAACGCCTGGAGCGCCGCACGGCGCACGCGGGGAGGCGGAAGATGTTCCGCCTCCCCGTCAGACCGCCGACAAAGGGGCTGCTTTCTTTGGGAAGCAGCCCCTTAACGCATAGAGCAAGACGAAAAAAAGAGAACGAAACGCCCTGGCGATGCGTTTCATGTTCTGCACGGCGGCGGTGAGGA
>CALVNG010000032.1 GCA_944349545.1 uncultured Eubacteriales bacterium
TGCTTTTTCAGACGATTTGTGTTAAAAATGGACAATAAAAAAGTCTGAAAACCGTAGTTTTCAGACAAATTGTGGTCGAGGTGACAGGATTTGAACCTGCGACCTTTTGGTCCCGAACCAAACGCGCTACCAAACTGCGCTACACCTCGATAGAAAAAAGCTGGAGCCAATAAAGGGACTCGAACCCTTGACCTGCTGATTACGAATCAGCTGCTCTACCAACTGAGCTATATTGGCGCATCAGCATTGACCATTATAGCAAAGCACCGGGCATTTGTCCAGCCTTTTTTTGAAAAACCCGCCAATCCCCCTGAAAACCGCTCCGCACGCCGTTTCCGCACTTGACGTGGCATGCGGCGGCGGATATAATACGCATATGTGTCACCGAAAATGCGCGTAGGACGGGGAGGGCTTGGCTGTGCGAAAGGCGCTTGGGATAGCGGCGATGGCCGGGCTGTTCCTGCTCTTGCTCAGCGCGCTGGTGGTGGCTTCGCCGCAGGAAGGCGCGCTCGCGCGGCGCGTCGAGCCGCCGACCATGCCGCCGGACGTGGCGCTTGCCGCCATGCCCTCGGCTGACGGTATGATAGCTGCACAGGCAAACGGCGGCGCGCAGGGCGCGCGCATGGATGCCCGGCTGGATGCGCCGCCCACGGACGGGCTCAGGCGCCAGCCGGAGGGCCGGCACGACGCCAACGGCCGCGTCCTGACCGCGCCGCGGTATGCGCAGAGTGTCTATCAGGTGTTCCGGACGGAGCTGGCGGGCGGATGAAGCCCGCGCTGCCGCACTTTCCTATGAAAATCCCCAAATTTGAAAACGGAAGGATGGTTGACATACCATGAAGGTCAACAATCGCCGCCGCGTCAAGATGAGCAAGCGGACCTCCGCGATCATCGTGCTGTGCGTGGCGCTGGTGCTTACGCTGGCCGTGGGCTATCTGGGGCTCAACGGCACCTGGCTGGACAGCCGGGGACTCTACAAACTGCTGCCCTGGCTGCCCACCTCCGATGTGGACAACTGGCCGCAGTCCATCGCCCTGGGCCTGGACCTCAAGGGCGGCGTATATGTGGAATATGAAGCGACCATGAGCGATGAGATGCGCGAAGAGGGCTATGATTTCGGCACGCTGCTGGACTCCACCATGAGCATCATCGCCAACCGCCTCACCGAAAAGGGATATCCGGAAGCCACCGTCAGCCAGCTGGGCCAGACCGGCATCCGCGTGGAGATCCCCGACGTGACCGACCCCGCCGCCGTGCTGGACCTGATCGGTTCGCCGGCAAAGCTGGAGTTCCTTGATCCTGACGGCAACGTGTTCATGGAGGGCCGCCACCTGCAGTCCGCCACCCCCATCACCAATACCGAGTCCGGCCAGCCCGCCATCAGCTTCCGCCTGACCAGCGAGGGCGCGGAGATCTTCGGCGACATGACCGCCCAGTCCATCGGCAAGACCATCACCATCCAGCTGGACGGCGTCGTGCTTATGAGCCCCACTGTCAATGAAGCCATCTATGGCGGCGACGTGATGGTGACCGGCAGCTTCACCGAGGAGCAGACGCAGGACATCTGCCTCAAGCTGCAAAGCGGCGCGCTGCCCCTGGACCTGCGCCAGGACAAGCTGGACACCATCTCCGCCACGCTGGGCATCGACGCGCTGTCCACCAGCATCACGGCGGCCATCATCGGCACCGTGATCGTCATGCTCATCATGCTGGTGCGCTATCGCATGTGCGGTCTGGTGGCTGACTGGGCGCTGTGCGTGTACATCATCCTGCTGTTCCTGTTCATCGCTGTCGTTCCCGGCATCCAGCTCACGCTGCCCGGCATCGCGGGTATCATCCTGGGCATCGGCATGGCGGTGGACGCCAACGTGGTGATCTTCGAGCGCGTGAAGGAGGAGGTCCGCCTGGGCCGCCCGATGATTCACGCCGTGCGTATCGGCTTCAAAAACGCCATGAGCGCCGTGCTCGACGCCAACGTGACCACCATCATCGCCGCCGTGGTGCTTCTGTTCTACGGCACCGGTTCGGTGCAGGGCTTTGCCACCACGCTGCTCTTGGGCGTGATCACCAGCATGATTTCGGCCATCGTGGTCACGCGGTTCCTGCTCACGCGCTTTGTGCGCATTTTCCATGAGCCCAGGCTGTTTGTGGCGGTCAAGCCCGCCGCGGACGCCGCTGTTGAAGGGGAGGCGAAGTAATATGAAAATTCAGAAGCGCGCCCGCATCTGCCTGTGCGTTTCCGCCGCCATCCTGGTGATCGCACTGGTGATGTCTCTGATGGGCTACGGCATCAACTACGGCATCGACTTCGCGGGCGGCCTCAATATCCAGTACGACATGGGCGCCGCCTTTAGCCAGGCCGATGTGGAAACCGCCCTGCGCGACCAGGGCGTCACCCAGTTCACGATTTCCTCCTCCGGCGCGGAGGGCCATGTGGTACAGATCCGCGTGCCTACCCTCAGCGGCGACGAGGAGATCCAGAACCTGCAAAACGGCCTGGAGGCCGAGCTGTCCCAGATCTATCCCGACATGGATACCGAAACCGCCACCGCAAGCTATGTCGGCCCTGTCGCAGGCGCTACGCTGGTGCGCAACGCGGTGATCAGCGTGCTGCTGGCCTCCGCGCTGATGCTGGTCTACATCGCCCTGCGCTTTGACTTTGCGTCCGGCCTGGCGGCGGTCATCGGCCTGTTGCACGACGTGCTGATCATGATCGCCTTCATGGTGCTTCTGCGCAGCGTGATTCAGATGAACTCGTCCTTCATCGCGGCCATGCTGACCATCGTGGGCTATTCCATCAACAACACCATCGTCATTTTCGACCGCATCCGCGAGAACAACAAAAAGCCCGCGTATGCCGGCATGAAGCGCGAAGAGGTGGTATCCATCTCCGTGCGCGAGAGCCTGGGCCGCACCATCAACACCACGCTGACCACGCTGGTGACGATCGTGACGCTCTACATCCTGGGCGTGGACACCATCCGCGAGTTCAGCCTGCCCATCATCGTGGGCATCCTGGCGGGCGCCTACAGCGCCAACATGATCAACGGCTACGTGTGGGCCGCTCTGGAGGAGATGCGCCTCGCCCGCAAGGGTCAGAAGAAGCTCAAGGCCAAGAAGGCGTAAGCGTTTTATCAATCCCATACACTCTTGCCCCTCCGGCACCTGTCCGGAGGGGCGTTTTGCCGTGCCTTTGCCGCCGGAAAAACATAGGGCGGGGCGCTCCCGGAGAAACCTCCGGAAACGCCCCGCCCTGAGGGCCGTCAGGCCGGCGGCTTACAGCGCCAGCCGGTAGATGGCCTCGCAGTCTGTGGCCTTCAGGGGCACGAACTGGCCCAGGACACCGCCCGCCATGGCGGCGGCGCGCTCGGCCATGCGGCCAAAGTCCGTATCGCCGATGCCGTTTTCCGTGAGCGTGGTAGTCAGACCCAGGCTGCGGTAGAAGGCCTCCAGCCGGCGGATGCCCTCGGCGGCATCCGCGGCGTCATCGCCGCTGTCGGGCACGTCAAAGACGCGGCGTCCAAACTGCGCCAGCTTGGCCTCGCCGCCGTGGGCCAGGGCGTACTTCATCCACGCCGGGAACACGATGGCCAGCCCCGCGCCATGGGCGATGTCGTAGAGCGCGCTGAGCTCGTGCTCCAGCTTGTGGCTGGCCCAGTCGCCCACACGCCCGGTCTGCAGCAGCGTGTTGTGCGCCAGGCAGCCCGCCCACATGATCTCGGCTCGCGCGTCGTAGTTTTCCGGGTCCTGCATCACGATGGGGGCGTTGTTTACCACGGTCTTGAGCGCACCCTCGGTCATGCGGTCGATGAGCTCCACATGTGTCACCCGGGTGAAGTAGCGCTCCATCATGTGCGCCATGATGTCCACCGCGCCGCAGGCCGTCTGGAAGGGCGGCAGCGTGTAGGTGAATTCGGGGTTGAGGATGGAGAACTTGGGGAAGTTCAGCGGCGTGTTGCGCCCGCGCTTGCACAGGTCCTCCTCGCGGGTGATGACGCAGGAATCGCTCATCTCGCTGCCCGCCGCGGGAATGGTCACCACCGTGCCCAGCGGCAGCACCTCGGTGTTCTTGCCCTTGCCGTCAAACAAATCCCACACGTCGCCGTCATAGCACACGCCGTTGGCAATGGCTTTGGCAGTGTCGATGGCGCTGCCGCCGCCCACGGCCAGCACCAGCTGAATGCCCTGCTCGCGGCACAGGGCGATGCCCTCGCGCACCAGCGAAAGGCGCGGATTGGGCTGAACGCCGCCCAGTTCCCACACCTGCAAGCCTGCGAGCTGGGCCATCACCTGGTCGTATACGCCGGTGCGCTTGATGCTGCCGCCGCCATAGACCAGCAGCACCCGCTCGCCCCAACGGGCGGCCTCGTCGTGCAGGCTGTTCAGCGCGTTTTTGCCAAAGAGGATTTTAGTCGGATTCTGAAACACAAAATCAATCATGACCACAGGCTCCTTTTCTAAAATTTGGTGAAAAAGGGTTTGCATCATTGTACCACGCCGGGCGGCGTTTGCAAAGGCCCAGGATTGACAGCGGGCCGCCGGCAGGCTATGATGAAATGGCGCGCGGTTTTCTGCCCTGCGCCTGCCGGTGATTCGGACGATACATACATGGAGACAACCGCCTATGCAGACCCTGCTTCAAAAAGCGCGTCCCTTTGTGGGCAGCCGCCGCCTCTATGCCGGCGCGCTGGGGGTGATGGCCCCCGTCGCGGTTCAGCAGCTGATCAACAACCTCTTCAACATGATCGACAATTTGATGGTGGGCAGCCTGGACGCCAGCGGCCTGGCCATGAGCGCCGTGACGGTGGCCAACCGTCCCTACACCATCTTTTTCGGTGTGTTTTTCGGCATGACGGGCGCGGCGGGGCTGCTCATCAGCCAGTACTACGGCGCGCGCGACTTCAAGACCTGCCGCGCCCTGTTTGCGCTGCAGATGGTCATCGGGCTGGCGGCCTCGCTGTGCGTAGGCCTGTGGCTGGCACTGTGGCCGGAGAGCGTCATGCGCATCTTTGTCAGCGACCCGCGCACCATCTCGCTGGGCATGGAATACCTCAGCATCATCTGGCTGAGCTACCTGCCCCTGGCGGTGAGCAACGTGTGCATCTTTTCGCTGCGCTCCATCGGCGAAAACCGCATGAGCATGCTGGTCAGCCTGGCCGCCATGGGGGTCAACGCGCTTTGCAACTATGCCCTCATCTTCGGGCACTTCGGCCTGCCGGCCATGGGCGTTGTCGGCGCGGCGCTGGGCACGCTCATCGCCCGCACGGTGGAGATGCTGTTCTACCTGCGCATGCTTCTTGGCGGGCGTTCGCTGTTCACGCTGGACCTAGGCGCCGCCTTCCGCCTGCCGCGCGCGGTGATACGCGCCTTCGCGCTCAAGGCCGTGCCGCTGATCCTCAACGAGATCCTGTGGAACGTGGGCATGAACGTCTACTTCTGGAGCTACGCGCGTCTGGACGAAACCGCTTTGCCCGCCGTGACCATCGGCGAGCAGATTTCCACCATCGCGGCGGTGCTGGCCACGGGCACGTCCTCGGCGGTGTCGGTGCTCATCGGGGCCGAGCTGGGCGCGGGACGGCTTTCGCAGGCGAGGGCCAACTGCAAAAAGCTCCTCACGCTGGTGGCGGCCATCGGGCTGGTATGCGTGGCGCTGTGCCTGGGGCTGGGCGCGATTCTGCCCAACGCCTTCGGGGTGGAGCCGCGGCTGCGCGAGCTGGCCGCGCGCATTGCAACGGTGATGGGCGTGTTCTCGCCGTTCAATTTCCTCTATGGCTTCTGCTTCTACTGCATGCGCGCCGGAGGCGACACGCGCAACGCCATGCTGCTGGACAGCGGCTATATGTGGGTGGTGCCCGTGCCGGCGAGCCTGCTGATGGCGCTGCTCCTGCCGGGCCGCATCGACATCGCCGCGGCGGTCCTGGTGGTGCAGGTGCTGATGAACCTGAAGGTGATCCCGGCCCTGTGGGTGCTCAAAAGGGGAAGGTGGGTGCGCAATATCACCGCGGAGGGCTCACAGGTGTAAAAAGGGGCCCCGGCTTGTGCATTTTCCCGCTTTGGTGGTATAATAAACTGTTGTGGTATAGCCATGCATGCCTTGCCCGCACGGAAGGAGGGACCCGCTATGCACAGCCGCCGGATGGGCGCGCTTTTGTGCCTGCTGCTTTCGATGCTGCTCGCGCTGTGTCCCGCGGCGCTCCCGCTCCATGCCGCCGCCGAGGAAGAAACCATCTACTTTATCGCGCCGGAGCTGCCCAGCGATGTGGAGCCCTACGACCCGGAGCATCCGGAGGACCTTTATGAGGACCAGCTCTACGCCAAGTCGGCCATCCTCATCGAGGCCTCCTCCGGCGAGGTGATTTTTGAAAAGGATGCAGATGCCACCATGTATCCCGCATCCACCACCAAGATCATGACCGTGCTTTTGGGCATCATGATGGGCGACATGAACCAGACCGTCTACCTGTCGCAGACCGCCGCCGACATCGGCGACGACAGCTCCGATATGGGCCTGGACGTGGGGGAGAGCATCAACTTCAAGGACCTGCTCTACGGCACCATGGTGCGCTCCGCCAACGAGGGCGCCAACCTCATCGCCGAAACGCTTTACGGCAGCGTGCCGGCCTTTGCCGAGGTCATGAACGAGGCGGCCGCCATGTACGGCTGCACCAGTACGCACTTTGCCAACGCCAACGGCCTGCACGACCCCAACCACTATACCACCGCGCGCGACATGGCCAAGATCGCCCAGGCCGCCATGCAGAACGAAACCTTCCGCGACATCGCCAAAACCTATACCTATTCCCTGCCGCGCAGCAACCTGCACAGCGCGCGCATCCTCACTTCCAGCTCCCGTGCGTTCTTCAACCCCAACCTGGAGGATAACGACGCCTACTATCCCTATGCCATCGGCATCAAGACCGGCTTTACCAACGCGGCGGGCCACTGCTTTGTGGGCGCGGCGGAGCGCGACGGAGTGGAGCTGATTTCGGTGGTGTTCTATAGCACCGAAAACGGACGCTGGACCGATACGGTCAAGCTGATGGAGTACGGATTCTCCCAGTTTGTGAGCATGACGCCTGCGGAGCTTTACGCCGAAAACCCCATCATGGTGGAAACCTCCGGCTTCTCTTTGGATGACGAGGGCTACGGCCGCCTGGAGCTCAACGTGCAGGCCCGCAGCGGGTCGCGCGAGGTGAGCATCGTGGCCACCAAGGCCGAGATGGAAAGCATGGCCCGAAACCTCCGTCAGACCGTGCTGATCGAGTACACGCGCGATTTTGCCGCGCCCATCCAGGCGGGCGAGGTCATGGGCACCATGACCTATTACCCCACCGACGGCGGCAGCCCCGTCACCTATGATCTGGTGGCCTCGCGCACGATCGCGCGCCGCGAAAACGCGCCCCTTTCGCTGGAGGAGATCGTAGAGCAGGTCTATGCCGATCCCAATCCCTTCCCGCCGCTGTCGGTCGAGCTGGTGGTCATGATTTTCCTGCCGGTGGGCGGCGTGTTTGTGGCCATCCGGATTCTGATGCGCGTGTTCCGCCGCACGGGCCGGCACCGCAAGGGCCGCGTGCCCCGGCCGCGCAATCGCTTCTACCGCTGACAGGCATCCATACGAAAGGAGGCGGGGCCGTGGTCGCGCAGGTGATTGTGGACGTGGTTCACACAAACGTGGCCCACCCCTTTTCCTACCTGGTGCCGGAGGGTGAAAGCGTGCCGGTGGGCGCGCGGGTGAGCGTGCCGCTGGGCCGGCGGCGGGTGGACGGCATCGTCGTGGAGCTGCTGGAAGCCCCGCCCGACGGCCTGCCGCCCGAAAAGCTGCGCCCCATCGGCGCCATGCTGGACGACTGCCCGGCGCTGCTGCCGCCCCTGCTGGATCTGGCGTGCGAGCTGGCCGCGCAGGCGCACTGCCCTCTGGCCGAGACGCTGCGGCTGATGCTACCCGCGGCGATGCGCACCGGTCGCGTGAAACGCAAAAAGGCGCTCTATGCCCGCCTGGCTGACGGCGTGGACGGCGAGGCCGCCGCGCAGGCCCAGCGCCGCGCCCCGAAGCGGGCCACGCTGCTTCGCCTGCTGGCCGGCGGCGCGCCGCGCGCCGTCAAGGAGCTGGAACCGCTGGTGCACCAGCCGCGCGAGGCGCTGAACGCGCTGGAGGCGGCGGGGCTGATTGCCCTGGAGGAGCGCGAGGTGTTCCGTGCGCCCGAAGGCGAGGTGGACGCGGCGCACACGCAGCCCCCGGAATGGACTCCGGACCAGCGCGAGGCGCTGGATGCGATGCTTCCGGCCCTCCGGCGGGGCGAGGGCGCGTTTCTTCTGCACGGCGTCACCGGCAGCGGCAAGACCGAGGTGTACCTGGCCATGGTGGCCGAGGCGCTCAGGGCGGGCAGGGGCGCGATCATCCTCGTTCCGGAGATCGCCCTCACGCCGCAGATGGTGCGCTGGTTCCGCGCGCGCTTCGGGCCGGAGACGGCGGTTTTGCACAGCCGACTCACCGACGGCCAGCGCTGCGACGAATGGCGGCGCATCCGCCTGGGCTATGCGCGGGTGGTGGTGGGCGCGCGCAGCGCGGTCTTTGCCCCCGTCGAAAATCTGGGCCTGATCGTGATCGACGAGGAGCATGAGCAGACCTACCTCAGCGACAAGCATCCCCGCTATGACGCGCGCCGCGTGGCCATGAGCCGCTGCGCGCGAGAGGGGGCCACGCTGGTGCTCAGCAGCGCCACGCCCAGCATCCTGTCCTTCGCCATGGCCCGCCGGGGCGACTATACGCTGGTGGAGATGCCCCGCCGCGTGCGCGGGTTGCCCCTGCCCGAGGTCACCGTGGTGGACATGCGGCGCGAGCTGGAGGCGGGCAACCGTTCCATCTTCAGCCAGCTGCTGATCGAGCGGCTGGGCGAGTGCCTGCGCGAGGGGCGGCAGGCCATGCTGTTCCTCAACCGGCGGGGATACAACACCTTCGTCAGCTGCCGCAGCTGCGGCTACGTGGTCAAGTGCGAGGGCTGTGACCTGAGCATGACGCTCCACCGCGAGCCGGGCGGCGAAGAGCCCGGGAAGCTCCGCTGTCACATGTGCGGCGCGGAGCGCACCCCGCCCACGACCTGCCCCGAATGCGGCAGCCGCTACATCCGTTACTTCGGCAGCGGTACCCAGCGCGTGGAGGAGGAGGTGCGCCGCCTGTTTCCCGGCGTGGAAACCGTGCGCATGGACATCGACACCACCCGCGGCCGCGACGCGCACGCAAAGCTGCTCGACCGCTTCGGCCGGGGCGAGGCGCAGGTGCTCATCGGCACGCAGATGATCGCCAAGGGGCTGGATTTTCCGCGCGTGACGCTGGTGGGCGTGGTCGCCGCGGACATGACGCTCAACCTGCCGGACTACCGTGCGCCGGAGCGCACGTTTCAGCTCATCACCCAGGTGGCGGGCCGCGCGGGCCGCGCGGGGCTTCCCGGCGAGGTCATCGTGCAGACCTACAAGCCCGAGGACCCCTGCATTCGCGCCGCCGCCGCGCAGGATTACCGCGCGTTTTTCGAGCGGGAATTCAGCCGCCGCCGCGCGGGACTGTATCCGCCCTTTACGCTGCTTGCGCGCCTGCTGGTGGAGAGCCCTGAGGAGGAGACGGCCCGCCAGACCGCCGAGCGCCTCTACGACGTGGTGCGCACCTACCTTCTGTCGCATCCGGCGCAGAAGAAGCGTACGCTCATGCTGCGCGCCGACGAGGCCCCGGTCAGGCGCATCCGCGGGCAGTTCCGCTACCATGTGCTGATGAAGCTGTTCGATCACCCGGACGCATCGCCCCTGTTGGCCCTGCTGGCCGAGCTGGCGGGCGTCGAGGACGGCGCGTGCACCATTTACTGTGAAGTGAACCCCGCTACCATGATGTAGGGGAACAAGGAGTTTGGTTTGAAATGGCTACCAGAAGGATTGTGGAAATCGGAGACGAAAAGCTGCGCAAGCATGCCAAAAAGGTGGAGAAATTCGACCTGCGCCTGCGCATTTTGCTCAAGGACATGGCCGACACCATGTACAAGGCCGACGGCGTTGGCCTGGCCGCGCCGCAGGTGGGCATTCTCAAGCGTGCGGTCGTGGTGGATGTGGGGGAGGGGCTGATCGAGCTGGTCAACCCCGAAATCGTAGCCGCCGAGGGCGAGCAGACCGGCCCCGAAGGGTGCCTGAGCGTGCCCGGCCGCTCCGGCATCGTGGTGCGTCCGGAGCGCGTGACCGTCCGCGCGCAGAACGCGCAGGGCGAACCCATCGAGGTGACGGGCGAGGGTTTCCTCGCGCGCGCCTTCTGCCACGAGATCGACCATCTGGACGGCGTGCTTTACGTGGACAAGATGGTGCGGGAGATCTTCCCCGACGAAGAGGCGGAGGAGGACGGCGAAGCGGAGACGGACGGGGAGGAGGAAGGCCAGTGAAGGTCGTGTTCATGGGCACGCCGGACTTTTCCGTGCCCACGCTTCAGGCGCTGGTAGACGCGGGCTACGAGGTGGCCGGCGTCTTTACCCAGCCGGACCGGCCCAGGGGACGCGGCGGCAAGGTGCAGATGAGCCCCGTGAAGGAGCTGGCCCTGCGCCTGGGCATCCCCGTGTTTCAGCCGCTCAAGATCCGCGCCGACGGGCTGGAGCCCCTGCGAGCGCTCGCGCCGGATATATGCGTGACCGCCGCCTTCGGACAGATTCTTTCCCAGGAGGTGCTGGACGTGCCGCGCCTGGGCACCGTGAACGTGCATGCCTCGCTCCTGCCCCGGCACCGGGGTGCGGCCCCCGTGCAGTGGGCGATTCTCAGCGGCGATGAAGTGACGGGCGTCACCACCATGTTCACCGACCGGGGCATCGACACGGGCGATATGCTGCTGCGCGCCGAAACCCCTGTTTTGCCTGACGATACCGCGGGCACGCTCACCGACCGGCTTTCCAGGATGGGCGCGGAGCTGCTCATCGAGACGCTTCGCCGTCTGGAGGCGGGCGACTGCCCCCGCGAGAAGCAGGACGAGGCCCTCGCCACCTACGACCCCAAGGTAGACAAGGAGATGGGCCGCCTGGATTTCTCACAGACCACGCGGGAATGCGTCAACCGCGTGCGCGCCATGTCGCCGTGGCCCTGTGCCTTCGTGCCGCTGGCGGAGGGCGCGCTCAAGGTGTGGGGCGCCGCCGCGTTTGAAGGGGCTTCGGGCGCGCCGGGCACGGTGCTGCGGGCCAACAAGCGCGACGGGCTGGTGGTGGCGACCGCCGACGGGGCGCTCTCGCTCCTGGAGGTGCAGGCGCCCAATGCCCGCCGCATGGATGCGAAGGCCTTTTTGCTGGGACATCCCATCCCCGAGGGAACGATGCTTGACGAGGTGCGCTTATGAGCGAAGAACGCAGAACGAAGGACCGCGCGCCCGGCAGACGCGCAGGTGCGCCGCGCGCGTCCCGGCCCGGCCCCCGCGCCGCGCATGCGGACGAGGGTGCGCAGGCGCGAGCGGATAAGCGCCCGGAACGCCGCTCCGGCGGATTTTCTGCCCGTTCCGGCAGGGAAGCCCGCCCGGACCGTGCGCAGAACGCCCGCTCCGCGGGAACGCGCCGCCCGGCGGCGGCCGGCGCGCAGGACCGTCCCCGCGAGGCGCGTCCGTCGGTCGCGCTCCATGCGCCGCGCACGCAGGCCCGCCCCGGCAACCGCGCACCGCGTCCCCGCACGGCCCCTGCGCAAAGCGGCCTGAATGCCCGCCGCCTGGCGCTGGACGTGCTCACCGACGTGCGCGAGAAGGGCGCCTATGCCTCGCTGGCTTTGGGCGAGCGGCTGCGCGCGGCGCATCTGTCGCCGGAGGACCGCCGCCTGGCCACGGGGCTGGCGTATGGTACGCTGGAAAACCAGCTGCAAATCGACTATGCGCTGGACCGCCTGATGGACCATCCCACCCGCGAGCCCGTGCAGCGCGACATCCTGCGCATGGGCGCGTATCAGATTCTGTTTCTGGACCGCGTGCCCGACAGCGCCGCCGTGGACGAGGCGGTGAAGCTCACCCGCGCCATGGGCATGGAGGCGGCCTGCGGCTTTATCAACGCGGTGCTGCGCAACCTCTCGCGCGGCAAGGACGAGATCGCGTGGCCCGACCGGGAGGCCGACCTCACGGGCTACCTCAGCGTGAAGGGCAGCATGCCCCGATGGCTGGTGGAAAAGCTGGTGGCGGCCTACGGCCCCGAGGAGGCCGAACGCGTCATTCTCTACCGCGAAGAGGAGCATCCCGTTTGTGTCCGGCCCAACCTCACGTGCCTGTCCGATGCTGAATTTGTGACCCTGCTTCATGAAAAGGGCTGGCGCGCCGAACGCGGCCTTGCGCCGCATGCGTGGCTGATCTACGGCGCAGGCGACCTGGCCGCCGACGCGGACTACCGCGCCGGACGCTTCTCCATTCAGGGACAGAGCAGCATGCTGGCGGCGGAAGCGCTGGAGGCGCGGCCCGGCATGAAGGTGCTGGATGCCTGCGCCGCGCCGGGCGGCAAGTCCGCCTACCTGTGCGAGCAGATGCAGCTGACCGGGCGCGTCTATGCCTGGGAACTGCACGAAAAGCGCGCCCAGCTGCTGGAGGGCGTGCGCAGGCGGCTGGGGCTGGACAACCTGCGCATCTCCGTGCGCGACGCGCTGGATTTCCGGCCCGACCTGGAGGGCATGCTGGACGGCGTTCTGCTGGACGCGCCCTGCGCGGGGCTGGGCGTTCTGAGCCAGAAGCCGGACATCAAGCTGCGTTTGAAGCAGGAGGACATCCCTGCCATCGTCGATACGCAGGGGCGGCTGCTTGATACGGTCTGCCGCTATGTGCGTCCCGGCGGCGCGCTGGTGTACAGCACCTGCTCGCTCCTGCCGGAGGAAAACGGGGACCGGGTGCGCGCCTTTTTGGCATCGCATCCAAACTTTGCCCTGGAGCCCCTGCCCACGAGCTTCCCGGAGGAGCTGCGCGAGCGGCAGACGCCCTTTGGCTTGCAGCTTTTGGGCTGCCGCGACGGCGTGGAGGGCTTCTTCATCGCCCGGATGCGGAGGGTGCGCTGATGGACGACAAGCGCGTACTGATCGACCTGACGCCCGAGGAGCTGGGGGATTTTCTCAAATCCCTGGGCCAGCCCGCCTTCCGCGCCGGCCAGCTGTTCACCTGGCTGCACAAGGGCGTGGCCTTCGCGGACATGGGCAACCTGCCCGCCTCCCTGCGGGCGCAGCTTGAAGAAACCTGCGTGGACCTGCCCATGGCGATTCAGGAGGCGCTTCCCTCCAGGCGGGACGATACGGTGAAATTCCTATTCGCCTGCCGGGACGGCAACATCATCGAGGGCGTGCTCATGCGCTACCGCTACGGCTATTCGCTGTGCATCTCCACGCAGGTGGGGTGCCGGATGGGCTGCGCCTTCTGCGCGAGCACGCTGGAGGGGTGCGTGAGGAACCTTTCGGCGGGCGAGATGCTCTCCGAGGTGCTCCTGGCCAACCGCTTTCTGGGCGACAGAGGCAAGGTGGGACATGTGGTGCTCATGGGCAGCGGAGAACCTCTCGATAACTACGATCAGGTGGTGCGCTTTTTGCGCCTGCTCAATGAGCCAAAGGGCCTGAATATTAGCCTGCGGAACGTGTCCCTGTCCACCTGCGGGCTGGTGGAGGGCATCCGGCGTCTGGAGGGGGAGCATCTGCCCGTAACATTGAGCATCTCCCTGCATGCGCCCAACGACGAGATCCGCCGGCAGATCATGCCCGTAGCACGCGCCTGGCCCATTGCGCTGCTCATGGAGGCCGTGCGCGCCTATGTAGCCGGCACGGGACGGCGCGTGGTGTTTGAATACACGCTCATCGACGGGCTCAACAGCCGGCCCGCGCACGCGCGTGAGCTGGCACGGTTGCTGCGCGGCCTGCAGTGCCACGTCAACCTCATCCCTCTCAACCATGTGGACGAGCGGCGGCTGCGCCCCGCCTCGCCCGATGCGGTGCGTGCCTTTCAGCAGACGCTGGAGGCGGAGCACATCTCCGCCACGGTGCGCCGCGAAATGGGCGCCGATATCGGCGGCGCGTGCGGCCAGCTGCGCCGCAGCCGCCTGCATGCCCAAACCTGATTTTCATCTCCCCAGCGGGAAGGAGCGATAGCGATGCGCGTATGTCAGCGTACCCATCAGGGCCGGGTGCGGTCCAGCAACCAGGACTGCCTCCTCGTGGACGACCGCGTCTACGGCGTGGCCGACGGCATGGGCGGCCATCAGGGCGGCGAAACCGCCAGCCGGGTGGCCGTGCAGGTGCTCAAGAACGCGCTGCGCGGCAAGCTGCCCGACCGCCGCGCCCTGGAGGTGGGCGTGGAGGCCGCCAACCGCCGCGTGTACGACATGGCGTGGCATGACAGCAGCCTCAGCGGCATGGGTACCACCGTTACCCTTCTGTGGGAGGACGGAAAGCGCGTGCTGGTGGGCCATGTGGGCGATAGCCGTGCCTACCGCCTGCGCGGGGGCGAGCTTGCGCAGATCACGCAGGACCACAGCATCGTGGCCGAGCTTTTGCGCAACAATGTGATCACCGCCGAAATGGCGCGCAACCACCCCTACCGCAACGTTATCACCCGCGCCGTGGGCGTGGACCCCGCCGTGACCCCCGACGTCATCGACGAGGACAAGCAGCCCGGCGACGTGTGGCTGGTGTGTTCCGATGGGCTGTACAACATGGTGCCCGACGATGTGATCCGCGACACCCTCGCCGGCAGCGAAACCGACGAGCAGGCTGCCGACCGCCTGCTTTCCCTGGCGCTGGAAAACGGCGGTACCGACAACATCACCTTCGTCATCTGTCGCGTCACGGAGGTGGACGGACAATGATGAAGGGAATGGTTTTTGCCGAAAGGTACAAGCTGGAGGACTTCATCGGCCAGGGCGGCATGTCGCTGGTGTACCGCGCGGTGGATATCCGCACGGGCCACAGCGTTGCGGTGAAGATCCTCAAAAGCGAATACAACAGCGACAAGGAGTTTCTGGAGCGCTTCCAGCGCGAGGCGCAGGCCGCCAGCCTCATGTCTCACCACAACCTGGTCAACCTTCTTGACGTGGGCGTGGAGGGAGAATACCGCTACCTGGTGCTGGAATACGTCAACGGCAACACCCTCAAGGACATCATCCGCCAGAAGGGCCGCCTCAACTACCAGACCGCCATCCAGATCACCGTGCGCATTTTGAGCGCCCTGCAGCACGCGCACGACAACGGCATCATCCACCGCGACATCAAGCCGCAGAACGTGCTCATCCACGCCGACGGCCATGTGAAGGTGTCGGACTTCGGCATCGCGCGCATGACCAACGCCTTCACCATCAGCAAGGGCGACACGGTGGTGGGTTCGGTGCACTACTCGTCCCCCGAGCAGGCCACGGGCAGCGTGGTAGAGGCCACCAGCGACATCTACTCCACCGGCGTGGTCATGTATGAAATGCTCACCGGCCGCGTGCCCTTTGTGGGCGATACGCCGGTGGCCGTGGCCATGCAGCACGTGCAGGACCCGCCTCCGCCCATCACCGATTTCGCGCCCGAAACGCCGCCCGCCGTGGTGGCCGTGGTGATGAAGGCGCTGGAAAAGAACCCGAAAAACCGTTTCCAGAGCGCCCGCGAAATGGCCGACGCCCTGATGAAAGCCAAGGACGGCAAGCTCGACCCCGCGTCGGTCGCGCTGGAGTCCTCCGGCCCCCGCCCGGCGGTCAAGCCCCCACAGCAGCCCGCGCGCATGCGCGAGCTCAGCCCCCACGGCCAAGGTACGGCGCGCCGCGCGCCGGTCCGCAGGCGGCGAAGCCGCCGCCGTATCGCCGAGCTGGTGCTATCCGGTCTGGCGGCGGCATGCGTGCTGGCGGCGCTGGCCTTCGGCGTGGTGCAGGTGTACACCCGCGTCAGCCGCAGCGCCGTCGCGCCGGACGTGGTGGGCCTGAGCGTAGGCGATGCGCAGACTTTGGCCCGCCGCGAGGGGCTGAACTGGCAGCAGACAGATATCAACCACGACACCATCCCCGCCGGTACTGTCATTTCCCAGATTCCCGAACCCGACACCGCCATGGAAAAGGGCGACAGCCTGCTGGTGGCGGTCAGCCTGGGCCCCGTGAGCACGGCCATGCCCGACCTGAGCGGCATGGACTACGAGGACGCCGCCGCCCGCCTGAAGGACCGCGGCTTTGGCAACATCGTGCTGATCAAGACCGTATCCTCCTCGCCGGTGGGCACGGTCCTGGGGCAGAGCCCCAAAGCGGGCGACAGCTTCATCTCGGGCCAGAGCGCGGAATTGACCATTTCCGGAGGCAGCACCATGGTGCCGGACCTCACGGGCCGCTCACACGAGGAAGCCACCGCCATGCTCAGGGAAAGCAGCCTGACGGAAGGTACGCCCGTGTATGTGGAGGTATCGGAGGAATCCCAGGTGGGCCAGGTGCTGGCACAGATGCCGGCGGTGGGCACCATGGCGGTGCTGGACGCGCCCGTGACGCTGACCGTGGGCATCGAAAGCGAGCCGTATCAGGGAGAATTGAGCCTCGACCTGCCGGCGGCGGATCACGACCGCGTCCTGCGCGTCACCCTTGAGTTGGACGGCGAGGAACGCGTGGAGTACGAGGGCACTGCCGCCGCGGCCGGCGGCAACGTGCTGGTGCCGCTCAGCGCCACCGTGGAGGGCGAGGTGCCCTGCCGCGTGTATCTGGACGGCGCGCTGTACCTGGAACAGACCGTAACCCTTAAATGACAGGGAGGGAGAATGGCTTGCAGAGCGCCGAGGGCGTGATCGTCAAGGGCGTGGGCGGCCTCTACTACGCCCGTGAGGCGGAGGGAGAGACGCATGTGCTGCGCGCCCGCGGAATCTTTCGCCGGCAGCATATCACGCCCATGGTGGGCGACCGCATACGCTTCACCCCCGGAGAGGGGGAGGAGCATGGCTGGGTGGAAGAAATTCTACCCCGCGAAAGCCGGTTGGTGCGCCCGCCGGTGGCGAACGTGCGCTACCTGCTCATCGTGCTGGCCCCGGCGCCCGCGCCGGACTTTCTGCTCATCGACACGCTGATCGCCATGGCGCTCAGGCAGGGCATCCGGCCCGCGCTGGTGGTGAACAAGTGCGACCTGGACGAGGGCACCTGCGAGGTCGTGCGGCGCGATTACGCGGGGCTGGGCGCGCCCGTTCTGGCGGTGAGCGCGCTGAGCGGACAGGGGATGGACGGCCTGCGCGCTTTGCTTGCGTCGGGCGTGTGCTGCCTGGCGGGACAGAGCGGCGTGGGCAAGAGCACGCTTGTGTGCGCCGCAACGGGCCTGAAGCTGCAAACCGGCGAGATCAGCCAGAAGATTCACCGCGGCAGGCATACCACCCGCCACGCGGAGCTGCTCTACAGCGGCGAGTACCGCGTGCTGGATACGCCGGGATTCAGCCTGCTGGAACTGTGGGATGGGCTGGAGCCCATCCGTCTGAAGGAATACTACCCCGAATTTGCCCCCTATGAGGGGCAGTGCCGCTTCTCGCCCTGTTACCACCTCAGCGAGCCCGGCTGCGCGGTGCTGGAAGCCGCGCGCGCGGGCGAGGTCAGCCAGGCGCGGCTGGAGCGCTATCACCTGCTGCTGAAAAAGGCGCAGGAGGCATGGAGGAATCGCTATGACTAAACTGTCTCCCTCAATCCTGGCGGCAGACCCCCTCCGGCTGGGCCAGGCCGCGCGCATGGCCATCGAGGCGGGCTGCGACGAACTGCACTTTGATGTGATGGACGGGCATTTCGTGCCCAATCTCACCTTTGGTCCCCACATCCTCAAGGCCATGAAGCAGGAGTTGCCCGGCATCGTCTACGATGTGCACCTCATGCTGGATAATCCGGCGGAGTTTGTGGATGTCTTTTGCGACGCAGGCGCAGACATCCTGACCGTGCATGCCGAGGCCGAGGGATTTGACCGCGCCCTTGCCCGCATCCGCGAGCGCGGGGTGCAGGCGGGCGCCTCGGTGCGTCCGGCTACGCCCGTCGAGTGCCTGCGGGAGAAACTGCCCCGGCTGGACCGCGTGCTGCTGATGACCGTGAACCCCGGTTTCGGCGGACAGAAGCTCATCCCGGAAGTGTTGGGCAAGGCGGCACAGCTGCGCATCATGGGCTTTGCGGGCGAAATCGAGGCCGACGGCGGCATCTCGGAGGACAACGCCGCCCTGCTCAAGGAGGCGGGCATCGGCGTGCTGGTGATGGGCACGGGCTTTTTCCGCGCCAAGGACCCCGCGCAGGTGGTGCGCCGGGTGCATGCCCTCTGAGCCCCGCGGGGTATGCTAGCCGTGGGAGCATCCCGCTCCCGGCAAGGAGGCATGCCCCATGAAGCGGTCCAAACCCGCCGCGCGGCTTTTTACGCCGCCCCCCAAGCGCAGGCGCATGGCGCGCGCGCCTGTCCGGCATTGAGCGCGCCCAGAAAATTTTCCAAAAGAAAGGAACCGCATGCGTTTTGACGATTTGAACCTGATCCCAGACCTTCTGGCCGCCGTGAGCGACATGGGCTACGACGACCCCACCCCCATCCAGCGCGAAACCATTCCGCCTGTCCTGGCGGGGCGCGACGTGCTGGGCTGCGCCCAGACGGGCACCGGCAAGACCGCCGCGTTCGCCCTCCCCATTTTGCAGCGCCTGCATCAGGAGCGCAAGCAGCACGCGGGCCGGCGCACCATCCGCGCCCTGATTCTCACCCCTACGCGCGAATTGGCGCTGCAGATCTTTGAAAACTTTGAAAGCTACGGCAAGAACCTGCCCCTGCGCTCCTGCGTGATCTTCGGCGGCGTGGGGCAGCAGCCTCAGGTGGAGGCCCTCGCGCGGGGCGTGGACATCCTGGTGGCCACGCCCGGCCGGCTCAACGACCTGATCGGCCAGGGCCATATCACGCTGGACCATATCGAGATCTTCGTTTTGGACGAGGCCGACCGCATGCTGGACATGGGCTTCATCCATGATGTGCGCAAGGTCATCGCGCTTTTGCCCCGCAAGCGGCAGACGCTGCTGTTTTCCGCCACCATGCCTGCCGAGGTGGAAAAGCTGGCTCTGAGCATCCTCACGGACCCTGCCAGCGTGAAGGTGGACCCCGTGTCCAGCACGGTGGACCGCATCGAGCAGCGGCTTTACCTGGTGGACAAGGCCAACAAGAAGCTGCTGCTGGCCAAGCTGCTCAGGGAAACGGAGGTGGAAAGCGCGCTGGTGTTCACCCGGACCAAGCACGGAGCCGACCGCGTGGTGCGCGAGCTTTCGCGCGCGGGCATCCCGGCGCGCGCCATCCACGGCGACAAGAGCCAGAACGCGCGCCAACAGGCCCTTTCGGATTTCAAGAGCGGCAAGTCGCGCGTGCTGGTGGCCACGGACATCGCCGCGCGCGGCATCGACATCGCAGGCCTGTCCCACGTGTTCAACTACGACCTGCCCAACGAGCCGGAGGCCTATGTGCACCGTATCGGCCGCACGGGCCGCGCGGGTCTGGACGGCAAGGCCGTGAGTTTCTGCTGCATCGACGAGATGAAAGAGCTTCAGCAGATCGAAAAGCTGCTGGGCCGCAAGCTGGAGCGCGCGGAAAGCGAGTGGCCCATGCAGGTGTTCACCGAGACCGTCAAGCAGCCCCGCCCACCCCGGCCCCCGCGGCAGGAGCGGCAGAGCCCCGCGCCCCCGCCGCCCGCAAAGCTGCCTGCGCAGGAGGCTGCGCGTCAGGCGGCGCACGCAGCGGCGCGCAAGGCGACCCGTGCGGCGGACGAGTCCGCGCGGGAGACAACCCGTGAAAAGACGCGGCAGACATCCCGCGGCGTCGGGAAGGAGCCGGTCCGCGCCGCTGGCGGCAAGACGGGAAGTCCAGCGCAGACCGAAAAGGCACGCAAAGGCGCTCAGAGCGCCGCTGAACCGGCCCCGGTTGCCATGCGCGCCACCCCGCTGGAGCGGCCCGCGCACGCGCTGCCGCCCCGCGCGGCAGCGCCGCAGCCCCCGCAGGAGATGGCCGCTGCGCACGTTACGCTCCGCCAGGATCACCGCGCTTATGAGGACCTCATCCGCCGGCAGCGGCCCCAGCGCCGCCGCATCCTTTCCACCGGCAACGACCGCCGGTAACGCCCGCCTGCCCCCGCGCAAAGGAGACGCATACCATGCCAAAGCAGATGACCGCCGAACAAAAGCTGACCTACATGACCGAAACACCCCTGCCCAGGCTGGTGCTCTCGCTCTCTGTGCCCACGATCGTCAGCATGCTCATCACCTCATTTTACAACATGGCCGATACCTACTTTGTGGGCCTGATCGGTTCGGCCAGCGCATCGGGCGCCGTGGGCGTAGCCTTTCCGCTGATGGCCGTCATGCAGGCCGTGGGATTCATGTTCGGCCACGGGTCGGGCAATCACATGGCGCGCGTGCTGGGCGCAGGCGACGCGGAGGATGCGCGCAGGATGGCCTCTACCGGCTTTTTCAGCGCGTTTTGTGTAGGACTGGCCATCATGGCTCTCGGCCTTCTGGGGGCGGACCCGCTGGCCTATGCCCTGGGTTCCACGCCCACCATCGCGCCCTATGCCAAGGCGTACCTGGGCTACCTTATGCCCGGCGCGCCGTTTCTGATCGCCAGCCTGGTGCTCAACAACCAGCTGCGCTTCCAAGGCAGCGCCTTTTACGCCATGATCGGCATTACCTCCGGCGCGGTGCTCAACATCATCCTGGACCCGCTGTTCATCTTCACCTTCGGCATGGGGGTAGGAGGCGCCGCACTGGCCACCAGTCTCAGCCAGATGGTCAGCTTCTTCCTGCTGCTGGCCGGTACGCGCAGGGGCGGCAACATCCGCATCCGCTGGCATGATTTTACGCCCACCATGGCCAATTTCCGCGAGATCCTGCGCGGCGGCGTACCCTCTCTGGCCCGCCAGGGCCTCAACAGCCTGGCGACCGTGTGCCTGAACCTGGCCTCCGGCGGCTACGGGGATGCAGCCATCGCGGCCATGAGCATCGTCACCCGCGTGATGATGATGGCCGTCAGCGCCATCATCGGTTTTGGGCAGGGTTTTCAGCCCATCTGCGGCTTCAACTACGGCGCGGGCCTCTATGAGCGCGTGCGCAAGGCCTTCTGGTTCTGCGTCAAGCTGTGCTTTTGCGTGCTGGTGGTGGTGAGCGCCGCGGCCATCGCCCTGGCGCCGCAGATCATCAGCCTGTTTCTGGCGGGAGATCCGCAGGTCCAGGAGATCGGCACGCTGGCGCTGCGCCTGCAATGTGCCCTCATCCCCCTGTTCGCCTTCACCTGCCTGGCCAACATGATGCTGCAGACGATGGGCATCGCCGGGCGCGCCACGCTGCTGGCCATGGCGCGGCAGGGCCTGTGTTTCATCCCGGCGGTGTGGCTGCTGGAGCACGCCTTCGGCCTGTTGGGCGTGCAGCTGGCGCAGCCCGTAGCCGACTTCCTGTCCTTCCTGCTGGCTATTCCGCTGACGCTGCCGGTCCTGCGCGGCCTGCGCGACAGTGAGGCCGCAAAAAAAGTTTCAAAACCGTGAACTTTTTGCCACGCTTTTCCGTCTTATCTGTCGGAGACGCTGTGAGCGATGCCGCGCGCAGGCGGGGAGGGAGGAACAATGGCCGTCATTCGGCGAAAATTGGCAATCGTTTCATATATTACGCAAGTATTACGTTGACAGCTGCTTTCCAAAGATGGTATAATCAAAAATGGTTGCGGCGCGCCCTGTGTGCCGTACATATGACAGAAATACGCGAGGAGGTCCGACTGTGAAAAGAATCCTTTCCATGCTGCTCATCGCTGTGATGGCGCTGACCGCCGTGCCCGCGCTGGCTGCGAACGACGCCGGTACCAACTATACCCTTTCGACCGAGGGCGTGGTTGTGCTGCAGGATATCGCTGACCGTAACATCACCCCTGCCGAGGGCGCTCTGGACGTGAACCCCGTCATCGAGGGACAAAGCCCCACCACCGGCATGCCCGTGAGCGGCAATTCGCTCTATATGCCCATGCTGGTGCAGATCAGCAACCCTGAGGGCTCCGAGAAGATCGACGGCAAGAACGTGACCGCCGCCGGTATCGGCGAGCGCGCGCCCTGGGGCGGCCAGTATGCGGATATCGTGTATGAGGGCATCCTCTATCGCTCCGGCCAGACCCGTATCACCTTCCTGTACAACGACAGCTTTGCCGAGGGCCAGCCCCTGAGCGCCGGCCCCGTGCGTTCGGCCCGTATCGGCCACGTGCTGCTGCGCGAGGAGTGGCAGGGCGGCATCGTGTACGCCGGCGGCCCGCGCCGTGAGGAAAACGACATTGCGGCCATGTTCGCCGATCTGGGCGCCAGCGAAAAGGGCGTGACCTTCAACCTGCTGGACGGTAAGTACCAGGAGTACAAAAACCGCGTGAGCGGCGTCAAGGCTCCCGACAACTACAACGTCAACGTGGTGGGCATCCGCACCCTCATCCCCTCCACCACCGTGGCCGAGCCCCATCCCTTCCTGTTCGCCGAGGCCAGCCCCTATGTGGACGGCTATGAGGTCGCCTACACCATCAACCTCGACTGGGG
>CALVNG010000033.1 GCA_944349545.1 uncultured Eubacteriales bacterium
CTGCCCGAGGGCGTTGAGATGGTGATGCCCGGCGACAACATCGACATGGAAATCACTTTGATCACCCCCATCGCCATCGAGCAGGGCCTGCGCTTCGCTATCCGCGAGGGCGGCCGCACGGTCGGCTCCGGCGTCGTGTCCAAGGTCATCGAGTAAGGTAGCGTTCTGGCGCGCCCGCAAAAGCGGGCGCGCTTTTTTGCGCCTTGCGCGCGATGGAATACGCGCCTTCCCTGCACAAAAAAACCCCGCCGCAGCGCCATGCTGCGGCGGGTTCGCGAAAAATACGTTCAGCCGTTCAATCCCGGTTCGCCCACCGGTTCGGGTACCTCGGTGGGCTGGGCCTGCACGTTATTCTGCGTGTCTTCAGGAGCCTGTGTCGCCTCAGGCGCCGAAGCGGGCTCCTCCGTGGCCGTCACGCCATCGCTGGCAGGCCAGGGGTCGTTGTCCACATGGGTTTGACAGGCAGTCAGCATCAGCGCCGCCGCCAGGCATATCAGAAGGATGATCGACTTTGCTTTCGCAGTCATTCCAAACGCCTCCTTGCATTGGGATCGCCTCCAGTATACCACATTCAGCCGCCGAATGCCTTTACAAATCGCGTCATGCTTGTTACAATACCAGCGAGCAAATGAAGAAAGGTTGGCGAACGCCTTATGAGCAACATCTGGCATGACATTTCTCCCTCGCGCATCACCAAGGATGATTTCATCGCCGTGATCGAAATTGAAAAGGGCAGCAAGAAGAAATATGAGCTGGACAAGGAAACAGGCCATCTGATTCTGGACCGCATTCTCTATACCTCCACGCACTACCCCACCAATTACGGCTTGATTCCCCGCACCTATGCCGACGACAACGATCCGCTGGATGTGCTGGTGCTCTCCAGCGAGGTCATCCAGCCGCTGAGCCTGGTGCGCTGCTATCCCATCGGTGTGATCACCATGCTGGATCAGGGCCGCCTGGATGAAAAGATCATCGCCATCCCGTTCGAGGACCCCTCCTACAACTCCTATCACGATGTAAGCGAGCTGCCCGCGCATCTGTTTACGGAGATCAGCCACTTCTTCTCCGTCTACAAAAACCTGGAGGGCAAGGAGACCGTGGTGGATGAGCTGCGCGATAGAGAGGCGGCGCGCGAGGTCATTCAGAAATGCCTGGACGCCTATATTGAAAAGTTCTGCCGCTGACCAAGTGCGGACCGCCCCCGGCGAGGTGTTCGCCGGGGGCGGTTTTTATTTATTGAAGGTTTTCGGGATTGAGCGCAAGCAGATCCTCGGGCACGAACAGGCCGTCTCTGCGAATCAGCTCGCCGTCGAAATACATCTCCCCGCCGCCGTATTCGGGCGTCTGGATGCATACCAGGTCCCAATGGATGGCGCTGTGGTTGCCATTGGGGCATTCGTCGTAGCAGTTGCCGGGGGTCAGGTGGAAACTGCCGGCGATCTTTTCGTCAAACAGGGTATCCCTGATGGCACGGGTGATGTAAGGGTTGACGCCGAGGGCAAACTCGCCGATATACCGCGCGCCCTCGTCGGTGTCAAAGATCTGGTTGCTGCGCGCGGTGTCGCTGCTGACGGCGTCGACGATCTTCCCGTTTTTGAAGGTCAGCCGCGTATGCTCAAAGACCTTGCCCTGATAGAGGCTGGGCGTGTTGTACTGCACAACGCCGTTCACGCTGTCGCGCACGGGCGCGGTGTAGATTTCGCCGTCAGGGATGTTGCACCTGCCGTCGCATTTGACGGCGGGCATACCCGCGATGGAAAAGTGCAGATCCGTGCCGGGTCCTACGATGCGCACGTCGTTCGCGCGCTCCATGCGGACGGCCAACGCGTCCATCGCCCGGCTCATCTTCGCATAATCCAGCGTGCACACGTCGAAGTAGAAATCCTCAAACGCCTCAGTGCTCATGCCGGCCTGCTGGGCCATCGCGGGGGTGGGATAACGCAGCACCACCCAGCGCGTATCCGGCACGCGAATCCGGCTGTGCACGGGCTGGCTGTAATGCTGCATGTACAGGCGCTGCTTCTCCGCCGGCACATCGGCCTGCTCGTAAGCGTTTGCACCAGCCCGCAGACCGATATAAGCGTCCACGGCGCGCATGCGCTCGGCGTCCACGCGGGCCTCCTCGTCCCATTTTTCGGCGGTTGCGCCCAGCATCAGGGCGCGCTGCACCGCTATGTCGCGCAGCATGACGATGGGCTCCGCGCCCGCCGCATACGCCTCACGGATCAGCGCGGTCACCGCCTCCGGCTCTACGCCGAAGTTCTCGATGAGCACGCGCTCGCCCGGCTTCATGGCGCACGAGTAGCGAATCAGCTGGCGTGCAAGGGCTTCCAGCCTGGGGTCCTTCATGGCTTCGCTTCCTTCCCAATCGTTTGATCCGGGCATTGACCGCCCTGGCTACAGGCTGCTCCAGCCCGTAGGTGGCGGCCATCGCTGCCAACATGCTCACGCTGAGGCACAGCAGCGTATAGGCCCGCTGCTGCGCGGGGGTGATGTGCAAAGTATCCGCATCCGGAAACCAGGCCATGCGCATCTGCACGGAAAGAATCTGGTGCCAGATGTAGAGGTTCATGGATATGGCCGATAAAAAGCGCATCAGCCGGTTATCCAGCAGCTTTTGCAAAAAGCGGGGCATATGCGCCGCGCACAGCATGCCTCCCATCAGCACCAGCGTCAGCGGCAGGCGCATCTCCATCTGCGACAGGTGCAGCGCCCGCTGTCCGGCCGCGCTTGCCGACGACTGCGTGCGAAAAATGGACAGCGTCGCGGCTATGCATGCCGCAAAGCCTGCTACGCACACCCAGCCGAGCGCACGCCGCCGGGCGCTGGACATGCGCTCCCAGGCGTGCCGCATGCGCAGATAGGTGATCGCGCCCAACATGCCCAAAGCGTACACGTCCAGATAGGCGGGCATCTGGTTGATGAGCATGCCCGTATCCTGGGCAAAGCGCGCCACGCACAGCCGCCAGGCCCAGCCCGTCGCCGCCATGACCGGCAGCGTGACCGCCGGTCTTTTTTGCGCCGCCCGCGCGAGAAAGGGAAACAGCAGGTAGAACTGCATCTCCACCCCGATGGTCCACAGGGCCGCGTTCAGGGGCGTATACAGATAAGTCTCCGGCCAGAACAGAAAGGTGAACGTCAGGTGCGACGCGACGTCCTTCACAAGATCGCCGGTGGTGAAATAAGCGCCCTGGGGCAGGGCAAAGCACACCAGAGCCAGCAGCACCGCCGCCAGATAGCTTGGGACGATGCGCAGAAGCCGGTTGAGGTAAAACCGCCCAGCGCCAGGCACGGGCGCGCCCTCCAGCGACTGCCGCGCATAGGGCAGGTAGAGCAGAAAACCGCTGAGCAAAATCATCCCGTCCACAAAAAGGTAGCTTGAACGGGTGAAGAAGTCGAAATCCACCGACAGGCCCGGTAAATTCACGCGCTGAAGAAGCCAGCTCTGCTGCCAGATGTGATAATTCACCACCGCCAGCACCATCAGCGCCCGAAAGCCGTAGAGGACCCCGATTTCCAGCTTGCGGGGGACTGCGCCGCCGCGCGCCGGGGCGGGGTTATTCGGCCGCGTCATTCACAGCCTCCGTCGGGGGCGGGGTTGCCGCGTCGGGAGCAGGCGTTGCCTCCACGGCAGTTTCCGTTTCCGGAGCGGGCGTAGCTTCCACGGCGCTTTCTTCCTGCGGCGCGGTTTCTGCCGTCACCTCCGGCAAAGTCCATTCGCCCACGCGCGAGAACTTATACACCACATCCTGCCCGTCGCGGATGTCGCGCAGGCTCATGGAGGTTTTGTCGATGCTGCTGAGCTTATGGGTGATGGTCATGTCGTCCTCGGTCGCGCCGGTGTAAAGGCTGAAGTTGCTCACATAGAAATGCAGGGTTTCCCCCATGAGGTCGCAGGTCCCATCCGGCCGAAAGACGGCGGTCTTCCCGGTGGTGGAGGTCCATTCGCCCAGAATCAGGTAAGCGCGGCGCTCCAGCTTGCTTTCGGGCGTATCGCGGTAATCGCCCACACGCTGGTAATAGGGCATGGCCTCATAGGGCTTGCCCTCAAGGTAGAGCTGCTCGGCGTACTGATAGCATGCCTCGTTATAGATTTCGGGCAGGTCCGCATAGCTGCCGGCAAGGTCATCCATGGCGAAGCCCTCCAGCGCGGCGATCACCGCGGGATAGTCCTGCCGCTCCATGGCGTCACGCGCGGTCTGGGCAACGTTGCCGAAGTAGGTTTCGTAGCAGGCCTCGCTCTGCTCGGCGGCGTCGCGGTAATCGCCCAACGCTTCAAAGGCCGCGCCTGCGGCGGTCAGGTCGCCCGCGTCGCGCAGCTGCTCGGCCTGGATGTACATACAGGCGTTGTACCGTTCCTGCGCTTCCTCGCTGTCCTCGATGGCGGCATAGATCTCCGCCGCCGCCGCATAGTCGCCCGCAGCCTCCAGCTCAGCCCCCTGCTCCAGCTGAATGGCGATCAGCTCGGCCTGCGCGCGGTCGCTGCCCGAAAGCCCGGCCAGCACTTCCATCGCGCCCTGCGTATCGCCTGCCGTCTTGAGCGCGAGGGCCTGCTGATAGGACGCCTCCTCGAACATGGCGGCGCTGTCCTGATAGCTGCCCAGGGCCTCGAAGCCGGAAATGGCAGCGTTGTAATCGCCCGCCGCAAGCGCGGCGCTGGCGAGGGCATAGTTGCACTGCTTGAGCTTGGTTTCACTGTCCTTGTAGGAGCCCAGCGCGTTATAAAGAACGCGTGCATCCACGTAGTTTTCCGCCGCGAGCGCGGCCTCGGCCAGCTCGTAGCGCACGCTGTTGAGCTGCTTTTCGCTGTCCTCGTAGTTATCTACATTTTCCAAAAGCGCTTGGGCGCGCTCCAGGTCCTCCGCCTCGATGGCGGACATGGCCAGCTCGTAGTTGCATTCATAATAGAGCTGCTGCGCGTCCTCGCTGCGGGGCGTACCGCCCATTTCCAGCAGGGCCAGGGCTCCGGCATAATCGCCGCCGTCCCGCAGAGCTGCCGCCTGCTGAAAGAGGCAGTCCTGGATCTGCCCCTCGCTGTCCAGGTAGCCGATGATCAAAGTGAACAGCTCGGTGGCTTTGTCGTAATCGCCCGCCTCCTTGGCGGCCAGCGCTGCCTGGTAGATGCAGTCGTTGCCGCGCGCCACGGCGTCGGAATAGTTCCCCGCCGCCAGGAACAGGCGGCCTGCCTCCTCGTCCTGCCCCTCGGCCAGCATGGCCTCGGCCATGGCGTAGTTGGCCTGATTCACCAGCTGGGCCGCGTCCTCGTATTCGCCCAGCGGAGCCAGCGCCGCCGCGGCCCCCGCATAGTCGCCCGCGTCGTAGAGGGCCTTGCCTTCCTGATAGATGCAGGCCTGCGCGCGGTCGGCGGAGTCGCTGTAATCCGCGAGGTTCTGGAACAGCACACGCGCTACGGTGTAATTGCCGCTGTCGTAAAGCGCCTGCGCCTGCTGATAGCTGGCCTCCCTGAACATCTCCGCGCTGTCCTGATAATCGCCCAGGGACAGGAAGCGGTCGGCAGCCATCTCATAGCTTCCGGCCTCCAGGTAGGCCTGCCCCAGCGCGTAGGTGGTCTGCCTGAGCCTGTCGGCGCTGTCCTGATAGTCCCCCAGCGCGGCAAAATCCGCCTCCGCCTGCACAAGCGCGTCCACTCCGCCGGTCTCCAGCAGGGACAGGGCTTCCTGATAATCGCAAACGGCCAGCTGCGCCTGCGCGTCGCGGTAGTCGCCCATCGCGCTGAACGCTGCCCGCGCCTCGTCGAACTGTCCGCTATTGATCAGCCCCACGGCTGACTGATAGCGCACCGCAGGCACGACCCACAGGATGATCACGGCAGCCAGCGCCACCACGACCGCCGACAGCCCCGCGGCCCAGACCGTCATCCGGCGGCGGCGGCGCTTGGAGGCGCGCTGGACCTCCTGCTTTTCAATGACCAGGTTGTTTTCCTCGCGGGCTTTGCGGGCCGCCATGGCCAATTTCTGCTCATGGGCGGCTATGACGTGGGCCACGTTGTCCGGGCTGTAGCTGGCGAATACCGCGTCGCGCCGCCGTTCGCAGCGGCAGCAGCGATCGCTTTCCAGCGCGTTGGCGCGCCCGCAGACGCACAGCCATACCTGATCCTGCACGCAGGGATACCCCACCGCGTCCTTTCCAGCCACGAAGCGCAGCTGATCCAGCGCGCGGCCACCCGGCAGCGCGTTGGACTCATAGTAGGTCAGCGGGGCGTTTCCCCTGCGCCAGATGGTGGAATCGTCGAACCAGACCTTCTCGATCACCAGATCGACGCCCTCCACGTCGCGCCACTGGGAAGGCAGCAGCATGATGCTGAAGCGCTCGCCCACCCCGGCCTTCAGGCCCTGGATGCGCTCCGTCTGCGAAAACAGGAGCATGTCCTCCTTGTCAAAGCATTTGAGGGTCACCTGGACGGACACCACCACCTTGTCGCTGAGGTTGTTGAGGACAAAGGTGCAGTCGGCATCGTCCTCGGTGGGCATGGCGTATTGCCAGAGCTCAACGGGACAGGTGAGATCAATCTTCATGGCTGTTCCTCCCAGCATTGGGGTTCAAAGGGGTTACATGGTCCAGCGCACCTCGGAGGTGGACAGCACCCACTCCTTCAGCGCGCCATTTTCAAATACGAGCTGCAGCACGTAGCTTCCGTCGCTTTGCTCGGGGCCGGAGGCCGTATAGTAGGTCAGCAGCGTCTGGGTTCCCTCGTTGACCGCTTCGCCGTATTCCGTGTCTCCGGACTGGCCGTAGAGCACGCCGGGTTTTCCTTCGCTGAGCAGCAGCGCGGCCGCTTCCTCAAAGGGCATACCCGCCTTCAGCCCGCGCGGGCCCCCGATCTGGGCGTCCGTCACGCGCAGGGACTGCACGCGGCCGCCTGCCTCGTCCTCCAGCCAGATCAGCTCCGCGCCGCTCCAGGTCAGGTTCAGATAGGTACCGCCTGTTGCATCCTCCGCAGCGCTCCGGCTCGCAGGCTCGCCCAGCGCGGCCTTCGCGCTCTCCAGCGTCAGGCTCGCGTAGTCGATGCCCGCGAAGGACAGATCCTCCGCGCCGAAGGGCTGCGCCTGATTGACCGGCACGGTCGCGGCGCTCAGCGTTATGTCCGGCACGTTTACGGCGTCTCCGCTGGCTGCCGTCTGTACGTTTCCTACCGCCTCCAGGTTGCCGCGCACCTCATCGGCGCCCACAAAGCTGCTCAATCCGTAGACGCGGATGGCCGTCACCACGCCGCCCTCCAGCGAATATACCACCCCCGCGTCGGTGTAGCGTCCGTCGGCCACCTGCACGTGAATGGCGCACTGTACGCTCGCGATTCCTTCCGCGCCATCCAGCTGCGCCCAGCTCCAGTAGGCGGACTGAGGCAGGCTGTTGAGGCGGTAAAACGCGGCGAAAATCCCATCGCCCACCAGCGTGGGGTTCTGCCAGCCGTAGGTGTCGATCAGCACGCTTTGCGCATCGCCCAGCTTGACGCCGCGCGGGCCGGGGTAGGTTTCGTCTGTCACGGACACAGCCAGCAGCACGCTGTTTTCATCCAGCACGGGCTTGTCGTAATACAGGGTGGCAAAGTCATAGATAAAAGCGTAGCCGTCCTCCGTGTGGGATTCCTCCCCCACCGGCGCGTTGAGCGGCTGGCGGGTAGCGCTGTCCCTAAGCGCCTTGACGACCCATTCGTTCAGCTCGCCCTCGGCCAGCACGCCGGAATCGTCCGCAAGCGCATAAAGCGGACACAGCAGGCAAAATGTAATCAGAAGGCAGATGATCCGTTTCAGTTTCATCCACTCCTTTCTCCTCAGGATGGAAATGTTACGAATTTACCCTAGCTTATTGTACATGAAAACCCAAGGAAAGTATAGCCTGTTGGAAAATAAAGTTGCTGCCCGGCAAGCGATTTTTACAAAGATGTGACAGAAAAAGGCGACCACTTCCCCGGAAAAGGAGGATCGGTCGCCTCTCGTACCCAATGGGCTTATCCCTTGCGCCATGCGCAAGGATGGAACAGCACCAGGATCGGAAACAATTCCAGTCTGCCGGCCAGCATCAGCAGGCTGAGCACCACCTTGGCAAAAGGACCATAGCCCGCGAAGTTCTCGACCGGCCCCACATGGCCCAGGCCGGGACCCACGTTGCTGATGCAGGTAAGCGCGGCGGTGAAGTTGGTTTCCAGATCATACAAGCCTTCCATTGATACCAAAAACATGCCCGCCAGCACCAGCAGCACATAGACGAAAAAGAACACCGCTACCTGCGTAAGGCGGTTTTCCTCCACGCCCTTTCCCTCAAAGCGCACCACCTGCACCTTGCGCGGCTGAAACGTGCGGCGCACCTCGCGGCGGGCCAGCTTGCTCAGGAGGCAGATGCGTACCGCCTTGATGCCGCCCGCCGTGGAGCCCGCGCATGAGCCAATGAACATCAGCACCACGATCAGCGCCTTGACCGCCTGGGGCCACAGGTTGAAATCCGCCGTGGCGTAGCCCGTGGTGGACATGATGGTGGCCACCTGGAAGCTGCCGTAGCGCAGGGCATTGGAAAAGGTGCCATATTCCGGCAGAATCATCAGGGACACAAACAGCGTGGAGCCGGCAAACAGCGCAAGATACCAGTGCAGCTCCTCGCTGCGGAGCGCATCGCGCCAGCCTCCCACCATGATGCGGTAGAACAGTGCGAAGTTGATGCCGAACAGCACCATGAAAAAGGTGATGATCCCGTCGATCGCGGCGCTGTCAAACGCGCCGATGCTGCTGCCGTAATTGCTGAAGCCACCCGTACCCGCCGTGCCCATGGCATGAATGGCAGCGTCGTAGGGCGACATGCCCGCAATGATCAGCGCCGCCAGCTCGATTACGGTCAGAACGCCGTAGATCATGTAGAGGATCTTGGCGGTGTCGCCCATCTTGGGCACGATCTTGCTCAGGCTGGGGCCGGGGCTTTCCGCGCGCACCAGATGCGAGGAACGCCCCGTCATCTGCGGCAGCAGTGCCAGGGTAAGCACCAGCACCCCCATGCCGCCGATCCAGTGGGTGAAGCTGCGCCAGAACATCACGCCCCGGGGCAGCCCGTCAAAGTCGCCAAGCACCGTGGCGCCCGTGGTGGTAAAGCCGGAAACCGCCTCAAAAAAGGCGTCGATATAATCGGGAATCAGGCCGGAGAGCACAAAGGGCAACGCGCCAAAGGCGCTGAGGAGCACCCAGGAGAGGGCCACTACCAGAAAGCCCTCGCGCGCACGCAGATTCTGCTCCCTCGGGCGGGCAAACCGCCAGGCGGGAAAGCCCAGCGCGACCAGAATCGCCATGGTATACGCCAGCGCAGCCGCGTCGCCATCGCCGTAGAGCAGCGCAATGACCAGCGAAGGCGCCATCGCCAGCGACTCGATCAGCAGAATCGCGCCCAGCAGTCTCATGACCAGTCGTTTATTCATTTGCGAATGACCTCATTCAAGTCGCTGATGCCGCTTTCGCAGGCGATAATCACCACGCGGTCACCTGCTTCAATATGGTCGTTGCCAAAGGGCACGATGACCTTGCCCTGCCTGACGATTACCGCCACGAGCGTGCCGGGACGGATGTTGAGCTTGCGCAGCGGGATGCCGATATAGGGGTCCGTGCCCTTGGGAATGAATTCGAGCGCTTCCGCCTTGCCGTTGACCAGACGGTAAAGGCGCTCCAGCTTTGTGCCGTAAGCATTGTTTCTGCCGCGTACATAGCGCAGGATGTTGGCGCAGGTGATGGCCTTGGGACTGACGATGCTGTCCAGACCCATGGCGCTGATGATATCGGCATAAGCCACGCGGTTGTTCTTCACAATGACCTTGGGCACGCCCTCCTTGACGGCGAAAAGGCCGGTCATCAGGTTTTCCTCGTCGCGGTCGCACAGGGCCACGAAAGCGTCCATCTGCTTCAGCCCCTCCTGCTCCAGCAGGTCCTGATCCGTGCCGTCTCCATAGATCACATTGACGTCAGGCAGGGATTCGCTGAGGTCATTGGCCTTTTTTTCGTTGATTTCAATCATGGATACATGGATGCCCATGGGGATGATCATCTTGGCCAGGTAGTAGCTGATACGCCCGCCGCCCAGCAGCATCACATTTTTCACACGCAGCGAATTTTTACCCAGATAGCGGAAGTAGGCGGTAATGGTCACCATATCGGCGGCGACATGCACGCGGTCGCCGGTGCGGATGACAAAATCGCCGTTGGGAATCACCACGTTTCCCTCGCGCTCCACCGCGGCATAAAGCACCTGGGGCAGGCCGTTGAATTTGCGCGGAAGGTCTTTAAGCGCATGGCCCACCACCACGTCATGCTCCTGCGCGCGAAACTCCACCATCTCCACCCGGCCCTTGGCAAAGGATTCGATGTTGCTCGCAAAGGGAAAGCGCAACAGGCGGCTGATCTCCAGCGCAGTGGCGCGTTCGGGGTTGACGGGCATGTCGATGCCCATCTCGCGCTGCAGAAGCGTCAGACTGTCGTTGTATTCGGGATCGCGGATACGGGCGATGGAATATTTGGTTCCCAGCTTCTTGGCGACCAGGCAGCAGAGCATGTTGGTTTCATCGCTGGCTGTGGCGGCGATAATGATGTCCGCTTTGTCCGCTCCCGCGTCCACCAGCGTGGCCGCGTTGGCTCCGTTGCCACGCACGCACAGCACATCCAGCGTATCCTCGCTGCGCTGCAGCACTTCCTCGCTGCGGTCGACGATGATTACATCATGCTCCTCACGCGCGAGATGCTCCGCCAGCGTATGGCCTACCTTGCCGTCACCAACCACCAGGATTCGCATAATTCATCCTCCGTATCCGCAAAAAATGCAAATCAATCAGATTGGAATCGCAGTATAGTATTATAGCACATCACAGATCAAAAGAAAATCCCCGCAATCCCTGCTCGCCGGTCCGGACTATTTAGCGGTTCCTTAGCGTTGCCATGCAAGGCCCTAATGCCGCCAATCCCACCGCGTCCGCCATGGCCCAACCGATGGGAATCGCCCACCACACCGCATCCAACCCCCACGTAGGCGCCAGCCAGTAAGCCAGCGCGACGCGCAGGCCCAGCGAGATCACGGTCAGCACGATGCTCATGCCTGCCCGTTCCAGGCCGCGGTAGGTGGCATAAAGCAGGAACAACAGCCCGATACCCACGTAGCACAGGCCCTCCGTGCGCAGATAATGCATGCCCACCGCCAGCACGTCGCTCTGCGCCGGATCGATGAAGATGCTCAGCAGCGGCGCGGCAAAGATTCCCACCAACGCCGATACCAGTGCGCAGAAGCAAAGGGACATCATGGCCGCCTCCCGAAGCCCCCGCCGCACCCGGTCCATTCGGCCCGCGCCGGCATTCTGCGCCACGAAGGTGGCGAAGCCGTTGGCAAAGTCCTGCGCGGGCGCGTAGGCAAAGGCGTCGATCTTCACGCCTGCCGCGAAGGCGGCCATCACGTTTACACCGAAGCTGTTGACTAGGCTCTGAATCATCAGAATACCGAAATTCATGATGGACTGCTGCGCGCCCGTGAGCACGGAAACCACCGCGATGCGCCTGAGCAGCCCGCCATCCGGCCTCAGGTGGCGCAGGCCGGGCCGCAAATCCCCCATGCGCAGAAAAAAGTACAGAGCGATGCCGGCCGCGCTAACCGCCTGGGCGATGACCGTGGCCAGCGCCGCGCCCTCCACGCCCCAGTCCAGCCCCGTCACGAACCACAGATCCAGCGCAATGTTGATCACCGTGGCGCATAGCAAAAACCACAGCGCTGCCGCGGAATTGCCCACGCTGCGCAAGGCCGTGGCAAAGAAGTTGTACAGGAACGTGAAGCCGATGCCCCAGAACACCACGTTCAGATAACCCCGCAGGTCGGACGCAGCCTCGGCCGGTACCCGCATCCACACCAGCAGGCTGTCCAGCAGCGCAAACGCCGCCAGCTCCAGCGCCAGCGCAGCCAGCGCAATGCCTCCAAAGGCGTTTCCCATGGCGCGGCGCAGGCCCTCGCGGTCACCCTGGCCATAGAGCTGGCTCATCACCACCCCGCCGCCCATGCACAGTCCCAGCAGCAGGCTGGTCATCAGCGTCATCAGCGAAAAGGCGCTGCCTACGGCAGCCAGCGCCACGCTGCCCAGAAACCGTCCCACCACCCAGGTATCCACGATGTTGTAGCACTGCTGAAGCAAGTTCCCCGCGATCAGCGGAAGGCTGAAAAGAACCAGCCCCTTTCCAATGCTGCCGCGGGTCAGGTCACGTTCCAAGAAAAAAGACCTCCCTGCCGGATAACGTCACGCTCAGTGTAGCACAGGCAAGGGGGCAAAGGCAACGGAAAAAAGAAGAGGGAGGGCTTTCGCCTTCCCCCAGGTTGCTGACAAAGTGCGGGGTGCAGGGGCCTCAGGCCCCTGCCGGGGTTTGGGGCAGAGCCCCAAAGCCTTCTGCCGCAGCATTTTTCGCAAGCGTTGCGAGCGTCCAAAGGGCGCAAGAAACGCGGCTCTCCCCGAAATCATGGGTTTTTCAACGGTCTGGGGAGGGCTTTCGCCCTCCCCTCCAAAGATCAGTGGCCGCAGCCGGAGCAGCGCGAGCAGTCGCCGCCGCAGCTGCACCTGCCCTTTTTCCGGTCTCGGACCATTTTCCATATCGCGGCCGCAGCCGCCAGCAGCACCACGCCGCCTACTATCCAGGTTGCCATCTGCGCACAGCTCCTCTCTGCGTACCTGTATTCATTATGCCCCCATGCTGACCTTTCGGCTCAGGTGGTTTTCGTCATAGCGATTCGGGCGTGCCAACAGGCAGATCAGCCCAGCCAGCAGCACCAGTGCAACCGCCGTCCATGCCGTGAAGCCCGCGCCTGCCAGCAGCAGGCCCAGCCGGAACACGATCAGCGCGACCACATAGGCGAATACGCACTGGTAGCCGATGGCGAACCACGTCCAGCCGGGGTTGTTCATCTCACGCTTGATGGCGCCGATGGCCGCAAAGCAGGGAGCGCACAGGAGGTTGAAGATCATGAAGGCAAAGGCTGCCAGCCTGCCGTATCCGCCGGACATCTCATCGAAACTTTGCGCAATGGGGCTGAGCCCCTGCTCCTTTTCTTCGTCGGAGCCCTCTTCCAGCAGCGTGGCGGTATCACGCTCATCGGTATCGGTGCCATAGAGGATGCCGAACACGTTGACGACCTCTTCCTTGGCCACCAGGCCCAGCACCGTAGCCACGGTGGGTTTCCAGTCGCCAAAGCCCAGCGGCTCAAACACCGGCGCGACCACCGAGCCAACACGGCCCAGAATGCTGTTGTCGGTGTCCTCCACAGCGCCGAAGGTGACGGGTGCCTCGACGGTTTCCACCACTTCCGCATCGGCGGTCAGCGCTTCCTCCGGCACCCGCGCCTCCCAGCCGTAGCCCTGGGTGAACCAGATCACGATGGCAGACACCAGAATCACCGTACCCGCGCGCTTGATGAAGCTCCAACCCCGCTCCCACATGGAATGCAGCACGTTTTTAGCGGACGGCGCATGATAGGCGGGCAGCTCCATGACAAAGGGCGCGGGGTCGCCCGCGAAGATGCGGGTCTTCTTGAGGATGATGCCGCTGATGACGATGGCGGCCACGCCGATGAAATACGCGGAGGTAGCCACCCAGCCTGCGTTGTGGAACAGTGCGCCGGCGATGAGGCCGATGATGGGCATCTTGGCGCTGCAGGGGATGAAGGTGGTGGTGAGAACGGTCATTTTGCGGTCGCGGTCGTTTTCAATGGTGCGCGAGGCCATCACGCCCGGCACGCCGCAGCCGGTGCCGATCAGCATGGGGATGAAGCTCTTGCCCGACAGGCCGAACTTGCGGAAAATCCGGTCCATGATGAAGGCGATGCGGGCCATGTAGCCCACGTCCTCCAGAATGGCCAGCAGGAAGAACAAAACCAGCATCTGCGGAACAAAGCCGATCACCGCGCCCACGCCGGCGATGATGCCGTCGCACACCAGCCCCACGAGCCATCCGGCGGTGCCGATGCCCTCCAGCCAGCCGCGCACAGGCTCTTGAATCCACTCTCCCACGAACACGTCGTTGGTGAAGTCGGTCACGATGGTGCCGATGGTGCTGACCGCAATATAGTACACCAGCCCCATCACCAGCACGAAGATGGGCAGCGCCAGCCACCGGTTGGTCACCACGCGGTCGATCTTGTCCGAGGGGGTCAGCGCGCCCTTGGGCCGGCCCTTTTTGACGCAGGTAGACACCAGCCGGTTGATATAGGCGTAGCGCTGGTTGGTGATGATGGATTCCGCGTCATCGTCCATCTCGGTTTCGCAGTCCTTGATGGCGTCCTCGATGGCGGAGCGAATCCCGGCGGGAAGGCTGAGCTCCTCCAGCACCTTTTCGTCGCGCTCAAAGAGCTTGATGGCATACCAGCGGGCCAGATGGTCGGGCACGATGCCTCCCTCATGCCGGCTGCCGTCGGCATGGTGATGGTGCACGGCCTCTTGGCCATCGCGGTGCGTAATCAGGTCCTCGATATGCGCCAGGGCGTGCTCTACGCTCCCGGCAAACACATGCGGCGGCTCGCCTGCCTTTTTTCCCGCCAGCATCGCGGCTTTCCGGGCCACCTCGCGGCTGCCCTCGCCCCGTAGAGCGCTGGTTTCCACCACCTCGCAGCCCAGCGCCTCGCCGAGCTTGCGCAGATCGATCTTGTCTCCGTTCCTGCGGGTTACGTCGATCATGTTGAGAGCGATGATCATGGGAATCCCCAGCTCGGCCAGCTGGGTAGTCAGGTACAGGTTGCGCTCGATGTTGGTGGCGTCCACGATATTGAGGATAGCGTCCGGCCGTTGGCCCACCAGGTAGCCGCGGGCGATCACCTCCTCCAGCGTATAGGGCGAAAGGCTGTAGATGCCGGGCAGGTCTTGAATGATCACATCCGGCTCCCCTTTGAGCCTGCCTTCCTTCTTTTCCACCGTCACGCCCGGCCAGTTGCCAACATATTGGTTGGAACCGGTCAGGTCATTGAACATGGTGGTTTTACCGCAGTTTGGATTGCCCGCCAGGGCGATCTTTGTGGACATACCGCCGCCTCCTTGCTGTTTGTGCTCTCTAACTTATGGATAAAAAAGAGTCATTCCACCTCGATGTTCTCCGCGTCGCTCTTGCGCACGGAAAGCTCATACCCGCGTACCGTCAGCTCCATGGGATCGCCCAGGGGCGCGACCTTGCGCACGTATACCAGGGTGCCCTTCGTCAGCCCCATGTCCATGATGCGCCGCTTGAGCGCACCCTCGCCATGCAGCCTTTTGATGGTGGCCGATTCGCCGATTCTGACTTCCTTCAGGGTCTTCATTGGGCTTCTCCTCCTCTTGTTTCAGACCATGATGCGCATGGCCATCGTCTTGTCCAGGGCAACGCGGCTTTCCTTCACGCTCAGGATCAGGTTGCCGCCCATCTCGCTTACCACCGTGACCGGCTCCCCCACCACGAATCCCAACTCCGCCAGGCGCTGACGTACCTCATCCCTGCCGGTGATCTTGCGGATGATGTTGACATCGCCCACGTTTGCCATCGCCAATGGCATCATTTCATCTCCCCCGCCTTTTTGAATTTGTTATATCTAACCCAAGCGTCAAAATGGCGGCTAGGAGTTATAAGCTCCTAACCGCCATGAAGTTTATCATCCTTAACTCAATTTGTCAAGGTATGAATTGACGTTTTTTTCTGTCAGATGATATAGACGAAAATGCAAACAAAGTGCAGGATGCTGCCCGCCAGCACGAACAGGTGAAACACCGAATGCATATAACGGCGCTTCCGGCCCAGGCCGTAAAGAACGGCGCCCACCGTGTAGGCGATGCCCCCGGCCAGCAGCCACATGAGACCGGGCAGGGGGATGGTCTTGAGCACGGGGTCGGCCGCCAGCACCACGCACCAGCCCATGCCGATGTAGCAGACCATGGAGAGCACGGCATACTTCTTCAGATCAATGGCGGTAAAGACGATCGCCACGATGGCGATGGCCCATACCACGCCGAACAGCGCCCAGCCCCAGGCGGGGTAGGCAGGCCGGATGGCACAGAGCACGATGGGCGTATAGGTGCCCGCGATGAGCAGATAGATGGTGCAGTGATCCAGCACCTGCATCACTTTTTTGGCCATTTCCGGCAGCAGGCCGTGGTATACGCTGGACATGGTATAGAGAAGCACCATGGACACGCCGTATACCACGCTGCCCACAATGGACCAGGGATCGCCCTTGAGGATGGAGGAAACCAGGCACAGCACCAGCGCTGCGATGCCGAATGCGCCGCCTACGATGTGCGATACCATGTTGAAGATCTCTTCCCCGCGGGTATAGTCCGGCAGCTTCCGATTCTTCAGACTGGTCCGTTTCATGCTTGCCTCCAGGGTCTGACTGCGCCTCAGGCGTTATTGCTGGATGTTTTTCCTGGTTCGGTCGTCGGGCTTGGGGTCGGGGAGGGCGTGGGCTCCGGGGTCGGCTCCGGCGTCGGGGTGACGGGCGGCGTAGCCTGCGGATTGAGAACATCCGCATAGATGGCTTCGAGGGTCTCCTCGTCGGCGGTGCCGGTGGCGTAGATGCCGTTGGCCTTCTGGAACGCCTTCACGGCCTTCTGGGTACCGCTGTAGTAACCGCCGGTGATGGTGCCGGTGTAGTAGCCCAACTCCTTGAGGCGGCACTGGAGCCAGTACACGGCCTCGCTTTCCGTTCCCTTTTTCAGCTTCTCAAAGGGCTGGGGCGGCGTGCCACCGGACACATATTCGGGAGCGGGCGTGGGTTCGGGGGTGGTAACGGGCCCTGTCTTGCTGGAGTTGAGCGGCGGGGCGGCCACGGCCTTGCGCAGCTCCTCGTCGTCGGGCAGATCCTCGGTGACGGTGACCACCACTCCCTCGCCCACGTTGTCGTAGATCCACTTGGCGTCGCTCACCAGCAGGCGGATGCACCCGTGCGAGGCGCGCGAGCCCAGCAGATTGTAGCTCTTGGTACTCATGTTATTCAGGTCGACGCTGTTATAGATTACGCTATGGAAGGCGATGCTGTCATTGATGCGGGTCCAGTACTGGGCGTGGCTGCCCCAGGTGGGGAAATAGCACCAGCGGGCCTTGCGTCCGTTCAGCACCCATTCGCCCACATCGCTGGGCGTAGCCTTCATGCCGGTGGAGCAGACCATCTGCTTCACGGGTACGGTATATTCGCCGTTTTCGTCCAGGCCGTAGACGATGGTCACCTGATTGCGCACATCCACGGTGATGGCGTAGGGCACGGGCGTGGGCACGGGCGTGGGCCGCGCGGTCGCGCTGATGTCCAGCACGTCGCTGCTGTTGAAGAGCATGTTCCAGGTTTCCTCGTCGGTTTCACCGGTGACGAACATGCCGTTGTGCTCCTGGAATGCCTTCACGGCCGCAATGGTCTGGTTCATGTAGTTGCCGCTGATAGGGCCGGTAAAGAAGCCCAGCTCCGTCAGGCGGGTCTGCACCTGCTTGACCTCCTCGCCCTGGGCGCCGCGCTGCAGCTTATGACCGCCGTATTCGCTGGTGCCCAGGCTGTCGGGCGTGCTGGCGCCGTCCTCCACCATCACCACGTCGTTGATGTCGCCAAGGTCCGCGTTCGGGTCCGGCGTGGGCGTGGGCTGTGCGCCCTTGGCCAGCGCCGTATCGCCGAAGAGCAGGCGCTGCGTCTCCAGATCCGCCTCGCCGGTCGCCTCCACGCCCATGGCTTCCTGAAAAGCCGCCACAGCCTCCTGCGTGGCCGCGCGGTACATGCCGGTGGAATTGGCATCCAGATAATCCAGCTCGCGCAGCACGGTCTGCAGGCGCTTCACGTCCTCGCCGTCGTCTCCGTAGCGCAGGGAACGATACTCTGCCTTTTCCAGCACTTCGGCGCTTACGGGGTCCAGCTCGCCGGTCGCTTCCAGACCATAGTCCTCCTGAAAGCGCTTCACGCCGTTCTGCGTTCCTTCCAGAAAATTGCCGCTGATGCGGCCCACATAGTAACCCAGCTCGCTCAGCCGGCTCTGCAGCTCGCTCACCGCTTCGCCCTGATCGCCGTATTTGAGCGTGGGAGGCGCATCGGTGGGAGACGGGGTCGGCGCGGGCGTGCCGGTGGGCGCAGGCGTATCTGTCGGCGCCGCGGTGGGCGTCGCCGTCAGGGTCGCAGTCGGAGCCTCGGTTTCCGTACTCCCGGACTGCACGGGAGCAATGGTTTCCCCCGTGCTAAGGGTGATGGTTACCTGCGTTTCCGCAAGCGAAGCCGCAACCTGCGCCGCCAGGGGCAGCGCAAGCAGCAGGGCTGACAGACAAGCAGCGATTCGTTTCATCTTTCCGTATCCTTTCCGGCTCACAAGTAGGGATTCATGGCGCTCAGGCGCTCAAACACCAGATCGGGCCGTATGCCCGTGGCGGCGATATCCGCCTCGCCAGCCTCACCGGTCAGCACCAGAATGCTCAGGATGCCAAAGTTCAGGCCCGTGGCAATGTCGGTATAGAGGCGGTCGCCCACCATGGCCAGCTCATGCTTCTCAAGGCCGGTCAACGCCAGCGCTTCCTCCACGATGCCGGCGTAGGGCTTGCCCAGAATCACATCCGGTCTTCGGCCCGCGCTGGCCTCGATAAAGGCGATGATGGCCCCGATATCCGGCGCGAAGCCCGTCTCTGTGGGGCAGTTGAAATCAGGATGCGTGGCCACATACGGCATCCCCGCGCGCACCAGATCGCACACTTTTGTCATTTTTTCGTAATCAAGGGTGGTATCGTAGCCGACGAGCACATAGTCGGGACGCTCGTTATCGATGTTCAGCCCCATCTGCTCCAGCTCGGCGCGCAGAAGCCCGTTGCCCAGCAGAAACGCCTTTTGCCCCGGAAAGGTGCGCAGGCAGTAGCGCCCCGCCGCCTGGCCGGAGGTGAGCACGTTCAAAAACGGCTCTCTCACGCCCATGCGGCTTAGCTTTTCCACATACTTACCGGCCGATTTGCTGGAGTTGTTGGTCACGAACAGGGCGCGCCGGCCCGTACGCTCCAGCGCATCCAGAAAATCCAGCGATCCTTCCAGCAGGCGGTCGCCCAGATAAAAGGTGCCGTCCATGTCCAGCATGAAGCACTTCACCTGGGAAAGCCTTTCCCTCAGGGCGTTTTCCGTCATAATCAACCAACCTCCCGGCTTTTGGGGCACAAAAAACCCCGGGATGCGAATATTGTAACACAACCCGGAGAATTTAACAATTGAGAAATGAAATTTTAACAACTTTATCCTTTCGCGGTTTTTCCGTCCAGCCAGGCGATCAAGTCGGCGTACACCTCCTCGCGGTTGATTTCGTTGAACATCTCGTGCCGGCCGCCGGGGTAGAGGCGAAGCGTCACGTCCCGCACGCCCGCGTCGCGCAGCTCCTGTGCCACCCGTTTCACGCCCTTCCCGTGGCTGCCCACAGGGTCCATATCTCCGGCAAAGAGGTAGACGGGCACGTCCTTATCCATCGTGCCCAGCTTCTCCGGGTAGAGGCGGCTCAGGCCGTCAAACATGTCGCGGTACGCGCCGGCCGTGAAGGTAAAGCCGCAGTACGGGTCCGCGAGATACAGCGCCACCTGGTCCCTGTCACGGCTCAGCCAGTCAAAGGGGGTCTGCACGTCGTCGTATCCCCGGTTATAGCCGGAGGAGCTGAGCTTTTCCACCAGACGGCCCGGTTTCCTTTCGCCGCCCAGGGCGCATTGCAGACTCGCCATGGTTTTGGCCAGCGTCACCACCGGTCTGGTGAAATGCCCCGTGCCGCTGAGCGCCACGCCTGTCAGCCCCTTTTCGTGCTTGAGGCAATATCCGCGCACAACGAAGCTGCCCATGGAATGCCCAAGCAGAAAATAGGGCATGCCGGGGTAAGCCTTCCGGGTTTCCAGCCGCAGGGCGTGTACATCCTCAATGAGTGCGTCCCATCCGTTCTTCCCGGCAAAATACCCCAGTAGCGGCGCCTTTTCGCCGTGCCCCAGGTGGGTATGCCCCACCACCGTGTAGCCCGCGGCGTTAAGCGCCTGGGCTGCCGCGTCATAGCGGCTGATGTGCTCGGCCATGCCGTGCACGAACTGCACCACGCCTTTGGGTACTCCTTCCGCGGGCCAGAGCGCCTTCTCCAGCTCCTGACCCGTAACGGATCGGAAGGTTTCGTAAACCGCCATCTTGTTTCCTCCTTCTTTTGTATCCGAATGCGTGACAAGCCGTGCGGCTGTGCCGCACGGCTTGTCAGAGAGACTTAGGTGTTGCCGCCCTCTTCATCTCCGCCGGCCGCATGGTAGCGTTGCATGCGGGTGGACCGCCTGCGGGCGGAACCCTCCGCGGCAGGACTTTCCTGCGCGGGGGACTGGAATGCGGGCGCCGCGCCGATCGGGCGCGCGTAGGGATTGGCGGAAGCTGCCGTGCCGCTGCCGGAGGAAGCGGATTCGCTTCTGCTTTCCAGGCTGCCCGCGCTGTGCAGGCCGTTTGCCGCTGAAGCAGACGCAGGCTTTGCAGCGCCGCCGTTGACGGATGTCGTGAACGCTGCGCTCCCGGAAGCCATGGAGGCCGAGCCTGCGGAGCTGCCCGCCGTGGGCAGCGTTCCGTCCGCATAGGGAATCTTCGGGGCTGCGCCTGCCGCATAAGGCGTCGCAGCGCCGTCTCCCGCGCCAGCGGACTGTGGCGAAACCGGCTTGCCGGCCATGGATGCGCTCTGCCCTCCGGTCACGGCATAGGGGTTCCGGGTCCCCGTGCCCGTCTGGGCGCTTCTGGCGTAGGGGTTCTGGGCCGCTGCGGGGGTTCCGGTCCCCGTACCCGTCTGGGTGCTTCTGGCGTAGGGGTTCTGGGCCGACGCAGAGGCCCCGCCATGGGGGCTGCCGGTCGCGGCGGAGCCGCTTCCCGTCGCAGAGGCGGGCCTGCTGTACGGGTTCTGCGTCCCGGTGATGCTGCCGCTGCTATAGGGATTCTTCACGCCGCTGTACGCAGCGCTTCCGGCCGGCTTGTTCTGCGGATTGGCAGACTCGTTTTGCTTGGTTCCGGACGCGATGGGCGCGGCGGCCGCGCGGCGGGCATAGGGGCTGGCAGCCCCTGCCGCTCCGGCGGCAGTCGTCCCGGCCGCGGTGGCGGCGCGCCTGCTGGCAGCCGCACGCGCGGCAGCGGCCTTGCGTTTCTTGTTCTGGTTGAGGGCGTAGGCGTATGCGCCGCCCGCGCCGCCGATGACCACCACGGCTCCGCCGATCAGGCCCCAGGGCACGCCGGAGGTCTGCGTCTCGACCGTTTCATCCTCGTAGTTGATGGGGATCATGGTGCCAATAGGGATGGTGGGAGTAGGTGTAGCACTGGCGCTAGCGGTCACTTCCGTCAGGGCGGCCTCCGCCTCCACATAGCCGGTCTGGCCGTTGTACTGCACCTTGTACCACGTCTTGTTGTTCTGCGTCACGGTTTCCAGCACATTGAGGGTGGCGTTGGCCGGCAGCGTCAGGCTGCTGGAGGCCGCGTCCGGCGACTGGTAGAACTTCACCGTCGCATCCTTGGTCATGTACTGGTCCCTGGGCGTGGTGGTGGCCACCGGGGTGGCGTAGGGGTTGAAGGGCGCGTAGGTGGTCTGATTGGTCGCTCCGGTGTTCTCCCACTTGCCGACATCATTCCAGTCCTCCACGGAGGATACGCTGCCCTGCGTGGCCGAGCCCTTGTTGCCCGACGTATTGCCCGACGTGCTGCCGCCGGTGCTGGGCTTGGGCGTGGCCGTGGCCACGGCGTTGTTGGCCAGGCCCTGTTGGTACTGCGAGCTGCTGAGGAAGGAGTTGAACTCGGTCAGCGTCATCTGATGGAAGTAGTCGCCGTGAATCCAGCCGATCTGGCCGTTGTAGTTGACATTGTACCAGGTGACGCC
>CALVNG010000034.1 GCA_944349545.1 uncultured Eubacteriales bacterium
ATTCGTATCGCCCGGCTTTGCCGGGCGGGCGGGGCGTTTGCGCCCCTGGGCGCAAACATTTCTTAAGCATCTGTCGGAAATGGCCGGCGTAGCCGGACTTTTTCGACAAGCTGAATGGACCGCGCCCTGCGCGGTCCATTTTCGCATTCGAGGTGACGACGTTGCAGGCCCCCATCATCTCCTTCAAGGACTTTTCCTTCCAATACCGGGCGCAGAAGCAGCCTACGCTGCGCCACATCAACCTGGACATCTATCCGGGCGAGCGGGTGCTCATCGCCGGGCCGTCGGGCAGCGGCAAGAGCACGCTGGGCAGCTGCCTGAACGGGCTGATCCCCTCCAGCTATCCCGGCACGGTCACGGGCAGCCTTACCGTGGACGGCGTAGATGCGCCCAGGGCGGGCGTATTTGAGCTGTCGCGCCATGTGGGCACGGTGTTGCAGGACCCGGACGGGCAGTTCATCGGCCTGACCGTGGGCGAGGATATCGCCTTTGCGCTGGAAAACGACTGCACGCCGCAGGCCGCCATGCGCGAGGCGGTGGACCGCGTGGCTGCGCTGGTGGGCGTGGAGAACCATCTGGGCCACGCCCCCCATGAACTCAGCGGCGGACAGAAGCAGCGCGTGAGCCTCGCGGGCGTGATGGTGGACGAGGTGAAGGTGCTGCTCTTTGACGAGCCGCTGGCCAACCTGGACCCGGCCACGGGCAAGCAGGCCATCGAGCTGATCGACGACATCCAGCGCAGGACCGGCGCCGCGGTGGTGATCATCGAGCACCGGCTGGAGGATGTGCTGTGGCGCAGCGTGGACCGCATCGTTTTGATGAACGAGGGGGAGATCCTGGCCGACCTGCGGCCGGACGAGCTGCTCTCCGGCAGCCTGCTGAGCGAAAACGGCATCCGCGAACCGCTGTATCTGACGGCGCTTCGCTACGCGGGCGTGGAAATCACGCCTGAAAAAAAGCCCGCGCACGTGGACAGCCTGAGGCTGGACGCGGCGGACGCGGAGCGCGTGCGCGCCTGGTTTCAGGCGCGCGTCCCGGAAGCGGAGCCGCCGGAGCGGCCTGTGCTGTTGGAGGCGCGAAACCTTGGCTTTGGGTATATGAAAGAACGGCGCGTGCTCACGGACGTGAGCTTTGCCATCCGTCGGGGAGAAATGCTGGCCATCGTGGGCCGCAACGGCGCGGGCAAGTCAACCCTGTCCAAGCTGATCTGCGGGTTTGAGGCGCCAAACGAGGGCACGCTGTTTTTCAACGGGCACGATATGTCCGCAGACAGCATCCGCGAGCGCGCCGCGCACATCGGCTACGTGATGCAAAACCCCAACCAGATGATCTCCAAAACCATGATCTTTGACGAGGTGGCGCTGGGGCTTGCGACGCTTGGACTAAGCGCGGAGGAAACGCGCGCGCGCGTGGAGGATACCCTGCGCGTGTGCGGGCTGTATCCGTTCCGCAACTGGCCCATTTCAGCGCTGAGCTTCGGGCAGAAGAAGCGCGTCACCATTGCCAGCGTGCTGGCGATGGGACCGGAGCTGATTATCCTGGACGAGCCGACCGCCGGGCAGGATTTCCGGCACTATACGGAGATCATGGAGTTCCTGCGCGGGCTGAACGCCCATGGCGTAACCGTTGTGATGATCACCCACGACATGCACCTGATGCTGGAATACACGCCTCGCGCGCTGGTATTCAGCGAGGGACGGCTCATTGCCGACAAATCGGCCGCCGCCGTGCTGTGCGATCCGGAGCTGGTCGAGCGGGCGGCGCTCAAGGAAACCAGCCTGTTCACGTTGGCAGGCCGGGCGGGTATCGCGCAGCCGGAAACCTTTGTGGAACGCTTCATCGCTTACGACAGGGAGGTGCGCAGCCATGGCCGCCACGACGGTGCTTAATTACCTGCCCCGCAAAAGCCCGGTGCACGCCCTCACGGGTGCGACGAAGCTGGCGTTTTTTCTGCTCTTCACCTTTGCCAGCATGGTCACCTATGACACGCGCGTGCTGCTGGCGCTGATGGTGTTCAGCTTCGCGGCCTTTCGCTTAAGCCGCATCCGCATCCGCGAGGTGCGCTTCATGCTGGTGTTCATGCTGGTGTTTCTGCTACTCAACAACTTTTTCATCTACCTCTTCGACCCCGATCAGGGCACCAAGATCTATGGCACGCGCCATGTGCTTTTGCACATTGCGGGCCGCTACGACGTGACCAGCGAGCAGCTGTTCTACATGCTCAATATCTCCCTGAAATACTTCGTGGCCCTGCCCGTGGCGATTCTCTTCATCTCCGCCACCAACCCCAGCGAGTTTGCCGCCAGCCTCAACAAAATCGGCGTGCCCTACCGCATCGGCTATGCGGTGAGCATCGCGCTGCGCTACATTCCGGACATTCAGCGCGACTATCATAACATCAGCCAGGCCCAGCAGGCCCGCGGTGTGGAGCTGGGCAAGAAGGAAAAGCTGGTCAAGCGCCTCAAAAACAGCGTGAGCATCCTCCTGCCGCTGATCATGTCCAGCCTGGCCAGGGTGGATGTGATCTCCAACGCCATGGAGCTGCGCGGCTTCGGCAAGCACAAGAAGCGCACCTGGTACGTCGAGCGGCCCTTCCGCAAGGGTGACTGGATCGCACTGGGACTGGGCGCGGCGCTGCTGGCCATGAGCCTGATCGTGACCTTCTGGGACGGGAACCGGTTTTACAATCCATTTGTGTGAAAAAAGAGCTGCGGGGCGCGGTCCGAAGGGGCTGCGCCCCATTCCTTTATGCCGCGCCCCGTTCCTTTACGCTGCGCCCAGCGTCGAAAGACAGCTTTCCAGCGTGCTTTCATCGGCGAGGTAGGTCATGACCGCATCTACGAGGGCCTGAAACGCGCCGTCATGCGCCTGGCTTTCGCACAGCAGGGGATGCAGCTGCAAATCCAGCCAGGGCAGCACCTGCGAGCGGTAGAGGTCGATGCCTTCCTGCGTGACCTCGTAGTTGGCGGGATGGTCCACGTTGGTTCCCGTCGTTTCGGCCAGCTGTTCCAGTTCCGGGTATAACGCAGGGACGGCGCTTTCGGGCGAGAACAGCGCGGCATGCGTGGGTGAGCGGGTGGCGGCGGCGTGCTCCAGAAAGGCGAGGGCCGCCTCCCGGTTCGGGCTGTTGGGGTTGAGCACGTAGACACGCAGCTCCGCGGGCACGCGTTGCGGTGCGTCGGCGCTTATCGACGGGCGCGGCACGGGGCGCGTCGCCGGTTCCGGGTCGGCGGGGTCGTGGCCGCGCAGGACGAGGCCGTACGCCGTCTCCAAACCGCCGCCGTCTCCGGCGGGCGCATCCGGCGGCAGGTCCGCCGCCCTGAGCATTTCCAGCGCCGGGGCGAGCGCGTCCGCCGACAGGCCGCCTTCCTCCATCAACAGCTGAACGAGCAGATAGCGCGCGTATTCTTCCCGCGTCCACGGCATGCGGTGGGAGGCGGCCAGCTCCGCAAAGGTGGCGGGCGGGGCGTCCGCGCCCTCCACGATTTGCCAGGCCCACACCACGGGCGCTCCGGCACAGGCCAGCAGCCGCCCTTCCCACACCAGCGCGTTCCGGAAGACCGGGGCCATGCCCTCGGCCTCGGCCAGCAGCGCATCTGACTCGATGGCGGGGAAGAAGCCGTCCCGGAGCAGGCCGAGCAGCTCGCCGTCCAGCCGCAGATAAAACAGATCGGTCGTGTCGCCCGCGCGGATGGCCTCGACCGCGTCGCGGGCGCAGAAGTGCCCGGTTTCAGTACGGCGGGAGAGGACCATGCCGGGGTACGCCTGCTGGAAGCTGTGGTCCAGATTCCTCTCCAGCGAGGGCAAGCCGCGAATGGTCAGCAAAGTCCGGGCTTCCTCCGGCCCATCCAGCGCGATCAGACGGATGCCGTCCACGCCCGCCGCCACATACCAGTCTCCAATCACGCCCCGGAAGCTGACCGCCGTGGGCAGAGCGCAGGCGCGGATAGGCTGCCAGCCCGCGCCGTCCCAGCGGGCGAGCGCGCCGTCCACCATGGCATAGAGCGCGCCTCGCTCCCCGGACCAGCAGATGCCGCGCAGGTCCGCGGGAGCGCCCAGCATCTCCTGTACCTCGCCGGTGGTTGCGTCGAGCAGGACGGCCTGGCTGCCGCCGTCCGCGCGCCGAATCCCCAGCAGCAGGCCGTTTTGGTAAGGCGTGAGGCGCGTATAGCCCTCAAGGCCCAGGTCCTGCGCGCTGCCGTCAGTGATGTCCGCACACACAAGGCGCACCGTGCCGCTGGCCGTGTCGCCGCACACGAGGTACAGCGCCCCTTCCTGCCAAAACAGCGCACGCATGTTTTGCGTCAGTGCGTCGAGCGGCGTGTCCGCATAGTCCAGCATCAGCGAAAGGTCCTCCCCGGTCCAGCGCCAGAGCTTCCGCGCTTCGGTGTCCATGAGTAGCAAGGTGTCGCCCGTATGCGCGAGATGCGTGCCCGGCGTGCTCAGACCGGCTTCGCGCCACGATTCGTTTGAGATCAGCACCTGGGGCGTCTCATCCTCCGGCCGCCAGGCAAGGAGCGAAAACCCGTCGGAATAGTACAGCCGCTGTCCGTCCGTGGCGCCGCTGTACACCGATCCGTCCATCTCGCGGCCGACGAAACCCAGGCCGCGAAGCGCCGTCACGGCCAGCGCCGCGGCCGCCGCCAGCACAAGGACGATCACCGCTGCCACCACAAGAGAAATCCTTCGTTTCATGGGCTTTTCCTCCTTTGCTTTTTGCAGGATGGCGCCGGCCGTCCCTTCCGGGAGCCTGAGGCCGTCCACGTGGTGTGCAATCGCCTGCCGGATCGCCTCATTCTTCATCGCCGCCACCTCCTGTCAGTCTGTCGCGGAGCGCCGCTTCGGCCCGCCTGAGCCGGTGATGCGCCGTGGAACGGCTCAAGCCCAGTGCCGAAGCGGTTTCCTCAAGGGTCATGTCCTGATAGTAGTAGAGGACAAGGACCTGCCTGTACTTTTCCGGCAGGCGCAGGATGTCCAGAAACAGCAGCCTCTCCTGCGGCGGCACGCTCATGGCGGCGGGCGGCAGCTCGTCCAGCGCGCGCGTCAGGTCCACATGCCGCGCCCATCGGCTGCGGCGCATGTCCCGGCAGACGTTGAGCGCAATGCGCATCAGCCATGTCTTGTCGCCCCGGCCCTCATAGCGTTCCATGAAGCGCCAGGCGCGCAGAAAGGTTTCCTGTGCCGCGTCCTCGGCTTCGCGCACGTCCAGCAGCGTGAGATAGCACACCCGCAACACCGCGTCGCCATGGCAGGCGATCCACGCTTCCAGCCGCTTTTCCCGCTGCGCCGCATCCATGCGCTTCGCCCCCTCTCTGAAACAATAGACGGCGAAAGCAGCCGCTTTTTTCCAACGCACGCGAAAAATGCCCCGCATCTTTTGAAGATGGGCGCATACATTGGAAATGAGCGAGGTGACGCCGCATGCCTGTGGAAAAATGCTACCCTGCCGGGAAGAACACGCCGCTGATGATCGCCGGTTACGCGCTGCTGGCGCTGGGCGCTGTGCTGCTGTTTCTGTGCATCCCGTGCTGGGCGTGGCTGGCGCTGCTGGGCCTGGGGCTGATCGTTGCGGGGGCAGTGCTTTTGCGGCTGAGCAAGGCTTGGAGGTGAGGGAAATGTCGGTAAGGATGATCTGTGTGCGTGCGCCAAGGTTCTTAAGCGGCTTCTTTCGGCTGTTCCTGCGCAGGCGCGCCTAGGCGTATACGGCGGGATGCGGCCCCGGCGGTGCGGACGGGCTTTGGAAAGGAACCGGCCAACCCCACTCTGACGGCTATGCCGGCAAAGCGGCGCGCGCCCGTCCCGGTCCTGATGGACCGCTCGGATGGGCGCGCGCCGCTCTGTGTGTGTCAGGGCTTGCGTGCGTCGATCACGGCAAGCCAGGGCATGCCGGTCTGACCGCCGGACTCCTGCCAGGCAACGGTGATCAGCCAGGCGGGGAAGAAGGTTGCGCCGTCGGCGGTGTGATAGGCGGGGCGGATGTCCAGCGCCACGGGCCAGTGGGCGGGCAGGGCGCGCCCACGCTCATCCTCGCGGGGAGCCGGCCGGATGCAGTCAAACTGTCCGGCCAGCTCCGTGAGCGCCTCCAGCGGCGTTTTTAGCGTGCCGGCATAGGGCGCGGCGCCCGCCTCGCACGGGACGTAGGACAGGGTGAAGTCGCGGAGCTCGCCGCCGTCGCCCAGATAGAGGTTGGCCACGCAGGCTCGGCTCACGCCGTCCGCACCCGGCCAGTAGCAGGGCGCCACGGGCAGGCCGCGCAGCGTGAAGGCAAGCTGTACCCAGGTGTAGTCCAACCGCGGAGTGAACCACTCGGTCAGCGTGCGCGCAACGAATGCCTCCCGCGCTTCGGGTGCCTCGTTCAGCGCGTACAGCCGCGCCTCGTCCTCCGGGCGCAGGGCGCTGATTACATGTCCGTCGCCCAGCCCGCAGGAGGCGACGAAGGCCAGCGCCGCATCGCTCGCCCGTGCGCGCGCGCCGTCCGTAGCCTCGCCGTGCCCATCGGAAGCGCAGGGTGCGGCGCTTCCGAATGCGAAGGCGGACCCGGAACGCTCCAAATCTCCATCTTGCCAGTCCGCGCCCGTCGCGCGCACAGCCTTGCCGACGGCGGCTTCGTCGATAGTCCTCCATTCGGCGGTGAGAACAGCCCGCTGCTCCGGCGCAAAGTCCGCCGGAACGGGGCAGTCCACGCGCAGGGCCAGCGCCGCCTCGCCGCTCTCCGCGCTCAGGCCCACGATGTCGCCCTGGAGCCGTCCGCCGCTCTCAGTGACGCCCGATGCATCGCGTGTCTCCAGCGCATGCGCCGCGCAGGGCAGCAGCAGGCACAGCGTCAGAAGAAGCGTCCAAATGCGCTTCATGGGTTCATCTCCTCCTTTTCGGCCCCGGTAGGGACAGGCGCGGCGAGCAGCGCGCTTTCCATGATTGCGCGGCCCTGGAGAGGGTCGTAGACGGTCCACTCCAGCCGGAGTGGAATCGCGTCTCCATCCGCGAGCGCGGACAGATCGGACGCGGTGAGAAAGTCCGGGGGAAGCTGCAGGGCCAGCGTAACGCAGCCTCCGTCCGGAAGACAGGCGACCGACATGCCGCCATCCGGCCAGCCGTCCGCATCATCGGGACGGGTATAGCAGGCGAAGCCGTCCTCCAGAAGCACCGGAGCGGATGGGTGCGCCGATTCGTGCGCATCCTGTCCGCCGGAGAGGCGCACGCCGTCCTCCTCCAGCCGACCGACGGCCAGCGGCTGCCCGTTTCGCGCCGCGATGCGAAGCGACAGCGTGAGCCGTCCTTCGATCCACGCCGCGTCCAGCGCGGACACCTCCGTAAGCCGCAGGGCGGAAGCATCCGTCACGGATAAGGGGCGAAGGTGAAGTTCCGGCTGAACGCGTTCGCGGTTATGAAACAAGCGGTACGGGTTCGTCTCCCAAAAGGATAGAAGCCCCAGCTGCGCCGCAACCGCCGTGGCGCAGACCAGCAGCGCCGCCGCCAATGCGGGGACAAGCCGCCGTATCGCGCGCCGGCGGGGCGCGGGCGCATCCGGCAGCGAGGCAAGCGCCTGCACGAGCCGCGCGCCTGCCTCGGGCGGTTTTTCCCGCACGGCCAGCCTGCGCATGAGCTGGTCAAATTCCTTGTCGTCCATCATGAAAGCCCTTCCTCCTCAATAATCTCCCTGAGTCTGCGGCGCCCCCGGCTGAGGCGGGAGGCCGCGGTGCCGCGCGGCACGCCCAGTACGGCGGCGATCTCCTCCAACGGGTAGTTTTCAAAATACATCAGCTCCAGCGGCACGCGTTCCTTTTCGGGCAGGCGCATCAGAAGCGGCGTCAGCTGCGGGCCGCCATCCTCCCCGGCGGGCGCGTCGGGCCAGTCTCCGCGAAGTTCCACCCGGCCGCGGCGGCGCAGAATGCTGCGCGCCTCGTTGAGACAGGCGCGCATTAGCCACGCGTCGAACGCGTTCGCGCCGAAGACAGGCAAGACGGCGGTAACAGTTGAGCACCGTCTGCGCGGCGGCGTCCTCCGCGTCTGCATGGCTGTGCGTGACGCATCGCGCCAGGCGCACCATGCCCGGCCATAACGCCCGCACCCGCGCCTCGAAGCCGCTTCTGTCCATGCCGCCGTCCCCCTCCTGCCGCTTGGTTCGTTTGAAGGCCTTCACCTGATAGACGCGCGATCGGATGGAAAGTTTGCAAACAAAGGAAAAAAGTGCGGCCCCGGGAAAGGGGGCCGCACGAAGATGCGGAATGACCGCTATTCCAGCCAGTCCAGCTGCGCCTCGGTGGCGGCGATAAGCACATCCGCCGCCTTCACATAGCCGTCCTCAAGGCCGGCGGTGAGCGCAAGCCAGTCCATGGGGCCGTCCGCGACGGCCACATGGAGCCAGCCGCCCTGCTCGGCCAGCACGCGCAGGCGGGTCCCTGCGGGCAGGTCCGCGAGGGTTTTGTCAAACCAGCCAGTCCCGGCCTTCAGTGCGGTATCCACGGTCGCGGTCGCCATGGGCGGCAGGGACGATTCGTTTTGCAGGGGTTCCATGCTGCACACGGAACCGGGATACGCCACATAGATGCCGCTCATGTAGCCCTCGGTACGACCGATGCGCACATGATACCAGGGGTAGGGATCGCCGGGCAACTCCTCCAGGACCTCGACGGTCACGCCGCTGAAGTAGTCGCCCAGAATGTCCGAACGTGTGGAGGTTTCCCGGCGCAGCCGCACACCCGTCACCACGCCGAGGCCGTCGGGCAGAACGTCGCCCTCGGCCTCATAGAAGGCGGCTTCGGTGCGGGGAAAGGCGCTGATGTCCCAGAAGTCCAGAAACAGGGGCAGGAGGACCGGGGTATAGCTGACGGTGGCAGCCTGCCCGGCGGAGGCGCGGCTGGTCATGCGGTACCAATGGCAGCTGACGCCCGCGTCGCCGGTTTTGCTGTCGATCTGGAAAAACGCGCCGGTATCGGCGTTTTCATAGACGTAGCCGTTGAGGCGGCAGTAGCGCAAAGTATGGTTTTCGCTGGCGGCGAGGGCGATGGGGGTGACGGAGAAAACTTCGCTCTCCGCATCGGAGATGGGATAGCGCAGCTCGAACGCGCCGCCGCCCCCGTAGCGCACGGTCACCTCGCGGCCGGGAAGCAGCGCCTTGTCCCCCACGGGCAGGAAGAACCAGCCGTCCGCGCCATGCCAGAGGGAACACAGCATCCGCTCCTCCCCTCGCTCAAACACAGTCAGTCCCGTGCTTTCAAGACCTTGCCGCACAACGTAGGCGCCGCTGCCGGGCGTCCAGCCGGACAGGTTGGGGTTGGAGAGCGCGGAGGCCAGCTCCGGCGGCGTTTCCCCGGAAAACTCGGTTACCTGCACGTCCTCCAGGGGATAGGTGCGCACCCCCTCCGAGGGCTGGGAGACAGGCTCCGGGACGAAGCCGTAGCTGTCCAGCTCCTCGTCGCGCCACTGCGCAAGCGCTTTCGGCCAGGCGGATTCCGGGCCGTAGCAGGACAGGAAGTATTCGTTCAACGCCTGGGCGGGGGTGAGGGCGCCGCTGCTCAATCCCTCCGCCAAAGCCGGGGTGGGGGTCACGCCCCATTGCGCGAGCCACTCGGCCATTTCGGCGCGGGCTGCCGCATCCCAGCGGGTAAACCAGCCGTTTTCACGGGCGGCATACAGCCCCTGCCGCACGCTGTTTTCACCGGGGTAGTTGGGATAATCCGACAACGCGCGGAAAGGGGAGGCGGCAGACCGTTCGCCGTTTGCTGCCTGCACGACGGTGTACTCCCATCCGGGATGGTTGAAAAAGGTCACGGTCACGCCCTCGGCGGTTTCCTCCACCTCGAAGGTGAAGGCGTCCGCGTCCTCGGCCGTGTAGCCGTACACCTCGGTGAGGCAGATGGAGGCATAGGCGACGGCGTCGTCCGCGGGGGAGGCGGCGAGGACCGCGCAGGGAAACAGCAGGCATGCAGCCATCAGGCACAGCAGGCGTTTCATGCAAAGATCACTCCTTTGACGGCGATGGGGTTAAATGGCTTCGAGGGGATTGCCATACAGGAGAACGCGAAACACGGGTTCCACCTGCACGTCGAACTGACGCAGGGGCTGGCCGTCGCCGTTCAGGCTCCAGGCGGTGATGTAGCGCCGGCCGTCCGGGTTCATGCCTTCGCCCAGGTACTTCATGGCCCCGGCCTCCTTCGCGGCCGTCGGCTCCACCCGTGCGGCAAATTCCTTCAGATAGGCAGACAGGCGGGCGTACCAGTCCTGATCGTGATGATCGGGCGAGGCGCAGGCAATGGCGCGGTCACGTCCGCGCGCGACGGCGCCGTTGCGCAGGGAAATCATATGCCCTTCTCCATCCACGGACAGGACAAGCTCCGATTCCCCGTCGCTGCCCAGGACCGTCCATCCGCCGCCGTCCGATGGGGAGGCGCTGAAGGCGAAGCCTGCGGTGTCCTGGTTCAGGTCGGCGCTCTGCCAAAGGGCCTGAGCATAGGCCACGGCGGCATCCTTGTTCTCAAGCGCTCCGGGCCGCGGGACCTGCGGCGCGGAGGGAATGGCGGGCACGGGCAGGTATTCGCCGGTGGCAAATGCGCCCACCAGCGCCATGCATGCCAGCAGCACGGTCACTGCCGCCAGCCGGCGCCGCACGTGCGCGCCCCCAACGATGGAGGCGACGCGCATCTTGAGCCTGGAACCGGCCATGGTCATGCCCGTGGCCAGCACGCCCGTGCCGGGCGCGTCGCGCCGGGCAGCGGCCAGTACCAGCACCGAGGCATACGCCCTGCGCTGGCGCGCGTCCATGCCGTCGGTGACGCGCTCGTCGCAGGCGAGCTCGCCGTCGGTGCGGCTGAGACGGGCAGCCAGCCATACCAGCGGATTGAACCAGTGGAGGACGCAGCAGGCCAGGCGTACGAGGCCCCACCAGTGGTCGCGTCCTCGATAGTGGCACAGCTCATGCCGGAGCACCTCCACGGCCTCGGAGGGCGGGAGGGTGAGCGGCAGGGCGATGTAGGGCTTCACCACCCCCACCAGACAGGCGGAGGGCAATGGGTCGGTGAAGTAGACGGGCAGGGGCCGGATGCTCATCCGGCGGCAAAGGGCCTGATACTGCTCCCTGAGCTGCCCGGATATGGGTTCGATACGCCCCCGGCGCAGCAGCAGGCGAAAGCGCACGTTGCACAGGACGAACCATCCCACGACCAGCGCCGCGCCCATGGCGTACACCTGCATGCCCCGCAGGGCCAGCATGCCGTTGTAGGACGCGTCCACGAGATCGTCAAAAACCCGCTCCTGTACGGAACCGTTCATGGCGGCCTGATGCAGGTCTTGCGCCGCATCCGTCAGCCGCACCTTGATCTGCCCGGCGATGGGGCGGATGGCATCGTCCAGGGCAAAGGGCGAGCGAATTTCATTGATGGCGGGGTTGGGCAAAACCAGCGGGCAGAGAAGCCTCAGCGCCACCAGCAGCCACAAGAAGCGGATGACGCGGCTGCCCAGCTGGGGCCGCAGGAAGCGGCGGATGGGCAGCATGAGCAAAATGGCGATGCTGGCCATCAGGTTGGCTTCCAGCAGAAAGTTGTAGAGGGTTGCGGTACGCATGGCGGACAAGCTCCTTTCGTGGCTCTGGTCTTTCGCATGTTGCCGACAACTGTCTACCTACAGAATACACCTGTCTACCATCCATGTCAAGAAATGACTTGTAACAAAAAAGCGCCCCCGGCGCGGGGCGCGCAAGCGGCTATTTGGCGCGGGGCTTGAAGGCCAGCGCGATCAGCGTGCCGAAGAAAACCGCCGCCGCGATGCCGCCTGCCGTGGCGGACAGGCCGCCCGTGAAGGCACCGATGAGGCCGACCTCATCCACGGCGCTCATCACGCCCTGGCACAGCGCGTGCCCGAAGCCCGTGAGGGGCACGGTTGCGCCCGCGCCGGCAAAGTCCGCCAGCGGGCCGTACAGGCCCACGGCGCTGAGCAGCACGCCCGTGAGTATGTAGCATACCAGAATGCGGGCAGGCGTGAGCCGCGTGCGCAGCACCAGCAGCTCACCGATGGCGCACAGCGCGCCGCCCACCAGAAAGACCTTCAGATACATCCAAAGCAGCGACATGGGTTTGCCTCCATGGTTATGTCAGGGTTTGGGGGACTCCAGGACGACCGCGTGGGCGATGCCGGGGATGGTTTCGCCCTGCTGGCTGCTGGTCACGCTCATCAGCGCGCCCGTGGCCATAAAGATGATGCGCCTGAGCTCCCCCCGTTGGAGGGCGGGCAGAAGGCTTGCGCACAGCACAGACGCGCTGCATCCGCAGCCGCTACCCCCGGCGTGCGCATCCTGCCGCTCACGATCGTAGATCATCAGGCCGCAATCGCGGTGGAGACGTTCCTCCAGCGGCATGCGCTGCTCGCGCATGAGCTGCAGCAGCAGATCGCGCCCAACCTGCCCCAGATCGCCGGTTACGATCAGGTCGTAGTCCGCAGGCCGGGTATGGGTGTCCGCCATCAGGGCCAGCAGGGTGTCGGCGGCGGCGGGGGCCATGGCCGCGCCCATGTTGTTGGCGTCAGTCACGCCCAGGTCCACCACGCGGCCCATGCACACGCGCACGACATGTGCCTGCGGCGGTACGGAGGGAGCCAGACTCAGCACCGCCGCGCCCGCGCCGGTGACGGTCCACTGCGCGGTGGGCGGGCGTTGGGCGCCAAATTCGAGGGGATAGCGGTACTGGCGCTCAGCGGTGCAGAAATGGCTGCTGGCCGCGCAGACCACGGTGGAGGCGTGTTCGCCGTCCAGAAGCATGCCTCCCAGGCACAGGCTTTCGGCCATGGTGGAACAGGCGCCATAAAGCCCGATAAAGGGAATCCCCAGCTCCCGCGCGGAAAAGGAGGCGGTGATGATCTGGTTGAGCAAATCGCCGCCGAGAAGAAACTGCACGTTTTCGGGTTTCAGACCGCCCTTGAGGATGGCTTTGCGGATGGCGTCCAGATACAGGCGCTTCTCCGCCAGCTCAAAGGTGTCCTGCCCGTAGAGCTCATCCTGTGCCACATGATCGAACAGCGCTCCCAGCGGCCCTTCGCCCTCCTTTTTGCCCACGAAGGCGGCCGACGCGCACACGGCGGGCCGGAGCGGAAGTTCAATGGTTTGCAGGCCGGTGCGCTTGAGCGGCATGGCAGTTCCCTCCTCGCGTTGCCTTAATGGAAAAACAGAGCGTAGATCATGCCCACCAGAACGGATGCGCCGATGCCGTATACCAGCACCGGCCCCGCGATGGAAAACAGCTTTGCGCCCAGCCCCAGCACCAGCCCTTCGCGTCGGAATTCCAGCGCGGGCGATACCATGGCGTTGGCAAAACCCGTGATGGGCACGAAGGACCCAGCGCCCGCGTATTTGCCCAGCTTGTCAAATACGCCCACGCCCGTGAGCAGCGCGGTGAGAAACACCAGCGTGATGCTGGTCAGGCTGGAGGCTGCGCGCGCGTTCATGTCCAGCCAATGGACGCCCGCATCCGCGATGGCCTGACCCAGCACGCAGATGAGGCCGCCCACCCAAAAGGCGCGCCCGAGCCCCGCGCCCAGGGGCGACGGAGGCGAAAGCTGCTCGGTGAGCCAGGAGTAGTGTTGGGGATTGGTATGAACACGCTGCTTATCCATGCTGCCCGCCTCCGTGAGGAAGGATCGCCGGCTTGCCCTGTCCCACGGCGGGCGCTTCCCGGCGATAGATTTCCCGCTCGGCGGGACGCGGCCCGTGGGCCAGCGCGGACGGCGCGAAGGTGACGCGCTTGACGCTCATGCAAAACCCTCCATTCGTTGCTTTCGTTTCAAGTATGCCGCGCGGGGAGCGAAAGCATGCACGGTGATTTGCAAAGAAAGGCGAATGGAAAGCAGTCTTCAAAAATGGTTTTTTCGCTGAAAACATGCCTTTTATCTTGACATGGGGCGGCACGTTGGCTATACTAGAATAGTTGTTTTGTGGTATCCTGCGTGCTGCCAACGCTGCGCGCGACGCCATACATTGATTTCTGTAAGGAGTGTTTACTGATGTTCCGTACCTATCAGCCCAAAAAGCGCCAGCGCAGCAAGGTGCACGGCTTCCGTGCCCGTATGTCCACCAAGAACGGCCGCCGCGTGCTGGCCGCCCGCCGCCGTCGCGGCCGCAAGGTGCTCAGCGCCTGATCGCGCCTGACGGCTTCATACGCATGGTTCGGCAAAGCCCGCCCCATTTCTGATATCGGGTGAAGTGGGTACGGGCTTTTCCGATACCGCCCAAAAGCGCGCAACCCGGAAAGGACGATGGCAAGCTCGTGCAAAGGCAGAACCGTTTGGGCCCCAACCGGCAGTTCAGCTATGTCTACCGCCGGGGCAAGCGGGTATCCACCAGGGATCTGACGCTGCTGTATGTGAAAAACAGGCAAAAGCGCGTGGGCTTTTCGGTGAGCAAAAAGGTGGGGGTGGCTGTGGTGCGCAACCGCACCAAGCGCCGCCTGCGCGAATGTGTGCGTCCGCTTCTGGACCGCATGAGCGGCGGACTGTACGTGTTCGTGGCCCGTCCCTCCGCGGCGGAGCAGTCCCTTGCGCAGCTCAGCCGGCAGGTGGACCAGCTCCTCAGCCGCGCCGGCGCGCTCGCTCAGTCCGGGCGCAATGTGCCATGAAAAGCGTCCTGCTGGCACTCATCCGTTTCTACCGCGCGCACATCAGCCCCCATACGCCTCCTGCGTGCCGCTTCCAGCCCACGTGCTCGCAGTACGCCTACACGGCGATCGAGCGGTTTGGCGCGTTGCGCGGAGGCTGGCTGGCGCTCAGGCGTCTGCTGCGATGCAACCCGTTTTGCAGGGGCGGCTACGACCCCGTCCCCGACATCCCGGATACCACATTAAGGAGGGAATGACCCCCGATGAACGACTTTCTGGTCGCAATCCTCAATGGCATCAACTCCGTCATTCACAACTACGGCTGGAGCATGGTCGTCTTTACGCTTCTGATCAAGCTGGTCCTTCTGCCCCTGGATTACAAGAGCCGCAAGAGCATGCGCCGCATGACCAAGCTGCAGCCGCAGATCGCCAAGCTGCAGAAGAAGTACGCCAACGACAAGGAAAAGCTCAACCAGAAGAGCGCCGAGCTCTACCGCAAAGAGGGCATCAACCCCATGAGCGGCTGCCTGCCGCTATTGGTTTCCATGGCAATCCTGTGGATCATGTTTGCCGCCATGCGCACCGTGGCTAATACCGAAATGGCCAGCCAGGCCCTGAACCTGCTGACCACCGGCACCCAGGCCAACGAAAGCTGGCTATGGATCAAGAATATCTGGATGCCCGACAGCCCCTTTAACCCCGTTATTGCCGATAATGCCAACCTGCGCATGATTCCCGCCGACATCTGGGCCAAGGTGTTCGTTTCGCTTGACCCGGCTTCGGTGACGGCGCTGGCACAGTACGGCATCGACGCCGCCACCATCAGCGGCGAAACCGTCTTTGCGGCGCTTCAGACCCTGCCCATCTATGCGCAGGAGACGCAGCTGTGGGCCACCATGCCGCAGCTGAACCTGCTGATCGTGAACCTCAGCATCTATGCGCACAACAACGGCTGGTTCATCCTGCCCATTCTGGCCGCCGTCACCCAGTATCTGATGACGCTGTCCCAGCCGCAGACCGCCGCCGCCGATCCCAACAATCCCGCGGCCGGTACCAACAAGTTCATGAAGTACTTCTTCCCCCTGTTCTCGCTGTGGATCTGCTCCAGCTATAACGCGATCTTCGCCCTCTACTGGGTGGTCAGCAACGTGTTTGCGTGGGTGCAGGGCCTGGTGATGAACAAGATGTTTGAGAAGATGGAGGAAAACCAGCCTGAGACCGCAGGGGAGGGAACATTGAAATGAGGTCCGTGGAATCCAGCGCCAAAACCATGGAAGAGGCCGTGACCCAGGGCCTTGAAAAGCTGGGCGTCTCGTTTGCGGATGTCAAGATCGACATCCTGGATGAAGGCAGCAAGGGATTTCTGGGCATTTTGGGCGGCAAGCCCGTGGTGGTACGCCTGACCGTGCGCGAGGACGTCGAGGGCGGGGAGGACGTGCTGTCCTCCGTCGCGTTGGAAGATGCCGTCAAGGAGCCGGAGCAAAAGCCTGCCCGCAAGCGCAAGCCCAAGGCTGACAAGCCGGAGGACAAGGCGGAAAAACCCGCCGCGCAGGAAAAAGCGGACCAGCCCAAGGCCCCCAGGGCCGAAAAGCCTGCCAAAGCGCCCAAAGCCGAAAAGCCCGCGAAAGCGGAGAAGGCGCCCAAGGCGGAAAAGCCTGCCAACCCTGTGCCGGAGGCTGTGCAGCCCCCTGCCGATGCAGAGGCGCCGGAGGGCCGCGCCTTCACCTTCCTGACGGACGTGACCCGCCTGATGGGCGTGGAGGTCACCATCAACGCCCGTCGGGACGAGGAAGGCAACGTCCGTGTGGATATGTTCGGCGACACGCTGGGCATTTTGATCGGCCGCCGCGGCGAAACGCTGGACGCGCTGCAGTATTTGACCAGCCTGTATGTCAACAAAGGCAGCGAGGATTACATCCGCGTTACGCTGGACACTGAAAACTACCGCGCCAAGCGGGAGGAGGCGCTGCGCCGCCTGGCCAACCGCATGGCCAACCGCGCCGTCAAGACGGGCCGCAAGGTGGTCATGGAGCCCATGAACCCCTACGAGCGCCGCATCCTGCACAGCGCCCTGCAGCAGAACGACGCCGTGACCACGCACAGCGAGGGCGAGGAACCCAACCGCCACGTGGTTATCACCCTCAAGCAGCAGAACTGACGGCCCGCAGCAGGCCTGAAAAGCAGTCGTGGAGGCATGTTCCACGGCTGCTTTTCTCAGGCGCTTTCATCCGCACATGCCTTGTGAGGAAACAAACGTTGTGCTATAATAGAAAATGAATTTTCAGACAAATGTCGCGGAGCGGCCCAAAGGGGGGAGGCCGCTGCTTTGACAGCTCGGAATGGAGGAACGTTCGCTATGGCAGGCTATGTATCCGAGGCGGTCATCAAGCGGTTGCCCGCCTACTACCGTCATCTCAAGGAACTGGAAAAAGAAGGCATTCATCAGATCTCTTCCCAGGGACTCGGCAATCGCATGCACCTGACCGCATCCCAGATTCGTCAGGACATCAACTGCTTCGGTGGATTTGGCCGGCAGGGATATGGCTATTCCGTCAGCGGCCTGCGCGAGCACATCGGCCACATTCTGGGCGTGGACCGCACGCACCGCATGATCATCGTGGGCGCGGGCAACATAGGCCGTGCAGTGGCGCTTTCAGATTCCTTCCCCGCCAACGGCTTTGAAACCGTCGCCATCTTCGATAACGACGAAACCAAGATCGGCATGACGGTGGGCAGCCTGACGGTGCAGGATGTGGCAGAGCTGAAACGTTATCTGGATGAGAACACGGTGGATATCGCCGTGCTGGCGGTGCCGGTTTCGCATGCGCAGCGGATGGTGGAAGTGCTTTGCGAACGCGGGGTCAAGGGATTTTGGAACTTTGCGCCGCTGGATCTGAAGGTGCCGGAGGGAACGTCCGTGGTGAATGTGCACCTGGACGAAGGCCTGGAGATATTGAGTTTCCGCATGCTCAGGGAACTGGCCTGAGCCGCGGCGGCAGGGAGGGTATTGGATGGCGTCAGGGCGCTATGATGCGGGCGGCCCGGGCCTGGCACGATCCGGGCCGAGCGTGAAGCGTGCGCAAAGGCTGGCCGTGGACGGACATGGCGAATTTGCCGCCCCTGCGCGGCTGGGTGAGACGCAGTACCGCAGCGTGCTGGATGCCGGGCCGGACGGCGAAACCGCCGTCCCCTCCGCGCGGGACGCCTTTGTCTATGACGACGATCTCTCCTGGGAACAGCCGCTGGAAACGGCGCCCGTGAAAAAAACGGAACCCAGGCCGCCCCGACCCGCGTCGGCCCCGCCGAAGGGACAAAAACCGGCGCATGGCGGCGGGCAGCCTCCCAGAAAGCCCGGCGGCCACGGCAGCCGCGAAAAGCCGGATCATCCCGGCTGGCGCGCATATGTATGCGTGGCTGTGATCACGCTGAGCGTGCTGGGCATGCTGGTGCTGGCGGTCATCATGATGCCACAGATGGCAGGGTATTTCTGGAAGGATTTCGGCAACTATGCCTTTATCAACGGCGAGCTGCTGCGCTATGATCCCGAAGTAGTGGCCACCTACAAGCAATACCGCGACTACATGGACCGTGATGTGATCTATCCCGGTATCTTTGTAGACGGCATCCATGTGGGGGATATGACCGTGGAGGAGGCGCGAGAGCTGCTCACGGCCAACGGGTCGGATGTGCCGGACGCCTTTTCCGTGACGGTGGCGATCGGCAACAAGACCTGGACCGTGGATTCCGGCAACGTGCCAGCCCAGCGGGATCTGGGCAACGTGCTGGAGCGCGCCTATGCCATCGGCCGCACCAATACCACGACCATTCAGAGCACGCTGCAAACGCCCTTCCGCGAGCGCACCAACCGAGCGGTGGCCCTGCGGGAAAGCGGAATCAACCTGACCACCACCGCCAGCTACGATCATGAGGCCGTGCGTGCGCTGGTGGCGGACATCGCCGCCTATGTGACGCGCGACCCTGTGGATGCGCAGATCCAGTCCTTCGACTATGCTACGCGCACCTTCAGCTTTACCGAATCCCAGCCTGGCGTCACGCTGGATGAGGACCTGCTCTATGAGCGCGTGACCGCCGCGCTGGACCGCTGGGAAAGCGGCGTGACGGTGACGGTGGACCCCATTGTGACCGAGCCAGCCGTTACCAAGGATGAGCTGGTGGCCAGCTTCGGACTGGTGGCGGCCTACACCACCGAAACCACCAACGACTCCAATCGAAACACCAACATCGACCTGGCCTGTCAGGCCATCAACGGTACGGCCCTCATGCCCGGCGAAACCTTCAGCTTCAATCAGGCCACCGGCCAGCGCACCACGGAGAAGGGATACAAGTCCGCCGGCGCCATCGCCGCGGGGCAGAGCATCGAGGAGGTGGGCGGCGGCATCTGCCAGGTGTCCTCCACGCTGTTCAACGCCGTGGCGCGCGCCAATCTGGAAATCGTCTCCCGCAGCCCGCACGCCTGGCCCAGCACCTACGTCAACATCGGCGAGGACGCGACCGTCAACTGGCCCAACCTGGATTTTCAGTTCAAAAACAATACCAACAGCCCCATTTTCATTATCACGTACTACAAAAACCGGCGCATGAGCGCTGAAATCTGGGGCATGTCGCTGGGGGAGGGCGTGACGATCGACCTTCAGTCCACCGTGGTCAAGACCATCGACCCGCCCAGCGAGATCAAGTATGAGCTCAACACCGATCTGCCCTACGGCACGGAAAAAACCACCGTCAAGGCCCGCACCGGCTATGTGGTGGAAACCGAAAAGGTGTGGTACAAGGACGGCCAGGAAACCAGCCGCGAGCTGCTGCACACCAGCAACTACCGCGCCTACCAGCAGGTGATCGAGTACAATTACTGAAAACGGACGAAACCAGGCGGCGCCCGGTGATGCCTATGCCATCACCGGGCGCCGTTTTCCCATGTTTGCCTGCCTGCGAGAAATCACTTGCGGGGCAGGCAGATAAGCTCCTCCAGCATACGGACACAAAGCTCCATATCCTCAGCCGCGATATGCTCGAAGGGGCCGTGGAAGGCATGGCCGCCGGTGCACAGGTTGGGGCAGGGCAGACCCATGTAGCACAGCTGCGCGCCGTCCGTGCCGCCGCGCACCGCCGCATCGAAGGGTTCGAAGCCCGCCGCGCGCATGGCGGCCCTTGCGTTTTCGATCAGGAAGGGATGGGGCGCGATCTTCTCCTTCATGTTGCGGTACTGGTCGCGCAAAGTCAGGGTGACGGCGCCTTCGCCCCAGCGCTCGTTCATCACCATCGCAATGTGGCGCAGCTGCTCCCTGCGGGCCTCGAAACGCGCCGCGTCATGATCGCGCACGATGTAGACCAGCCGTGCGTGCGCCACGTCGCCCGCCATCTCCTCCAGATGGAAGAAGCCCTCGTAGCCTTCGGTGTGGCGCGGGGTTTCCGCGTCGGGCAGCATGGCGTTGTATTCCATGGCCAGCAGGCTTGCATTGACCATGGTGTCCTTGGCGCTGCCGGGATGCACGTTTACGCCGCGAAAGTCCAGCGTCGCCTCACAGGCGTTGAAATTCTCATAGCTCAGCTCGCCCACTTCCCCGCCGTCCACGGTGTAGGCGTAAGCCGCGCCGAAGCCCGCCACGTCGAATCCCGCGATGCCCAGGCCCGTTTCCTCGTCCGGCGTGAAGGCCACCGCAGCCGGCCCATGCGGCCGGCCGGAGGCGATGACGCGCTCCAGCGCGGCCATGATCTCGGCTACGCCGGCCTTGTCGTCCGCGCCCAGCAAGGTGGAGCCGTCGGTGGTGATGAGCGTTTTGCCCTTGAGGCTGCACAGATCGGGGAAGCGGGCGGGCGAGAGCACCGCGCCCGTGGCCGGAAGCACGATGTCCCCGCCGTCGTAATCGGGGTGGAGCTGGGGCTTGACCCCCTCGCCGGGATAGTCGGGCGCGGTATCCATGTGGGCGATCAGGCCCAGGCAGGGCTGGCCTTCCAGCCCCGGCGTGGCGGGCAGCGCGGCATAGACGAAGCAGTTGTCCGTCACGCGCACATTCGTAAGGCCCAGGTCCGTGAGCTCCTGCGCCAGCAGGCGGGCCAGGTTGAACTGGCAGTCCGTGGAAGGAGTGACGGCAGAATCGGGGTCCGACCGCGTGGGGACGGCGGCATAGCGAAGGAAGCGTTCCGTTGCATTCATGGGTATTTTATCCTTTCAAAGCATGGGATTGAAAAGCGCCCGCCCCTAGGGGCGGGCGCGGATTCGCTCAGGCGAGCGGACGGATCAGAATGAAGGGGGTCAGCTCGTCGCCCTGACCGCTGGGGTTGTCCGCCATGGCGTCCTGGATCTGCGCGTCGGTGAGGGGGAAGTCCGGGCTTTTGCCCAGCTGGTCGCGCTGCAGGTCGTTGGCATCCATGAGCACCACGGGAATGCCCGTGTCCTGATAGAGCTTTGCGCACAGCTCATCGGGGTTGTCGGGGTTGATGAGGGCCATCTGGTGGTACAATTCAAAGCTCGAACGGGTGTAGAAACCGTCGATGCCGCCCACGCCCTTGCCGCACACCTTGTAAAATACGCCGTGCATGCCAAACAGCTTGGTGACCGCGCTGGCGGCGGCGGCCAGCAGCACGCGCGGAAGGCCGCACATGTCGATGACCAGCTGGAGCTTGTAGGGCTCATGCATGCCCACGCCCGTGTGGTTGATGCCCGCAAAGCGCCACAGGTGGTTGGCCCACCAGCCGGGCTTGACCTCGTCGCGGGTCTTAACGGACCTGACGCACATGCACATGACCTTTGCGCCGAAGCTGAGCATGTCGCCGGGCTGATAGAGCGGACGCACGTACTTTTCCACCAGAGCCGCCTGGTCTTCGCCCACCTTGACGAAGTGGGTCTGGATGGCGTAACGGCTGTATTTGCGGCCGTCCCGGCCCTCGATCACGCCGCGGTCAAAGTAGGTCACGCCGTTCTGCTCGCGGCGCTGTTCCTCCAGGTTGCGGGATGGGATGATGCCCATGTCAATCGCCTCCAAAAGCTGTTACATATCCTCAAAGAAAGGTTCGCCCGTTTCGGTGACCAATATGCCCATGTCGTTGAAATGCAGGGGCACGGGCTTGGCCATGATATATTTGAGAATGGCGTCAAAACGCACGCTCTCGGTATAGGTCAGCAGCGTAAAGGCGACGCCGTGCTTTTTAGCGCGCCCCGTGCGGCCGATGCGGTGCAGGTAGTA
>CALVNG010000035.1 GCA_944349545.1 uncultured Eubacteriales bacterium
GTTCGCTATGCCTGGGCCTCCATGGCCCTGAGGCGGCTCAGCGCGCGCCGCTCCAGCCGCGACACCTGCATCTGGGAGATACCAAGTCGCCTGGCCGTTTCGCGCTGGCCCAGGCCGTCGCGGAAGCGCAGGGTAAGCAGCTCGCGCTCCGTCTCGCCCACCTTGGACAAAAGCCACTGGGCCCACTCGCTGCGCTCCATGCGTTCAAAGCGGTCGTCTGCGCTGCCCAGCAGGTCGGACAGGCACGTATCGCCCTCCTCGCCCACGGGCGTATCCAGCGACACCGCCTCATTCTGCGAGCGCAGGCTCAGCAGGGCCAGAAACGCTTCGGGCGCGATGCCCATGCGCTCCGCCAGCTCCGTTGCGGTGGGCGCGCGCAGGTGCTCGCGCTCAAAGCGCTCCTGCTCCTGCGTCATCTGGTAGAGGCGCTGGCGCGTGTCGCGCGGCATGCGCATCAGTCCGCTCCTGTCGCGCAAATAGTTGCGCACGTCGCCGGTGATGGTGGGCACCGCGTAGGTGACAAAGCGAAAGCCCCGCGCCGGGTCAAAGCGCTCCAGCGCCTTGAGCAGCGCCATGCCGGCCACCTGCTCCAGATCCTCCGTTTCCACGCCGCGGCCGGAAAGCTTGCGCGCCACCGCCCGCGCCAGCGGCAGGTAACGCTCGAACAGCTCGTCCCGAAGGGCGGGGTCCCGACCGGCGGCATACCTTTCCAGCAGAGGAATCAAGTGCTCGTCGTTCATGGCTGCCTCCGCTCCTAGACGGGCATCGAGCATTCGATGCCGTACACGCCGTCGCCATCCTGCTTGAGCCGCACCTGCGGCATCAGCGTTTCCAAAACCCCGCGGGTGATATCCAGGTCCATCGCGTCGGCCGCCTGCGTCCGCCGGCGAGAAACCGCATGGAAGCCAACACATAGCCGGCCGGCCTCCACGCGCGCGCATACCTCGATGCTTTCAGGGCACCCCGCCTGATGAAGCAGACAGTCCATGCATTCACAGGTCACGGTGCGCAGATCGCCCAGCAGGTCCATATCCAGCCCCGCCGACATCCCCAGCCCGCAAAGCGTCATGCTGGCAATCAGGGCGTAGTTCTGGCGGGCGGGAACGATAAGACGTATCTCGCGTGAAAGATCGGGTTGATTCATCCAGGCGCACCTCCAAGTTCATGGCAACTTTTATTGTAACATATCCGTAATCATTTTGGCAAGAAGCAGGAAAAGCACGCACAGCATCATCCCGCGCACGAACCGGCTGCCCTTCTTCAGCGTCAGGCGACTGCCCAGCTCGGCCCCCAGCATGGCGCACAGTCCGGCGGGCAGGCCCAAAAGCCATAGCACATCGCCGGACAAAAGCAGGCTAGTAAGCGCGGCCAGGTTGCTCAGCAGGTTTGTCACCTTGGCCGTGCCGCTGGCCATGACATCCTCCAGGCCGAAAATATGAACAAAAAGTAAAATCAGAAACGTGCCCGTGCCCGGCCCGACCAGCCCGTCGTAGAATCCCACGCACAGGCCCACGCCCACGGCCAACAGCATCATGTTCCGGGCGGTAAAGTGCCGTTGCGGACGCGTCTTGCCGCGGCCGCGAAGGGTCAGCACGGCGGCCACCGGGATGCAGCACATCACCAGCACGCGTACCGTATGGTCCGGCAGCTGCTTCATCACAAGCACGCCCAGCGCGCTGGCCGCCGCCGCCGCTATGCCGGAGGCCAGGCCGATGCGCCTCTGTATTTTCCCCGACTTTCCATATTGATACACCGCCAGCACCGTGCCCATGGTGGCTGAGAGCTTGTTGGTGCCCGCAGCCGTGCTGGCGGGAAGCCCGGCCAGATAGTAAGCCGGCAGCGAGATCAGCCCCCCGCCGCCGGCCATGGCATCCACGAAGCCCGCCAGCAACGCCAGCGGGCAGACGATCAGAAACATATGTGCGGTCAAAGGCACCTCGGTCAGGCCTCCTCAAGCTTTGGCAAATAGAGCATCGCGAGTATGCATGGAATGCATACGGCCATGGAGCACTGGAAAAACCGCGCGTCATCGCCGCACAAAAGCAGCATAGTGCCCAGGTCGTAGCACAGCACGGGCAGGGCCAACACCAACACGTCTACGCCCCGCCGGCGCAGCGTCCATAGCGCCGCAAGCAGCATCAGGAGCAGCTGTGCCCCGATGTTTTCGGTCAGCCACCGCGCCGGCGTCCACGCCAGCGGCGCGTCAATCACGGCCAACGCCGCCTGCCCCAGCCGGTTGAGCGTGGCCCGGCCATAGAGTGCCTCCGGCAGATCGCCGGAGTTGCTCACAGTCTCATAGCCACGATTCTGACCGGTTACGTCCCAGACCAGGCCGGTTACGCCGTTGATGGTCTCAAACGCCAGGCGCGGCGCGGCCAGCGCGGCCCGGCCCGCCATGGACAGGATGTCCGTGACGGAGCGTTCGGCGATCAGCTCGCGGTCATAGGTGAATTTGATGCTGTTGTAGCGATGAAGCTGATAGGCGTCCTCCCATTCCCCGTCCGCTGCAAGCGCGGAAAGAAATGCGGCCGTTTCCCCGTCCAGCGCCTCCGGCGCCTGAGCCCGTACATCCCAGAGGATGGTCATGGGGATGCCCACGCTCTCCTCCGTGGTGTTGTCGGGGTAGACCACGTCCAGCGCTCCGTAGAGCGGCCCCCGCACCAAAGCCAGCGCCAGCGCCGCCGCGCCGGCGGCCAGCGCAGCGCCTCTGCGGCCCCATGGAAAGCACAGAAGTCCGCATAGGAGCAGGGGCAGCGTCCATAGAATGGCATTGTGGCGCAAAAGGGTGGCTGCGGCCAGCATCAGGCCGAAGCAGACGGCATTGCGCGGGCGTTTGAGCCATCCGCCCCGCGTATGGAGCATGTTGACGGCCTGCGCTGCGAGCACCACCACGGCGGCGCTCATGGCGCTGTCCTTGCCCAGGTACATCAGGGTGTTGCGCACGGGGAGCGACGCGCATACCAGCGCGTGCGCGCCAAGCGCCAACCAGGCGGGTACGCCGCGGCGGTTTAGCGTGGAGGTCAGATACGCCATGGCCGCCGAAAAAGCGGCAATCTGCACGCATACCGCGAAGGGATAGCTGTCCCACACCCGCGTGACCAGCCAGATCAGCAGCGTGTGAAAGACGGGATGCCAGTTGTTGAACTCTCCGGAATGGGCCTGACGCCACTGGTTGGACGCGTCGTAGCTCACGCCGCCGGGCCAGCAGGCCGCAAACGCACAGCCGAAGAGAACCGCCGAAATGGCCATCGCAGCCCAAAAGACGCGACGCCCGCCGCCGGGCTTCGGCGCGGGCGAAAAGCCGGCCAGCCGCTCGCATCCCACGGGCAGCAGACGGCACAGCGCCGCGCTGAGCGCGACGAACGCGCACAGCGACGCAACGGTCTGCACGCTGCCGGTCAGAAAGCCGCTCTGGCTCAAGCAGGTCGCATAGGCGATGTAGAGGGAAAGGCACACCGTACAGATGCCGAACCACACGCGATGCGCGCGGGAATGCCATGCGGTTTCGCGTTTCTTCATGCGGCCATCCCCTTCATCTTTTGCACAGGCGCGCCTACTGCTGCTCCGCGCCGCCCACAAACTCGTGATAGATGGCGCGGATGGCGGGCTGGAAGTCGCCGCTGTCCACGCCCACCAGAATGCTCAGCTCGCTGCTGCCCTGGTCGATCATGCGCACGTTGACGTGCTCGCGGCTGAGCGCAGAAAACAGCCTTGCGGCGGTGCCGGGGTTGTGGATCATGCCGCGGCCCACCGTGGCGATGATGCCCATGTTGTCATGAATGGTCACGGTATCGGGTTCGGTCAGCTCCATGATGCGCTTGACCACGCGGTCGCGCACTGGCGCGAGCTCCGCTGTGGAAAGCACTACGCACATGGTATCGATACCCGTAGGCAGATGCTCGAAGGAAAGGCCGTTTTCCTCCACGGCCTGCAGCACGCGGCGACCGAAGCCATGCTCGCTGTTCATCATGGCCTTTTCCACGGAAATGACGCTGAAACCCAGCTTTCCCGCGATGCCCGTGATGACGTAGGGGTTGGCCTCCTCCACCGACCCATGGGTGATCATGGTGCCGCGCTCAGAAGGGGCGTTGGTGTTGCGGATGTTGGTGGGAATACCCGCACGATGCACGGGGAACACGCTGTCCTCGTGCAGCACGGTCGCACCCATGTAGGAGAGCTCGCGAAGCTCGCGGTAGGTGATGCTGCGGATGGCGCGCGCGCCGGGCACCACATGCGGGTCCGCCATCAGAAAGCCGCTCACATCGGTCCAGTTTTCATACATGTCGGCATAGGCCGCGCGCGCTACGATGGCGCCGGATACGTCGCTGCCGCCGCGGGAAAAGGTACGGATGCGCCCGTCCGCGCCGCTGCCGTAAAAGCCCGGAATCACCGCCCGGTCCGTGCGCGAAAGCGCCGCGGACAGCGCTGCGTTGGTGCGCTCGCTGTCAAAGCTCCCGTCCCGGGAGAAGAAGATGAAGTCCTTGGGGTCCAGAAAATGATAGCCCAGATAATCCGCCAGCAGCAGGCCGTTGAGGTATTCTCCCCGGCTTGCGCAGTAGTCCTCACTGGCTCCCGCGAGGATGTCCCGCTCGATTTCATCCAGATGGGACGCGATATCCACCTTCAGTCCCAGCTCGGACGCGATGGATAGGAACCGGTCCCGAACCTGCGAAAACGCGGGCGTGAAATCCTGGCCCTCCCGATGGAGGCGATAGGTGCGGTAGAGCAGATCCGTCACCTTTTCGTCGCCGTCAAATCGCTTTCCGGGGGCGCTGGGCACCACATAGCAACGCCGCGCGTCCATTTCAATGATCTGCCTGACCTTTGCAAACTGGCCCGCATCCGAAAGCGAGCTGCCGCCGAATTTGGCCACGATCTTTCCCATGGTCGATGTTCCCTCCCGGCCGTTAGGAGGCTCAAAGTCCTCACAAAGATATATTCTATCCGAAAGCGGGTATCAAAGTCAATCCCCGGACCCGTTTCCGGCTGCATGACAAAAAACCATCCCAGGGCCCTTCGGTCCGGGATGGTTCACGATATGCGAACCGGCAGCGCGCGGTGTCATGCGCGGGCCTCGTATTCGTCGCTTAGGATGCTTAGGATGCCCACATCGCAGAATCGCCCGTCGGTAAAAAAGGCGTGGCGCTTGACGCCTTCCAGCACGAAACCGGCTTTCTCATAGCACCGGCGCGCAGCGTCGTTTTCCATGTGGACCTCCATTTCCAGCCGCTCCAGGCCCAGCGTGCGGAAGGCAAAGCGCTGCATCAGCCCAAGCGCCTCACGGCCCAGGCCCTGGCCCCGGTTTTCTGCGCCGCCGATAACCATGCCCAGTTCGCCGCACCGCAGCCGCCAGTCCACGCGAAACATGTCCAGCTGTCCGAGATAGCGCTCGTCTGCGCGGTCTGCGATGACGAAGTTATAGGCATTGTGGCTGCTTTGCAGCATCCGGGAGAGAAACTCCTCGCTGTCCACCATGGTCTGCGGAGGCCAGAAGCGCGTGGACAGATATCGGGTGGTTTCGGCGTCGTTGACCCACTTGCGGATGTCTCCGATGTCGTCTGCCCTGTATTCGCGCAGCATCACGCGCTCGCCCAACAGCCTCGGCATGGATTACTCCTCGTCCCCGTCGTCGTCGAGATCAACGGCTTCCATTTCCAGCGCGGCGGCCTCGTCCTCTTCCTCCATGGCCGCCATGCACTTGTCAAACACGGCGTTAAACTCCGCCTCGTCCTCGATGGTGGCGTACACGTCCTCGTCGCTCTCCTCATCGCGGACGATTTTGAGGATGATGGCTTCGCCTTCCTTGCAGTCGTCGGTATCCTCCGTGGCCTCAAGAACCACGTAATAATTGCCCTCATGCTCAATGGTCATGAGGTGCTCGAAGTTGACATCCCTGCCGTTTTCGTCCTGGAGCTGTACCAGGTTGTCGTTCTCCTGCATGTTCATTCCTCTTTCCGCCGGCCCTGTGAGGCCAGCCATTGTTCCAGTATGACCGTGGCGGCCAGCTTATCCACGTGCCGCCTGCGGTCCTCCCGGCGCACGCCGGAATCGATGAGCACCGCTTCGGCCGTGACGGTGGTCAGCCGCTCATCCTGATAGTGAACCTTCAGCCCCGCCTTCTCCAGCACCGCGCCAAAGTCCATCACCTTTTGTGCCTGCGGACCCGCGCTGCCGTCCATGTTCAGTGGCAGGCCCAGCAGCACGCTTTCGCATTCCAGGCGCTGGCAAAGCGCCGCCACATACCGGCTGTCGGGGCCGTAGCCCACGCGGCGGTAGACCTCCAGCGGCTGGGCGATGGTGCCCGTGGGGTCGCTCACGGCCACGCCGATGCGCACGTCGCCCACATCCAGCGCCAGAATCCGTCCCGCCATATCAGCCGTCCAGCCCCTGCAGATAGACCCTGACCAGTTCCTCCATGATCTCGTCGCGCTCCAGGCGGCAGATCATGCTGCGCGCCTGGCCGTAGCTGGTGATATAGGTGGGATCGCCCGAAATCAGATAGCCCACCAGCTGGGTCACGGGGTCATAGCCCTTGGCCTGCAGGGCGCGGTATACATGCGAAAGGATGGTGCTGGCGTCGTTGCCCCCCTCCACGACGGGCGAAAACTTCGTCGTTCCATTCATTTCGTTCATAAGTCGGTTCCTCCTCCTTCAGAGGTGATACAGAAATGATTATACACCAATTTCCTGCCTTTGCAAAGCATTTCTTGGTTTTTAATCCGTTTCTAAGCTATGCCTGTCCGGCGTCCCGCGACCGCCGCAGGCTGACCACCCGAAGCGCCGCGCGCGCGCAAAGCAGCAGCGGCACCGACAGAAGAATCCCCCCGACGCCGCCCGCCGCGCCGCCCAGCATCACGCACAGCACCACCGCAACGGGATGCAGGCGGGTGGCGTCGCTCATCAGCTGGGGAGAGAGCATGCCGCCCTCCAATTGCTGCACCACGACGACCACGCCCAGCGCCCATAGCGTGCGTCCCAGCCCGCCCGGCAAAGAAAACAGCGCTACCAGGACGCCGCCCAGAAAAGGCCCCACATAGGGGATCAGCTCCAGAACACCCATGACCACGCCCAGCAAAAGCCATGCCGGCACTCCGCAAAACAGCAATCCCAGAGCCGTCAGCCCGCCCACCACGGCCGATATCATCAGCTGCCCGCGCAGATAGCCCGCCGTTTCCCGGCGCATCTCGCGCAGAATCTGAACGGTCATCGTTCTTTTTTCCATCGGGATCAGCGACAGAAGCCACTGTCCGATCTGCCTGCGGTCGCGCAAAAAGTAAAACCCGAACACGGGCGCGAGCATCCATTTGCCAAGGCTGCCCGCCATGCCGCCCACCCAGGCCATGGCCGCGGGCGCGGCGGCGCCGAGCGCCTCTTCGCCCCTGCTCAGCAGCGACCCACGCAGCTCCCCGCCCAGCGAGATGCCGTTTTCCGCCAGCCAGCCTTGCGCGCGTGCCAGCCATTCCTCCGCCGCGTTATAGAGCACGGGCAAAAGCGCCACCAGCTGCCTGCCCTGGCGTATGAGCGCCGGGGCGAGCAGCAGTACGGACGTCAGCGCGAGCGCGCTCAGGCTGGTCATGGACAGCGTGGCGGCCGTGGCGGGCGAAAAGCGCTTTTCCAGCCGCTTCATCACCGGCAGCGCCGCCAGCGCCACCAGCATGCCGAAAAACAGCTGCGTGGCGGCCTGCCAGATCAGTTCGCGCGCCCAAAAGGCCGCCGCCAGCGCTGCGCCGATCCACAGGAAGCGCACGCGAAGAAGGCTCGCCTCGTTTCGCTGCATAGCGCCGCTCCTTTCCGCGAAGCCTGTACGGGCGGCGCCCGATTGTCAGGCGCCGCCCGGAAAGGCTTACCACATCTTGGCCATTCTGACCAGCTTGTCCATCTGCTTCTGCGCCTGTTTCTTAAGTTTCTGATTGCCGGGCATCAGCATCGCGCCCGCGCCTACCGCAAAGCCGATCGCGCCTGCCGCCGCCGTTTTGAGCATGCTCATCCGCCGTCCTCCTCTCCCAATGTCCGCTTCAGCTGCGCCCATGTCAGAAGCCTCGGCACGACGACCTCGCCCTCCCGCGCGCCCTCGTTCACACGGTACTGCGCCGCGTAGGCGCGCCTGCCCAGCAGCCGGTAGACCGGGCCGGGACTCAGCTCCAGGGCCTCCAGACGAAGCGAGTCGCCATGGAGAATCACGTCTGTCACCTCGCCCACGCACTCTCCCGTCGTCAGGAAAGCGCGCCCCAGACTGCCCGGCCGGCCGTCCGGAACGGCTCGCGGCTTTTGCCGGATGAGCACGCACCGACTGCCCACCACTGCGATCCCGTCGCTGGAAACCCATTTGGCCGGTCCAATGCCCTTGCGCACCACCACGCCGCTGAGCCGGCGTGCACGCGCGTCGGGCACCGCGCGCTCCACGTATCCCAGCTGTCGGTCCTGCCAAACCACGGGCAGCCCTACCATGCGGTTGAGGCTCGTCAGCATACCTTCGTCTCCTTTCCACAGGCGTACCGCTATGTTGCCCGATCGAAGCATGCGCGCTGCAAACAATGCCTGCCAAAACCGGCAACCGGCGCGCAGGCATGCCAGATTTTCTTTCGCCTGTCTGGTAAATTCAGCCGGCAAAGGACGCATCAAGCGTGCTGAGCGCGCAGGATAGAGCGGCGCGGGCTTCCAGCCTCACCCAGAGGCATACCGTTTCCGGCTTGATTTTCCTGATATTGGATGATTGAAGGGTCCATTTCCGGAAAGGAAGGCGCGCGCTGGTTCGTCAGATGAGAGAACGGCAAGGGGCAACCCCTGGCCAAAACAAAAAGGAGGTATCCCGAATATGCAAAAGACCCCTCTCTACAAAAGATGCCTCCCGGCGCTGGCGCTGATTCTGGCGCTGATGCTGCCGCTGGTCTCGCTGGCCGAGGTCAGCAAGGTCGTCCAGGGCGGCGCGCTGAACATGCGCGCGGAGCCCTCCCTGTCGGCGCAGGTGCTCAGGCAGTACCCCACCGGCACGTGGATGACGGTCCTTGAGGACATGGGCGAATGGAGCAAGGTGCGCGTGAACGGTCTGGAGGGCTATGTGATGAGCAAGTACCTTTCCGACACGTCCAGCGGCAGCACGCTCTACGTGCGCACCAACACCGGCCGCGGCCTGAACCTGCGCGACCTGCCCAGCCTGGAAGGCAACATCATCACCAGCTTCAAGCCCGGCACGGCGGTGACCGTTCTGCAGCGCGGCAACGGCTGGTACAAGGTGAGCGTTGACGGCAAGACCGGCTATATGGCCAGCCAGTACCTCAGCGCCTCCCAGAGCAGCGGCGGCAGCGGTACCACCACCGGCTATCCCAAGACCGGCGTGGTCAACAACCCCGGCGCCAACCAGGTGCTCCTGCTGCGTGAAACCGCCAGCACGGACGCCCGCGTTCTGGGTTACTACCGCAACGGCACCAGCGTGCAGCTGCTGGGTGAAAGCGGCAGCTTCTACAAGGTGACGGTGGCCGGCAAGAGCGGTTACATGATGAAAAAGTACATCAAGGTAACCGGCTCCTCCACCGGCGGCAGCTCCACGCTGCCCCAGACCCCCTTCACCGCCAAGCTGGTGAACCCCAACGGCAACTACATCGTCAACTTCCGCACGGCTCCGGGCCTGAGCTCGCCGATCATCAAGGCGCATCCCGTGGGCACGGAGATCACCGTCCTTGAGGTCGGCGATGTATGGTGCAAGGCCGAGATTGACGGCGTGACCGGCTATGTCAGCCGTTACTTCTTCCAGGCCGTCAAGTAAAAACTTAATAAAAAGGGGCCGCCGCGCTTTTGGGGCACGGCGGCCTTTTTTGTAGCCATGGCTTTTTCAGTTCTGTGAGGCGAGCAGCTCCTCCGCCCGGGATTCGCCGATCACCCTCAGGCCGCAGTCCGCCAGCAGCCGGGCGCACAGGCCGTCGCCGTCCGTGAGCGTGCCTGAGAAGGTCCCGTCGTAGACTTTGCCCAGACCGCAGGAGGGGCTGCGCTCCTTGAGCAGCGCGCATCCGCATCCGCAGGTTCGCGCGATCTTCTCCGCTTCCCGCGCGCCGCGCCGGAATGCCTCCGTCACGTCCCTTCCGTCGCGCGATACCACCCGTCCGTCCCGGATCTCGGAGGGTTCGCGCGGGGTGGGCAAGCCGCCCATCACCTCGGGGCACACGGGAATCAGCACATGCCGCTCCCGCAGGGCATCCAGACAGGCCAGGCGCTGCGTACCGCCGTCATAGCGGCACCGGAATCCCATCAGGCATGCGCTGACCAGTACGTTCATGGCTCTCTCCTCCTGCGTGGGCTTACATGGACCGGGTGGAGTTGCAGCTGACCATGCCGCGCTCGGCGTCCAGCGTGACGACAGCGCCGCTCTTAAGGATGCGGGTGGCGTTTTCCGCGCCGATAATCACGGGGATGTTCAGGCTCATGCCTGCGATGGCGCCGTGTCCGTTGGGATTGGAATCCTCCAGAATCAGGCCGCTGGCCTTGCGCACCAGGGGCAGGAGCGCGTTGCTCGTCTGGGAGATGACCAGAATGTCGCCGTCCTGGAAGGTGCGCAGGGCTTCCTCGCTGTTACGGCACACGCACAGGCTGCCGCAGCAGCTCTGCTCCGTAACGCCGTGGCCCGTGACCAGAATGTGGCCCACCACATGCACCTTCATCAGGTTGGTGGTGCCGCTGATGCCCAGCGGCACGCCGGCGGTCATCACCACCAGCTCGCCGTCGTGCAAAAGCCCGGCTTCCTCGCCCGCCTGCACGGCGCGTTCGAACAGATCGTCGGTGTTGGTGACCTCCTCGATCACCAGAGGAATCACACCCCAGCTCAGATTGAGCTGACGGCACACGGTCTCGTCCGTGGTGCAGCAGATGATGGGGCAGCTGGGGCGGTATTTGGAGATCATGCGCGCGGTGCGCCCGCCCTTGGTGACGGTCAGGATGGCCGCCGCGCCCAGGTCGTGCGCCGAGGTGCAGGTGGCGTGCGAAATGGCGTTGGTCACATCGGGCGTGAGATCGGTGTCGCGCTCCTTGAAGCGCTTGCGGTAGTTGATATCCGCCTCGGCGGACATGGCGATGCGCGCCATGGTCTGCACGGCTTCCACCGGATACTGGCCCGCCGCCGTCTCGCCCGAAAGCATGATGGCGCTGGTGCCGTCGTAGATGGCGTTGGCCACGTCGGCGGCCTCGGCGCGGGTGGGGCGCGGATTTTTCATCATGCTGTCGAGCATCTGGGTGGCGGTGATGACCTGCTTGCCGGAGGAGTACGCCTTGTGAATGAGCATCTTCTGGATGACCGGCACCTTTTCCAGCGGAATCTCCACGCCCAGGTCGCCGCGGGCCACCATGATGCCGTCGCTCACGCGCAGGATCTCGTCGATGTTCTGCACGCCCTGCATGTTTTCGATCTTGGCGATGATGGAGACGTTGGTGCGGCCCAGGGCGCTGAAGAGCTTGCGAACGTCGAGAATGTCCTCCGCGCTGCGGGTGAAGGAGGCAGCCACGAAATCCACGCCGTTTTTGATGCCGAAGGCGATGTCCTCGCGGTCCTTTTGGCTGAGGTAGGGCATGCTGAGGTCCACGTCGGGAACGTTGACGCTCTTGCGGTCGGAGATGACGCCGTCGTTGTTGACGATGCAGACGATTTCACTGGCGGTGAGGCTGCGCACGGTCATGCCCACCAGGCCGTCATCAATGAGGATGGTGGTTCCCTCATGGATATCGCGCGGCAAATCCGGATAGGTGATGGAAGCACGTTCGGCGTTTCCCACCACGCTCTGGGTCACCAGCGTGAAGGTCTGCCCCTTCCTGAGCTGAACCTTGCCGTTTTCGAACGTCTCCAGGCGAATCTCGGGACCCTTGGTATCCAGCATGATGGCGATGGGCAGGTTCAGCTCCCGCCGGAACGCCTCGATGCGGTGGATGTTGTTGAGATGCGTTTCATGCGTGCCATGCGAGAAATTGAGCCGGGCCACGTTCATGCCCGACAGGATCAGTTCGCGGAGGACGGCGTCGTCCTCGGTGGAGGGGCCGAGCGTGCATACGATCTTGGTCTTGCGGTGGATCATTTCGATCATCCTTTCCGGGATTGTTCTATTTCAAGGAGCATTTGTTTGATTCTGAGCCCTCCCGCGTAACCGGTCAGGCTTCCGTCCGCCCCCACCACGCGATGGCAGGGAATCAGCACCGGCAGAGGATTCCGGTGATTGGCCATGCCCACGGCGCGGCAGGCGCGCGGGCTGCCCACGGCCTGCGCCTGCTGGGCATAGGTGCGCGTCTGCCCATAGGGAATCGCAAGCAGCGCCTGCCAGCAGCGCCGCTGAAACGGCGTGCCGCGCGCGTCCATGGGCAGGTCAAAGGCCCTCCGCTCGCCGCGGAAGTATTCCTCCAGCTGCTCAAACGCCTGCCGGATGAGCGGCGTTTCCGCAACGAGCGCGCCCCGCGGCGCGTCCGGACTGAACAGCACCCCCGTCAGCGCGCCGTCCTCCTCCGTCAGGGTCAGGGGCCCGATGGGCGTCTCCCGCGTCCACGCGCTGGTCATACGTCGGCGCCTCCCTGTGTCCGGCACGCCCGCACGCCGCCGCACACCGCGCGCAGCAGCGAGGCGGGAACGGCGAATATTCCCGCGCACAGCACGGCCATCAGCGCGTAATCGCGGCCCATGGACGGCTCCCCCCAGGAGAGGCGGCCGTCCAGCGAAAACTCCAGCAGCACAACGCCCGCCATGCACAGCAGCATCACGGCCCAGCCAAGCCACAGCCGGGCCTTCCCTCCAGCGAGGCGTGCACAGCGCGCGCTGAGGACCGCAGCGGCGGCCACTGTCATCACGGCCGCGGCCAGCTGTCCCACACGCAGGAAGATCACCAGCATGTGCCCGTCATCCCGCAGGCTTTCCAGCAAAATCTGAGAGGCGCCCAGCAGTGCCATGAAAAACAGTGCGGTATCCCCCTCACGGGAATGCTCCCGGCGGCTCAGCCAGCGGGAAGCCGCCAGCGTAGCGGCAAAGATCAGCAAGCCCGCCGCGGCCTCATAGGCCCACACGTTGAGCCGGTACACCACCGCCACGCCCATGCGGCTCTGCAAAAACAGCCAGGGCATCGCAGCAGTCAGCGCGCTTTCCTCAACGGCCTTGCCCACGCCCAGGTCGGTGAACTGCTCCCCCAGGCGCAAAAGCGCGATGGACAGGCCCAGCGGTATGCACATCACATCCAGCACGGCGGCAGGACGTACCTTCATCAGCTTCGCGGTGAGTACGGCCGCTAGCGCAAGCCCCGCCAGCAGCCCCGGCATGGACAGCCCGCCGTCGAAGAAGCGCAGCATCAGCCAGGGGTTTTCATAGGTTTCCCAGAAGTCGGACAGATGGAACGCACAGTACAGCGCCCGCGCGCACACGATGCCCAGCGGGATGCCCAGCAGGCCGAACACGGCCACCAACCCCGCGGGCATTCGCCGCCTGCGGGACAGCAAAGCCATGCCGCCCAGCAGCACGAGCGCCGCGGCGCTTGCGCAAAGGCCGTAGGCATGCGCCGTCAGCCCCAGAACGGAAAAGGTGCTGTCCATCGGCCTCATTCCCCCGCGGTTGCGCTGGCAAAGTAGATGATATCGGTCACGGAGCGCTCGGCCTGGGGCTTGTCGTTGTAGACCTCGCCGTTGAAGGCCAGCGTAGCGCTGTTGCCGCCGTCCAGGTTGTATGCCTGCCTGGCTCCGAGCTGGCCCATGATGTCGGCGAACTCCGCCAGCGTCACGCCCGCGGACTGGTCGGTGCGGCCGTTGACCGCCACCAGCGCGTAGGTCAGCGTACCCAGCTGCGCAATGCCCGCGCGCGGGTTTTTCTGATGGGGGTCGAACTGATAGTTTTCGGGAATCTCCTGCACCTCGCCGTCCACCACCAGCGCGGGGCCGAAGAAGAAGCCGTTGACGATCTCATGCTCGGACAGGAAGGAGGCAACGCCGTTTTCCTGCACGTCATGGCCGTGGAGGTAGATGTGAAAATCGCCCAGCTCGTCAATGAGCAAGAGGTCCATGTTCTTGCTGGTAATCTCACGGTACGTCTCGCCCATGCGCACGATATAGCCGGCCTTGGTTTTGGTGAAATAGTCGCCGTTGATGGCCACGATACCGTTGTAATTCTGGCAGATGGTCGTGGTCAGGTTGGTGCTGGAGGAGCTGATCTTCTGCCCCGCCACCGCCGTGCGCAGCTGCGAGGGCGTGGCGATCTTGACATAGGCGATGAACACGTCGCTGTCGTACATGCGCTGCTGCTCCAGCTCCACGATGATGGTATCGTCGCGGTAGCCGTTTTCGGTATAGTTGGCCGCGATCGGCGTGTTGCCGGGTGCGAAGAGGTCGATGGGCAGCGCGTCCACCGTGGCGGCGGGCAAAATGTCGCTGAATACGGCGCTGGCCAGCACGGCGTCGGGCGTGGGCAAAGATGCCTCGTCCCATCCGTCCTCTTCTTCCTCATATTTTTCGTATGCGGCGTCCAGATAGCGCTGCTGCGCCTCCTCCGTGACCGCGCCGGAGGGAATCAAAAACGTCAGGGATACCGCCATCAGCACCGCGAGCACGCCCGCGGCGGAAACAAAAGCCTTGCGCATCTACATCGTTCCTTCCCACAGAATTGATCAGTCCTGTCAAAACCATCGCCGCCCGGCGCACGATGCACACAAAGCGACACTTTATTATACAACAGCCGGTCCCGGCGCACAAGCCGCGATTTGCGCCCCTGTGCCGCTAAGGGCATGCTAAGGTTGCGGGACGGCATGCGGACCCGCGCGCGGAAAAAAAGCCGGAAACGTTCATTTTGATTTGCGTTTCCAGCCTCTATGAAGTATAATACTTGCGCTTTCCATTCTTTTTTTCAGGAAAGGAGCGCCGCCATGCCCATTCCCTCTGCCCTGCCCCACGGCACGGCCCTGTTCATCTTTCACGGACGCGTGGTGCGCGGCAAGCGGCTGGGCAGCCGGCTGGGCTTTCCCACGGCCAACATCGCCTACGACCCGCAAAGCCGCGTCTGGCCGCGCGAGGGGGTCTACGTGGGCGTGGCGCAGCTGGACGGCGAAAGCCGCGGTTATGTGTGCATCATCAATCAGGGCCGCCACCCCACCGTGCCCGAGGGCATGGCCACGGTGGAGGCCCATCTGCTGGGGCACGCGCACAGGGACCTCTACGGCCTGGGACTGACGCTGGCCTATTGCCTCTACCTGAGGCCGGAGCAGGCGTTTCCCTCGCTGGAGGCGCTGCGGGAGCAGCTGGACCGCGACCGCCTGAGCGCGGTGCGCTGGGCCGGGGAAAACGCCCCCGACCTGCTTTCCGGGCTGGACCCGTTTCCCTACCAAGCATAAAGGAGTCGGAACATGCCAGACAAAAGCGATTTCTATCCCATGCGGACCGAGGATGTCTGCTACCAATATGACGAGGAGGATGTGGCCGCCGTGGACCACGTGAGCCTGAGCGTGACGAAAGGCTCGTTTGTGGCGGTGCTGGGGCACAACGGCAGCGGCAAGAGCACGCTGGCCAAGCTGATGAACGCGCTCTACCTGCCCACGGAAGGCCGCGTGCTGGTCTGCGGGCTGGATACCGCGCAGGACGAGGAGGTCTGGCACATCAGGCGGCACGCGGGCATGGTGTTCCAGAACCCGGACAACCAGATCGTGGCCAATGTGGTGCGCGAGGACGTGGCCTTCGGCCTGGAAAACCTGGGCGTGCCGCACGAGGACATGATTCCCCGCATCGACGCGGCACTGGCCGCCGTGCGCATGACCGAGCGCGCCTCCTTCGCCCCGCACATGCTCAGCGGCGGGCAGAAGCAGCGCGTGGCCGTGGCCGGCGTGCTGGCCATGCAGCCGGAAGTCATGATTCTGGACGAGGCCACAGCCATGCTGGACCCTGCGGGCCGCGCCGACGTGCTGGCGACCGTTCGCAAGCTCAACCGCGAGCAGGGCATGACGGTGATCTGGATTACGCACTTCATGGAGGAAGCCGCCGTGGCCGACCGCGTGGTGGTGCTGGACAAGGGCAAAATCGCGCTGGACGGCACGCCCGCCGCGGTGTTCTCACAGGTGGAGAAAGTCAAGGCCCTGGGCCTGGACGTACCCCCCATGGCCGAGCTGGCCATGCGCCTCAACGCGGGTGGCCTCCGCCTGCCCGACGGCATTCTCACCGTGGCCGATATGGTAAAGGAGCTGAAAAAAGCGCTATGCCCATCCAAGTAGAGCATCTCACGCACACCTACATGCCCGGCAGCCCCTTTTCCGCCGTGGCGCTCAACGATGTGAGCCTGACCATCGAGGATGGCGAGCTCATCGGTCTGCTGGGCCACACGGGCAGCGGCAAGACCACGCTGGTGCAGCATTTGAACGGCCTGATCAAGCCCACCTCCGGCCGCGTGGTGGTGGACGGGCTGGACCTGACCCAGAAGGGCGTAAGCCTGCTGGAGGTGCGCAAAAAGGTCGGGCTGGTGTTTCAGTATCCGGAATACCAGCTGTTTGAGGAAACCGTAGCCAAGGACATCGCCTTCGGCCCCCGCAACATGGGGCTGGATGCGGAGGAGATCGACAGGCGCGTGCGCGGGGCGATGGAGCAGGTGGGCCTGAACTATGACGATGTGGCCGAGCGCTCGCCCTTCGAGCTCAGCGGCGGCCAGATGCGCCGCGTGGCCATTGCGGGCGTGCTGGCCATGCAGCCGCGCGTGCTGATTCTGGACGAGCCCACCGCCGGGCTGGACCCCGCGGGGCGAAACAGCATCCTTCAGATGATCCGCGACCTGCACGCCGCGGGTGGACTGACGGTAATCATGGTCAGCCACAGCATGGACGATATCTCCACGCTGGCCACCCGCCTGGTGGTGATGAGCCGGGGCGAGCTGGTGATGACCGGCACGCCGCGCGAGGTATTCATCCAGCAGGAAAAGCTGCGTTCCATCGGCCTGGGCGTGCCCCAGGCGGCGGAGCTCACCCATGCGCTGATTGCCGAGGGTTTCCCGCTGCCGGAGGATCTCTATACGCTTGATGAGGTGTACAACGCCATTCTGGCGCTGAAAAAGGAGGGCCGTGCATGCTGAGGGACATCACGCTGGGCCAGTACATTCCGGGCAACACGGTCATTCATCGCCTGGACCCGCGCTGCAAGATCATTCTGACCATTCTCTACATCGCCGTCATCTTCTGCGTCACCAGCCCCGTGTGGTACGTGATTCCGCTGGCCTACCTGCTTGTGGCCTCGCGCCTGTCGGGCCTGTCGGCCAAAAGGCTGCTCAAATCCGTGAAGCCGCTTCGGTTTCTGCTGATTCTGACCTTCATACTCAACCTGTTTTTCTCCGCCGGCACAACGGTGTGGGTGGACTGGGGATTCCTGCGCATCACGCAGGAAGGGTTCCTCACCGCCGTGCATTTCAGCATGCGCCTGGTGTTTCTGGTGGCGGGCACCTCGCTGCTCACCCTGACCACCTCTCCGGTAGCCTTAAGCGACGGCCTGGAAAAACTGCTCAGTCCCCTCAAGGTCATCCGCTTTCCCGCGCATGAGCTGGCCATGATGATGACCATCGCGCTGCGCTTCATCCCCACGCTGATCGAGGAGGCGGACAAGATCATGAAGGCCCAGATGGCCCGCGGCGCGGACTTTGAAAGCGGCAACCTGCTCAAGCGCGCCAGGGCCATGATCCCCCTGCTGGTGCCCCTGTTCGTCAGCGCCTTCCGCCGCGCGGGCGACCTGGCCATGGCCATGGAGGCGCGCTGCTACCACGGCGGCGAAGGCCGCACCCGCCTGCGCGTGCTGCGCTACACGCAAAGCGACCTGTGGGCGCTGCTGGCCACCGTAGGCACGCTGCTGGTGACGATTTTTGCCGGGATGTGGCTGAAATGAGCGGTCTGCCCCCCATCGTGAAGGATTATCCGCCGGAAGGGACCCACCGCGTACTGCTGACCGTCAGCTATGACGGCACGGCCTATGCGGGCTGGCAGTGGCAGGACAACGCCCTAAGCGTGCAGCAGGTGCTGGAGGAAGCGCTAACCCGCCTGACCGGCAAAAAGACCCGCGTGACCGGCGCCAGCCGCACCGACGCGGGGGTGCATGCCCTGGGGCAGCGCGCCCATTTTGATACCGCCTGCCGCATCCCGCCGGACAAATATCCCTTTGCGCTCAACACGCTGCTTCCGCCGGATATCCGCGTGCTGGAGGGTTTCGCGGTTCCCTCCGACTTTCATGCCCGCTTTGACGCGCGCGGCAAGCGCTACACCTACCGCATCCACAACGCGCCGCACGCCAGCGCGCTCCTGCGCAGCCTCACCGCGCACGTGCCGCGCCCGCTGGATCTGGACCGCATGCGGGAAAGCCTGCCCGTCCTGCTGGGCGCGCATGATTTCGCGGCCTTTCAGGCGGCAGGCGGCACGGCCAGAACCACCGTGCGCACGCTGACGGAAGCGAGTCTGCGAAAAGAGGGGCCGCTCATCACCCTCACCGTGCGGGGCAACGCCTTTTTGTACAACATGGTGCGCATCATCGCCGGCACGCTGGTGGATATCGGCACGGGGAGGCTTTCGCCGGACGCCTTTGCGCGTGCGCTGGACGGCGGCGACCGGCTGGCTCTGGGCGTCACCGCGCCCGCCCGCGGGCTGGAGCTGACCCGTGTGGAATACGATAACGACCCTGCGCAAGCAGGAATTTTGTCCCATCAAAACGAAATGTAGATAGGGAGGCGTTTCGGTCCTCCCCATGATGCTGAAAGTGCATCTCTGGCATCAGCCGTAAATAGAGAAAGTGAGTGACCCTGCCATGGCAAACTACATCCTTAGCTGCTGCTCCACCGCCGACCTGAGCGAACAGCATTTCCGCGAACGCGATATTCATTATATCTGCTTCCACTATATGCTGGACGGCAAGTCCTACAGCGACGATCTGGGCAAGACCATGTCCTTTGACGCCTTCTACCAGGCGATGGCCGACGGTGCGGAAACCCGCACCTCCCAGGTCAACGTAGACGAATACGTGTCCTACTTTACCCCCTTTCTGGAGCAGGGGTTTGATATTCTGCATGTAACGCTGTCCAGCGGCATCTCCGGCACCTACAACTCCGCCTGCCTGGCCCGCGACGAACTGGCTGCGAAGTTCCCGGACCGCAAGATCTACGTGGTCGATTCCCTGGGCGCCTCCTCCGGCTACGGCCTGCTGATGGACAAGCTGGCCGACCTGCGCGACGGCGGCATGGCGCTGGAGGACCTGCGCGACTGGACCGAGCAGAACCGCCTCAAACTGCACCACTGGTTCTTTTCCACCGACCTGACCTTCTACGTGCGCGGCGGCCGCATTTCCAAGGCCAGCGGCTGGTTCGGCACGATGCTTCACATCTGCCCCCTGCTCAACATGGACGACCTGGGCCGCCTGATTCCCCGCTTCAAGATCCGCGGCAAGAACAAGGTCATCCGGGAAATCGCCGCGCGCATGGTGGAGCATGCTCAGGACGGGCCGGATTACAGCGGCAAGTGCTACATCTCCAACTCCGCCTGCATGGAGGACGCGCAGGCCGTGGCGCGCCTGGTGGAGGAACACTTCCCCAAGCTCAACGGCAAGGTCGAAATCAACAGCATCGGCACCACCATCGGCAGCCATACCGGTCCCGGCACCGTGGCCCTGTTCTTCTGGGGCGACGAGCGCGTGCGGTAACGCCGTTCTGTTTTCCCGCCTTTCGGGTTGCGAAAGGCGGGTTTTTATACCGAAGGGGCGGCGTTTCCGCCGCCCCCGTCATTCGTTTGGGATGCTCTCCAGCGCCTCGCGCACGCCCTCGTCCGCGCCGCCGTACACCAGCACAAAGCGCAGGCCGAAGCGGGTCGCCAGGCCATAGCGCTCCGCGTCCACGCGACCGCTGAGATAGTCGGCGCGGTTGCTTTCGTCAAAGTAGACCAGCACTTCCTCCCGTCCGTCCAGCAGCAGGCTGTCCCACGCCTCCGGCCCCGCGATGGGTACGTCGCGGCCGTCCAACAGCGGCGAAACCTCGCAGGCGTAGCCCAGACCTTCAAAGTAGCCCAGCAGCTTCTGATACAGTTTCTCGCGCGGCGGGTTGGCCGCGCAGGCGCACACCAGCGCCAGGCAGGCTGCCAGCAGGCAGGCCAGCGTCCGCCGTCGGTTTGTTTTCACAGGCTTGTCCCCCCATCGCGCGCTTTGCGTTTCACGCCGTTTTATGCTACAATGGCTTAACTCTCTTCTGTATTCGTCTAAGGAGGCGAAGCGTTATGCGCTGCGGCTGTCCTCATTGCGAGGCGTACATGATTCAGTCCGAAACCGACGGCATGGCCTGCGTATGCCCCTCGTGCGGCTATCGCTGCAACGCCTGTCTGGGTACCGGCACCGTCCTCTCCCGCGAGCGTCTTCAGGCGCTCAGGGACACGGACTGGTTTGCGCCCCGGTTCGACAGCCCCATCAACGACGAGGACGACGCTCCCTGACGGCCTTACAGCAGACCCACATGCTCCAGCAGGATTTTCAGCCCGATGAGCACCAGCACCGCGCCGCCAGCGATTTCCGCCTTTTTCTGAAACCGCGTGCCGAAGCGGTTGCCCACCGCCACCCCCGCGAAGGACAGCGCAAATGTAATCAGGCCGATGGTCAGCACAGCGGGAAGGATGCTCACCTGCAAAAAGGCGAAGGTGATGCCCACGGCCAGGGCGTCGATGCTGGTGGCCACCGCCAGCATGAGCAGCTCCCTGAGGTCGAGCCTGCTTTCATCCGCACACGGCGCGCTTTCCGCCGCCTCATGCAGCGCGTCCCAGATCATCTTGCCGCCGATATAGCCAAGCAGCGCAAAGGCGATCCAGTGATCCACCGAGGTAATGTAGCGTGCGAACTGCGTGCCCAGCACCCAGCCGATCAGGGGCATCACGGCCTGAAACACGCCGAAGAACAGCGCGATGACCGCCGCGTGCGCATAGTTGATGCTGCGCATGCCCAGCCCCTTGCACAGCGCCACCGCAAACGCGTCCATCGACAGCCCCACGCCGATGAGGACCAGTTCCATATGCAAGCAACTCCCTGGTTCCCTTCCGCGCCGGAAGGGCATATAAGAGTCCCTATTTTATCTTATTGCGGTTTGGTTGTCAACATGAGCGCATTGTGTTTTCACAGCGGAT
>CALVNG010000036.1 GCA_944349545.1 uncultured Eubacteriales bacterium
ATGAGCTTTTGCCTGAGCGCGTCGCCGTAGAGGAGCTTGAGCTCGCTGAAGAGGTCGTACATGTAGTTTTCGCTGATGTCGTAGAGGATGATGCGCTCCGGCTCAAGGGGCAGGAGGCGGCGGCACAGCTCGCTGCCGATGGACCCGCCGCCGCCGGTGATGAGCACGGTTTTCCCGCGGAAGAACGCGGCGACCTGCGTCATGTCCAGCTGCTCCTCGGGGCGGCCCAGGAGGTCGCCGATGTTGACGTCGCGCACCAGCGCGGTGGGCACGGCGGCGTCGCTGCCCAGCTCCTGCAGGGGCGCGAGGCGGCGCACGCGGCAGCCGGTGGCCAGGCATTTTTCGATGAGGGGCTTGAGGTCGCCCCTGGGGGTGGCGATGGCGATGATGATTTCATCCACGCGGTAGTCGCTGGCGAGCTTGAGGATGTTGCCCGACCCGCGCACCACGGGCACGCCGCTGAGCTCCGAGCCGGTGCGGATGCGGTCGTCGTCCACCACGAGCACGGGCGCGCGCTTGCCGTAGCTGCCGCGCTGCATCTCATGCACGATGCTCGCGCCGGCCCAGCCCGCGCCCACCACCATCACGCGGCGCACGTCCTCGCGCGGCGCGCGAAGCAGCGCGAGGCGCTCGCGCGTGACCAGAATGCGGTAGAGAAGCCTGGAGCCGCCCACCGCCGCCATCGAAACAATCCACAGCAGCAGGTAGACCATCCGGTGCAGGCGGAACAGGTTTTCAGGGCGCACAAAGGCGTTGGCCGCCAGGGAGAACAAATACGTCAGGACAGAGGCGGCCAGCGTGGCCAGGGCGATGCGCAGCACGTCGCTTGCCGAGGCGTACTGCCACATGGTCCGGTACATGCCCAGGCCGCAGAACACCAGCAGAAAAATGACCGTCATGGCAGGCGCCAGGCGGATGGAGTTTTCAAAAAAGCTGTAGGAAATATTGGACGAATACCGCACCACCTGCGCCAGAAACAGCGAAGCGTTGACAAGCAGCGCGTCAAGAAGCACCCACAGAAGCGTGCGCGCCGGTTTTTTCATTTTGGGACTTGTCGAAGTCACACAGCCGCCTCCTCAAGCCGTCATGGCAAAATCACATACACGATCATTATACCACAGAACGCGCCAGATGCAAGGCTGGGACGGCTGGAAGGGGCGGGAGGGAAGCGCGCGGAAAAAAGGCGTTCCCGCGCGAGGGAGGGAACGCCCCGGCTTGGGATCGGCCCGTGCGGTTGCGCGGCGGGAGGCGGCGTAAACCCGCGCGCCTCACCCCTCCTTTTCCTGCTCCACGCGGTCCATGAAGGCGTCCACGGCCTCCACGATGGCGGGCAGCTCTCCGGACAGGGTGCACACGTGCGGCATGCCGTGAAGCCACAGCTTTTGCCGCACCTCGCTGCCCACACCCTCCAGGATGCAGTCCGCGCTGCCCTCCCAGATGGTTTCGTCCGCGTCGCTCTGCACGCACAAAACGGGGCAGGAGACGTTGAACAGGTTGCGCCGGGCCAGGCGGATGAGGCGGTTCAAATCCGCGCCCTTGGCCGTGGGAAAGCCCGTGTAGCCAAAGTCGTAGGCCGGGTCCACGAGGCCGGCGCGGTTGCCGGGGTCGCCCCAGGAAATGCGCTTGACCAGCAGCGACGCCGGGCCGGACAGCGCCAGCAGGCGGTTTTTCACCGCCATGGGGGCGGAGATGGGCACGCAGCCGTCCACCTTCATCTGCTCGGCTGCCAGCAGCGCCAAAACGCCGCCCATCGAAAGGCCGCATACGGTGAATACGCGCAGCTCCCCCATCATCTCCAGGCACGCCTGCTTGACCGCCTGAAGCCAGCCCTGCCAGTCCGCGCGGGCCATGGCCTCCTCGGTCTGGGCGTGGCCGGGCAGGTTGATGGTGCGCACGGTGCGGCCCCGCGCGGCCAGCGCCTGCGCCAGCGGGCGCATGTGCGCCGCGCTGCCCGTGAAGCCGTGCACGAGCAGTATGCCGTTGTCGCCGCCCCGGTGATAGAAGGGCCGGCATTCCTCACGGTCGAAATAGCCGGGCTGCGTGGGTTTCATGGCCTTACGCTCCCTTCGTGAAAAAACATGGCATGCTAAGCTCTATGCCGGCTGGGACGGGCTTATGCGTCCAGGCGCTCGATGTCCTCGCGCTTGCCCATCACAAGCAGCGTGTCCCCCGCCACGAACGTCATGTCCGGCGCGGGCGCCACCAGAAAGCGCTCCGAGCGGTGAATGGCCAGAATGTTCACGCCGTACCTGCGCCGCACGTTCACGCCGATGATGGTATCGCCCACCCAGCGGTCCGGCACGCGGATCTCCATGATCTGGTAGTCGTCGCTGAGGTTCATCAGCTCCAGCACGTTGGGCGTGATGATGGAGCGCGCCAGCCGCGCGCCCATGTCCCGCTCCGGAAAGATGACCCGGTCCGCGCCGATCTTGCGCAGCACCTTGGCGTGCAGGTCGTCGTTGGCCTTGGCCACCAGGTAGGGCACGCCCAGCTCCTTGAGCAGCACGCACACCAGAATGCTGTCGCGCGTGTTCTGGCCGATGCTGACGATGGCCGCGTCGAAGTTCTTCACGCCAAGCGACGCCAGCAGCGTCTCGTCCGTGGCGTCCAGCTGCATGGCCTGCGTCACGTGCGGGGCGATGTCGCCCACCAGGTCCTCGTCGGCGTCCACGGCCAGTACCTCCTGGCCCAGCTCGCACAGGGTTTTGGCCAGGCTCGCGCCGAAGCGGCCCAGTCCCAGCACCAGAAACTGCTTGCTTTTCATGGGGTTCCTTCCTTTCCCGTCAGCCGATCATGATTTTTTCTTCCGGGTAGTGCACGCGGTTGGCGCGGCGGCTTTCCAGCCGGTTGGCCAGCGCGTAGGCCAGCGTGAGCGGACCCACGCGGCCGAAATACATCAGCGGCATCAGCAGCCATTGCGAGGCGGGGGTGAGCGTAGGGGTGTTCACGCTGGACAGGCCCGTGGTGCTGAAGGCCGAGGTCGTCTCAAACAGCAGGTCCAGAAAGTCGTGCCCCCGGCCGTGCTCGATCACGCAGATGACGCAGGTGGCGGCGAAAACGGCCGAAAACGCGATCAGCACGATGGTCACGGCGCGCCGCGCGGTATCCGCGGAGATCTCGCGCCCGAACACCGTGATGCGCTCGTGGCCGCGCACGACCTGCATCACCAGCAGCACCAGCAAAGCGGCCGTGGTGGTCTTCACGCCGCCGCCCGTGGAGGCGGAGGAGGTGCCCACGAACATCAGCGCCGAGCCGACGAGCTTGCTGGGATCGGTCAAAGAGGCCTGATCCAGCGAGGCGAAGCCCGCCGTGCGGAAGGTGACGGACTGAAAGAGGCTGTTGTAGAGCTTCTGCCAGATGGTCAGCCCGCCGCCCAGGGTGCGGGGGTTGTCCCACTCCAGCGCCAGGATGGACAGCATGCCGAAGGCGATCAGCCCGGCGGTCACGGCCAGCACCAGCTTGGCGTGCAGGGGGAGCCTGCGCCAGCGAAAGCGCGCGTTCAGGCACTCCAGAATCACCGGGAAGCCCAGCCCGCCCACCATGATGAGGCCCGCCAGCGTCAGCAGGATCACCGGCTCGTTTTGCAGGTGCGTCAGGCTCCGGTAGCCGCCGAAGAGGTCGAAGCCCGCGTTGCAAAACGCGCTGACCGAGGTGAACAGGCTCTGCCACACGCCCCGCGCGGGTCCGTAGAGGGGGATCAGGCGGGTCATGAGCAGCGCGGCGCCCGTGAGCTCCACCACCAGGGCGATCAGGAAAAACGCGAGCGTGAGCCGCACCATGCCGCTCAGCGCGTCCTGGTTCATGGCGTCGCGCAGGATCATGCGGTCCCGAAGCGAGATGCGCCGGCCCAGCGCCACCATGATCAGCGTGGCGAAGGCCATGAAGCCCAGCCCGCCCACCTGGATGAGCGCAAGCAAAATCACCTGCCCGAAGAAGGACAGCTCCACGCCCACGTCCACGATGGTCAGACCCGTCACGCACACGGCGGAGGTGGCGGTGAACATCGCCTGACGGATGCCGACGGTATGGCCGTCGGCGGAGGAGACGGGCAAGGTGAGCACGAAGCCGCCCGCCACGATCAGAATGAAAAAACCCAGGGCCAGAAAACGTTCGGGCTTGATGGAATGCCTGTGGAACGCGGGTCTGTTTGCAGCCTGCATGCCGGGCCTCCTGCGTTATGACATAGAATGGCCGCGCCTTGGCGGAATACAAGGGGTATTATACTCGCTTTTTCCGCTTTTGTACATCCGGTTTTCCGCTAAGAAAACCCCCTTTGCCGCCGGAGGGGCAAAGGGGGCTGCGCGGCATCAGAAGCCGACGGGCTCGAAATCGGCCGCGCCGTGCTTGCACAGGGGACAGATGAAGTCCGGGGGCAGCTCGTCGCCCTCGTAGAAATAGCCGCAGATGCGGCACACGAAGCCGCGACGGGGCTTCTCCTGGGCGGGTTTGGGCTGGGGCCTGGGCTTGACGTTGGCGAAATAGTAGGCGTAGGTCATGGAGGGCGCGTCGGAGAGCTTGCGGGCCTCGGTGACCAGCGCGATAAAGAGCATGTGGGTGCCGCAGTCGACGGCCTGCTCCACCTTGCCCGAAATCAGGGCGTTGGCGGGGCCGCCAATGTAGCGCAGGCCGTTTTCGCTCACGGGGTCGGTCCGGCCGGCGAATTTGTCCACGTCGCGGCCGCTCTGGAAGCCGAAGTGGCGGAACAGGTCCATCGGGGCCGCCTCGGTCAGGACGCTGACGTTGAACAGACCCGTGCGCCGGATCACCTCGCAGGTGAAATTCTGCTTGTTGACGCTAAGGGCGATGCGCGTGGGGTTCTCGGTCAGCTGGGTGACGGTGTTGACGATGCAGCCCAAGTCGCGGCCCCCCTCGCGGGCGGTCAGCACATACAGGCCGTAGCTCAGGGTGAAAAGGGCGGTGGGATCGAGCGCCATGGTCATTCCTCCTTTGAATGCGCGTGCTGTCCTTACTCTACCCCAAAACGGGGATGCCGAAACCGATGTTTTGTGGTATACTGTGCCGGGAGAGAACAGAAAGGGGAGGCGAAAGGCATGGCGGCATGGCGGCGGACGGACTACCCGCGGGACAAGGAGGCGTGCTACCGCCTTGTGCACAGTCAGCTTTCCGCGCTGACGGAGGGCGAGCGGGACGCGACGGCCAACCTGGCCAACGCGGCCGCGCTGATCTATCAGGCCCTGCCCGACCTCAACTGGGCGGGATTCTACCTTTATAAACAGGGCATGCTGGTGCTGGGGCCGTTTCAGGGCCTGCCGGCGTGCGTGCGCATCCCGCCCGGGCGCGGGGTGTGCGGGACGGCGGCGCTTGAGAGGCGCACGCAGGTGGTCCCGGACGTGCACGCCTTTCCCGGCCACATCGCCTGCGACGCGGCCTCCCGTAGCGAAATCGTGGTGCCGCTTGTGGACGGGGAGCGGCTGCTGGGCGTTCTGGACGTGGACAGCCCGCTGTCCGGCCGCTTTGACGAAGCCGACCGCGAGGGGCTGGAGGCGCTGGCCCGCCTGCTGATCGCGGGCTGCGACTGGGACGGCTGACGCGCGGCACTTGCCAGCCCGGCCGTTATCCTGTACAATAACACCCGCCCGCCCGCGAGGCGGGCCACGACGACAGAAGAAAGGAAGCCGCCCCATGCGAACCAGCAAAAAAGCCATTCTGGAGGGCCTGCGCGCGCTGTACCCCGACGCGGCGCCGGAGCTTCACTTCCGCAACCCCTACGAAACGCTGGTGGCCGTGATGCTGTCGGCCCAGTGCACCGACAAGCAGGTCAACAAGGTGACGCCCGCGCTCTTTGAGCGCTACCCCACGGTGCGCGACATGGCCGCTGCCGGCGTGGAGGACGTGTACCCCATGGTCAAGAGCTGCGGCTTCAAAACCAAGGCGGCCAACATCGTCTCCGCCTGCCGCCTCATCATGCAAAACCACGGCGGCGAGGTGCCCGGCTCCATGGAGGCGCTCACCGCGCTGCCCGGCGTGGGGCGCAAGACCGCCAACGTGGTGCTGGCCAACGCCTTCGGCGTACCCACCATCGCGGTGGATACGCATGTGTTCCGCGTGTCCAACCGGCTGGGGCTGGCCGACGCCAAAACCGTCGAGGAGACCGAGCGCCAGCTGCAAAAGGCCATTCCCAAAAAGGACTGGGTGGCCGCGCATCACTGGCTGATCTTCCACGGGCGGCGGGTATGCCACGCGCGGGGCCCCCAGTGCGCGACGTGCGCGCTCCGGCCGCTGTGCAAGGCCGCGAGGGCCGCGGGCGGCGCGGTCACGACCCCCGCGCCCGCGCGCCGCACGGCAAAGGGCGGCGCGGCGCAGGCGTAGGAAAGGCGCAAGGACTGTAAATAAAGAAGGAGTAGAGCAGATGGCTTCTTTCGTGGACCGGGTCAAAATCACCGCCAAGGCGGGCAACGGGGGCAACGGCTGCGTGTCGTTCCACCGGGAGAAATTCGTGCAGAACGGCGGCCCGGACGGCGGCGACGGCGGCAACGGCGGCAACGTCGTCCTCTACGCCGACCCCAACATGCACACGCTGCTGGATTTCCGTTTCCACAGCAAGTATCTGGCCGAAAACGGCGCGGACGGCGCGGCCGCCCGCTGCCACGGCAAGCGCGGGCAGGACCTGGTCATCAAGGTGCCGGTGGGCACGGTGTTTTTTCGCGAGGAGGACGGGGCCGTGGTGGCCGACATGAGCCGGCCGGGCGAGCGCAAGGTGCTCCTGCGCGGCGGGCAGGGCGGCTTTGGCAACCAGCACTTCGCCACGCCCACGCGCCAGGCCCCCAACTTTGCCAAGCCCGGCATCCGCACCGAGGCGCACGTGTTCCGCCTGGAGCTCAAGACCATCGCGGACGTGGGGCTGGTGGGCTTCCCCAACGTGGGCAAGAGCACCATTCTCTCCGTGCTCACCTCCGCGCGGCCCAAGATCGCCAACTATCACTTCACCACCCTCACGCCCAACCTGGGCATCGCCCGGCGCTACGAAACCGAGTTCGTCCTGGCCGACATCCCCGGCCTGGTCGAGGGCGCCAGCGAGGGCGTGGGCCTGGGGCACGACTTCCTGCGCCATGTGGAGCGCACGCGGCTTTTGCTCCATGTGGTGGACGCCTCCGGCAGCGAGGGACGCGACCCCCTGGAGGATTTCCGCATCATCAACGAGGAGCTGGCCAGGTACGGCGAGCCGGAGGGCCGCCCCCAGCTGGCGGTGCTCAACAAATGCGACCTCATCTATGAGGACGGCGAGATCGAGCGGCTTAAGCAGGCCTTCGAGGCGCAGGGCTACGAGGCCTTCGCCGTCAGCGCCGCGCAGAACCGCGGCTTTGATCAGCTTCTGGACCGGGTGGTCCAGCTCCTTGGGGAGCTGCCGCCGCCGCGCGTGTTCGAGGCCGAGGAGGCGGAGGAGAGCCATGTCCTCCCGGACGACGGCTTCACCATCCGCCGCGAGAACGACACCTTCTACGTCGAGGGCGCGGCCATGCAGCGCTTTGTGGACAGCGTCAACTTTGACGACGAGGAGAGCCTCAACTGGTTCCACCGCACGCTTCGGGACCGCGGCATCATCCAGGCCCTGCGCGACAAGGGCGCGGGCGAGGGCAGCACCGTTTCCATCGGCGACATGGAATTTGACTTCATTGAGTAAGGAGTACGTCATGCTTACCAGCAAACAGCGCGCCAGCCTTCGCGGCATGGCCAACACCATCGACACCATCCTCTACATCGGCAGGGAAGGCATCACCGACAACACCGTCAAGGAGGCCTATGACGCGCTGGAGGCGCGCGAGCTGATCAAGTGCGCCGTGCAGCAGGGCTGCGAGCTCACCGCCCGCGAGGCGCTGGACGAGCTGTGCGCCCGCGTGCACGCCGAGCCGGTGCAGTGCATCGGCCGCCGGTTCGTGATGTACCGTGAGAGCCGGCAGAACCGGCGCATCGAACTGTAAGGAACGCCCGCGGACGGCGGGCGCGGGGCGCTGCGACGGAGCGGCGGGAAGGAGGCTTGAGCATGCTGGACAGGGTGCTGGACGCGCTGGGCACGCTCAGGTCTCCTTTTGCGCCCTGTGAGGCGGACCTTCACCTGCGGGTGGGTCAGTGCCTCAGCGCCGCGGGCCTGCCCGCCGTGCACGAGGCCCGGCTCGCCCCCGGCTGCCGCATCGACTATCTGGTGGGCGGTGTGGGCGTGGAGATCAAGAAGGGCCGGCCCGATCCCGCGGCGCTTCGCCGCCAGCTGGACCGCTACGCCGCCTGCGAGGGCGTGGCGGCGCTGGTGGTGCTGACCGAGCGCGCGGTGCCGCTGCCCGGCCGGCTGCGGGGCAAGCCCGTGCGCGGGGTGGCGCTGAACCGCCTGTGGGGGGTGGCGCTGCCGTGAACGACGATGTTTCGCTGATTCCGCCATACCTCCTGGACACCGACGGCGCGCAGCCGGAGGAGGGCGGCGCGCACCGCACCTACGGCACCCTCAGCTACAACCGGCGGCGGGACTGCTGGGTGGTCAGGGGCGATCCCGGGGTGACGGAGCTGTGCAAGCGGCTGTTTCCGGGGTCGGAGAGCGGCCGCCGGGGCGAGGCGCGCTTTCCGGCGCACCGGCGCATCGTGGGCGACCTCAACTGGCTGATGCTGCGCTATCCGCTGGCCGTGCGCGCGGCGGACCGGGAGCGCTGGGAGCGGGCGCTGACCGATGCGCGGGAATACGTGGTGCGCCGCGAGACGGCGCGGCGGTTGCCCGAGCGCGTGGAGCCCAATCCGTCGGTCTTTACCGGCACGCTCACGCCCTTTCAGCAGGAGGGGTTGGCGTTTCTTCTGCGCACGGACCGGGCGCTGCTGGCCGACGAGATGGGCCTTGGCAAAACGGTGCAGGCGCTTGCGATGCTGGCGCAGACGGGGGCGTATCCGGCGCTGGTGGTGGCCCCGCCGCACCTGCTTCGCAACTGGGAAAACGAGATCGCGCGCTTCGTGCGCCGCCCGGACGGAAGCCCCCTTTCGGTGCATGTGATCCGCGGCCTCAAGCCCTACGCCCTGCCCCCGGCGGACATCTACCTGATGCACTACCTCCTGCTGCGCGGCTGGAAGGAGGCGCTGCCCGAATGCGCCATCCCCACCGTGATCTTTGACGAAATTCAGGAGCTGCGCCATGGCGGCACCGAAAAATACTCCGCCGCAAGCCTGCTGGCCGGGGCTGCCCGCCGCGTGGCGGGCCTCAGCGGCACGCCCATCTACAACCGGGGCGCGGAGATCTGGAACGTGGTCAACATTCTGGACTTTCATTTTCTGGGCGATTACGAGAGCTTCACGCGCGAATGGTGCTACGGGTATGGCAACCAGATCGTGGCCAAGCCGGAGCTGCTGGGGGAAAAGCTGCGCGAGGAGAGCCTCATGCTAAGGCGCACCAAGCGCGACGTGCTCACGGAGCTGCCGCCCAAGCGCCGGCTGGTCATGCCCGTGGACAGCGACGACGCGGTGTACCGCCGCCTGATGCAGCCCGTGCGCGAGACGCTGGCCCGGCTGAAAAACGACGGGGCGGCCGACGCATCCCAGCGCGCCCTGTGGAAGATGGCGGTGGAGAGCGGCGAGCGGCAGGCTACCGGCATGGCCAAGGCGCCCTATGTGGCGCAGTTCGTGCGCGCGCTTTTGGACGCGCAGGAGCGGGTGCTGCTCTTTGCGCATCATCATCAGGTGATGGACCTGTACAAAAAGGAGCTCAAGGCGTATTCGCCGGCCTTCATCACCGGACGCGAAACGCCCGCCATGAAGGAGCGCTCTGTGGAGCGCTTCATGGCGGGGCGTACCAATCTGTGCTGCGTATCGCTGCGCGCGGCGGCGGGGCTGAACCTGCAGCGCGCCAGCTGCGTGGTTTTCGGCGAGCTGGACTGGTCGCCCGCCGTGCACAGCCAGGCGGAGGACCGCGCCCACCGCATGGGCCAGACGGACTCCATCCTGTGCTATTACCTGGTGTCCCAGGGCGGGAGCGATCAGGACATGCAGGACGCGCTGGGCCTGAAGGTGAGCCAGTTCGTGGGGCTGATGGGCGACAGGCCGCCCGCCCCGGAGGACGAGCTGCTTCTGGCGCAGGCCGCCCGGCAGCATATCGAGCAGCTGGTGGCCCGGCTCCTGCGCGACGCCGGCTGAGCCGTTACCTTGGCAGGATGACCGTGACGCCGCCTTCAAAGTCCTGCGGGGCCAGACAGGGATTGGCGCGCAGCAGGCTGGCCACGGGCAGGTTGAAGCGCATGGCCACGGCCTCCAGCGTTTCGGTGGCGGCCAGCGTGTAGGTCTCCGGCAGCGCGCAGGGCACGTTGTCCCTGGGGATGCACACGGTCTGGCCCACGCGCAGGTTTTCCAGATCCACGCCGGGATTGGCCGTCTCCAGCGTGTGGCGGCTCACCAGCCCGCGCATCTGCAGGTCGGATACGGTCTGCCCCTTCTGGATGATCCACTGTTCGTCCTCGGTGCAGGGCAAAGTGGTGTCCGGCGCGGTCTGCCCGGTCATGCAGGTCGGCTGCGGGGTCTGCGCCATGCCGGTGGCCTGGGTGGTGCCGGATTGGGTCGTGCCGGATTGCGCCGTTGTTCCGCCGGACTGGGTCGTCGTGCCGGATTGCGTCGTTGTGCCGCCGGACTGCGCCGTTGTGCCGGATTGCGTCGTCGTGCCGCCGGACTGCGCCGTCGTGCCGTCGGACTGCGTCGTGCCGCCGGATTGGGCCGTTGTGCCACCGGATTGGGCCGTCGTGCCGCCGGATTGGGCCGTCGTGCCACCGGATTGCGTTGTGGCACCGGACTGGGCCGTTGTGCCGGTCTGGGCCGTCGTGCCGCCGGACTGGGTTGTGCCGGTGGCCTGCGTTGTCTGCGTCGTGCCGGACTGGGCCGTTGTGCCGCTGGACTGCGTCGTGCCGGTGGCTTGCGTTGTCTGCGTCATGCCGCCGGACTGGGTCGTCGTGCCGGTGGTCTGCGTTGTCTGCGTCGCCGTGCCGCCGGACTGGGAGCCGCCCAGCCCGCTCGTCTGCGGGGAATCGTCCTCCTCGCGGGGCACGCACAGCACGTCGCCCACCATCAGGCGGGCGGGGTGGATGTCGCGGTTGGCGGCCAGCAGGTCGCGCAGGGGCACGCCCAGCTTGTGGGCGATCAGATAGAAGCTGTCGCCCCGCTTGACGACGTATTCCTCGGCGCATTTGCCCGTGTTGGTACCGTTCTGTTCGGCCATAGAGGTTCTCCTTTCGGGGTGATGTCCCTACAGCCTATGATCCGCCGGCCGCCAACTTGCCTACCAGCCGCGCGCGCGGCGCTCAAAACTTGCGGCCGCACGCTCCAGGTCCGCATACGTGCGGATGTCCTGACGCTGCTCCTGCAGCGCCACCTGCGCGTCGGGCGGGAGGCGGCCGAAGAGCTGCCTGCTGGCGGGGTCGCATTCCACCAGATCCCGCAATGTGGGGTAAATGTCCATGCTGCTATCACCTCATGGAAAAGCATGCCCGCCGGGCGCGCGGGCATGCATGTCAAAAAACGGAAAGGTCGTGGCCCATGCCGCTGGTCAATTATTGCCGCAAATGCCGCACGGAAACGCCGCTGGGGGAAAGCTGCCCCTACTGCGGGGGAAAGCTGGCCAAAACCGGGGAGCAGCTGTCCTTCGGCATCATCCGAACCCCCGTGACGGACTGGTTCTCCTGGAACGACGTGCTGCGCGTGATGCTGCCGGCCTGGCTGGTGGCGCTGGTCGCCGTGCTGGCGGCCGAGGCGTCGGCCACGGGCGCGGCGGGCGTGACGGCGCTGCTTCGGCAGGGGTTTCTGTGGGTGATGCTGGGGGTGCTGGCCGGGATGCTGCTGGCGCTGCTGGCGCTGCTACTCCTGCGCGGCCCGGAGCGCGTGCACTTCGTCATGGACCGGCAGGGGGTGCACGCGCGCGTCTACGTGCCGCAGGGCTGCGGCGCGCTTCGGCTCTACGCGCGCTTCACCACGCCGGAGGCCGTGGAGCGGCTGGCCGCCGGGGATGACCGCCCGCCGCTGGAGGGGCTCACGCTGGTCAGGCGCGTGACGCTGCCCTGGGAGAGCATCCGCCGGGTGCGCGTGTGGCGCGAGGGGGCGACGGTGCTGTTTTTCCATCCCCGGTACTGGCAGGTGCTGGCCATGCGCTGCCCGCTGGCGGACCTGCCGCTGGCGGAGGAGTATGCGCGCAAAAAGCTCAAGCGCTTCAGGCGCGTGAAGGTCCTGCCCCCGCTGCCCCGAAAATCCGGGAAGGCCGCACAGCCGCGCGCGCCGAAAGAGGAGGCCCCGCATGAAAATCCGCAGGTATGAGCCGGGGGACCTTGCGCAGATTACGGCGCTGTTTTATGATACGGTGCATGCGGTGAACGCCGCCGACTATTCCCCGGAGCAGCTGGACGCCTGGGCGGACGGCGCGCCGGATGAGGACCGCTGGAACCGGTCCTTGCTGGCGCACCATTCGCTGGTGGCGGTGGAGGACGGGGGCCTCATCGTGGGCTTCGGGGATATCGACGGGGCGGGCTACCTCGACCGGCTCTACGTGCACAGGGACCGTCAGGGCCGGGGCGTCGCCACGGCGCTGCTGGACCGGCTGGAGCGGGCGGTGGACGTGCCCGTGCTCACCACCCACGCCTCCCTGACGGCCCGCCCCTTTTTCGAGCGCAGGGGCTACCGGGTCCTCCGGGAACAGCGGGTGGAGCGCCGCGGCGTATGGATGACGAACTATGTGATGGAGAAGCGGCGGGAGGGCGCAGCCTTTCGCAAAACGGGAGCAAAGAGGGGATTGACAGGAGGAAAAACCCTGCTATAATACATACGTACCGAATGAATGTATCGGGAGGGACGCGCATGGCACGCAACAAGCACCCGGAGGCGACGGTGGAGCGCATTTTGGACGTTGCCCAGCGTCTGTTTCTGGAAAAGGGCTATGACCGGACCACCATTCAGGACATCGTGGACGGACTGGACGGGATGACCAAGGGCGCGGTCTATCACCATTTCAAATCCAAGGAAGAGATCATGAGCGCGGTGGGGGACCGGATGTTTTTCGAGAACAACCCCTTTGAGGCCGTGCGGGCGCGCGGGGATCTCAACGGGCTGGAAAAGCTGCGGGAGGCCGTCCGGCTCAATCAGGCGGACGAGGCGCGCAGCCGCATGACGGTCCAGGCGGTGCCCATCACCCAGAACCCGCGGGTGCTGGCGGAGATGATCGAATCCAACCGCCGCGTGCTGACCCCGTATTTTCTGCAGCTGATCGAGGAGGGAAACCGGGACGGCTCCATCCATACCGGCTATCCCAAAGAGATTGCCGAGCTGCTGCCGCTGCTGACCAGCCTGTGGCTGCTGCCCGGCGTGTTTCCGGCCACCCAGGAGGAGCTGGCCCGCAAGTTCCGCTTCATCGGGGAAATGCTGGAAAAGATGGGCCTTCCGCTGTTTGACGACAGCATCCGGGCGCTGGTGGACGATTTTCTGGCGCAGATGGCGCTGTGAGCGGGAAAGGGGGGAACGCCCCTTTTCTTTTCGGACGATACATTCATTCGGTAGGTATGTTAAAGACCGTTCCGACCCCGCCGCATGCGCGCAAAGGCGCGCGGGGCAGGATGCAAAGGAGCAACGCACAATGAAAAAAACGACATGGCTGAACCGCAACTTCGTCTTTCTGCTGCTGGGGCAGATCATGTCCCTCTTGGGCAACGGCACGCTGAAATTCGCCCTGGCGATGTATGTGCTGGAGCGCACCGGGTCCGCCGCCGTATTTGCGGGGATGCTGTCCGCGTCCATGCTTCCCACCATAGCGCTCTCGCCCTTCGGCGGCGTGCTGGCGGACCGGATGAACCGGCGCACGCTGATGATCGCGCTGGACGCCCTCTCCGGCCTTGCGGCGCTGATGGCCGGCGCGGCGCTGCCGCTGGGATACGACCTGCCGCTCATCACCGCGCTGCTGGTGGCATTGTCGGCGCTGGGGGCCTTTGAATCGCCCACGGTGCAGGCGTGCGTGCCCCAGATGCTTTCGGGGGACGCGCTGGAGAAGGGCAACGCGGCGGTCAGCCAGGCGGCGGCGGTGGCTTCGCTGGCGACCCCGTTTCTGGGCAGCGTGGTCTACACGGCGGTTGGCATGGTCCCCGTGCTGTACGCGGCGGCGGCCTGCTTTCTGCTGACGGCGTGCCTGGAGGGCTTCATCCGTCTGCCGCCCCAGCAGGCGGCGGCGCTTCGAAGCGCGGCCATGCTGAAGGCCGACCTGCGGGCGGGCCTGCGCTTTCTGTGCCGGGAGCAGCCCGACGTTTTGAAGCTGCTGCTGCTGGCCGCGCTGGCGAGCCTGTTCATCGCGGGCACGGCGGTGGTGGGCTTTCCGTTTCTGGTGCGCACGGTGCTGGGCCTTTCGGCGGAGCTTTACGGCGCGGCGGAAAGCGCCCTGGGCGTCGCGGCGGTGCTGGGCGGCCTGTTTGCGGGGCTGACGGCCGGGCGGCTGCGCCTTTGCCTGGCCTGGGTGTTTCTAGGCGTGGGCGCGGCGCTGGCGCTGGCGGGCGGGGCGTTTCTCATGCCGCTGGACGCGACGGGCCGCTACCTCGGCCTCACGGCCATGTTCTGCGCCTGCCAGTTCGGGTGCAGCGTGTTTTCCACCTGCGCCATTTCCGCGATTCAGCGGCGCACGCCCGAAGGGCTGATGGGCAAGGTGATGGCCTACGTGTTCACCCTGTCCCTGTGCGCCCAGCCCCTGGGACAGATCCTCTACGGCGCGCTGTTTGACCGGTGCGGCGCGAGGGCATACTGGGTGCTGGTGCCCAGCGGCCTTCTGGTGTGCCTGGCCGGCGCGCTGTCCCGCGGCTTTCTGGGGCGGCTGGGGGAGAGGGGGTAACGCCCCCTCCCGGAAAAAACCCCCGCCGGGTATTGCCTCTCCCCCGACAAGTATGCTATAATACCCCATGCGCGCCGGTGTGATGGAATTGGCAGACGTGACGGACTCAAAATCCGTTGGGCTAATCCCCCGTGTGGGTTCGAGTCCCACCACCGGCACCAAACCAACAGAATCCGAACCCGTTTCCGATTGGCGACGGGTTCGGATTCTTTGTTTTCCGCGAGCATGATGAAACCAACGACCTGCACGGCGGGGGAGCGTCCTCGCGTCCGGAAAAAGCCAAAATGGCCGGCCTTCTGATGCGGGGTCCGTCCCGCCGCGTTTTCTGATGCCGGTGGAAAGAGGCGCTTTCCCCCCGAACGCGCTCTACCGTGCCCGGTAAACCCCCAGCCGGCACAGCTCCTCCTCGGAGGGAACGTTGATGAGCACCGCCTTGAGCGGCCCGAAGTACACAAACAGGCTGCCCGCCGCCGCCGCGTGGGCGTGCCCCTCGTGAAGCACGCGCGCCAGGTCGGCCGCGTCGTGCGCGCCGCCGCAGGCGACGAGCGGCACGGTCAGCCCGTCGGCGACGGATTTGACCAGCTTGAGGTCATAGCCCTGCATCATGCCGTCGCGGTCCACGGCGTTGAGCAGCACCTCGCCTGCGCCCAGCGCCTGCGCGCGCTGGGCCAGCGCCAGCGGCGTCTCGCCCGTGGCGCGCGTGCCGCCGGCCACCACGCAGCGGTAGCGGCGAAGGCGGTCGAGTTTTACGTCGATGGACGCCACCACGCTCTGCGACCCGAAGCGCTCCGCCAGCTCGCGCACCAGCTCCGGCCGGTCGATGAGCGCGGTGTTGAGAATCACCTTTTCAAACCCGATGTGAAACAGCCGGGCCGCCTGCTCCACCGTGGTCACGCCCCCGCCGTAGGACAGGGGCATGAAGGCTTCGGAGGCGATGTCCTCCAGCAGGGCAAAGTCCGGCCCGCGCCCCTCGCGGCTGGCGCGAATATCCTGCACGCACAGCTCGTCCACGCATTTTTCGCTGAAGATCTTCACGGCGTTGATCGGGTCGCCCAGGTAGTTGGGGTCCCGGAAGCGCACGGTCTTGACCAGCCCGCCGTCGGAGATCAACAGGCAGGGAATCAGCCTCGGACGGTGATACATCCTACGCCTCCTTTACGAAGTTGCCAATCAGGCACATGCCGAAGCGGTGGCTCTTCTCGGGGTGGAACTGCGTGCCCCAGACGTTTCCCCGGCGCACGGCGGCGGGGAAGGGATAGCCGTAGTCGCATGTCATCAGCGCGTCGGCGGGATCGTCCAGAACGGCGTGGTAGCTGTGCACGAAGTAAAAGCGCGGCTCCGCCTCCAGCCCCGCCACCAGCGGGTCGTCCGGCCGCTCCACGGTCACGTAGTCCCAGCCCATGTGCGGCACCTTGAGCTCCGGCTGATCGTCCAGCCGGAAGCGCCTGAGGTCGAAGGGCAGATACCCCAGCCCCTCGCCCGGCCCCTCCTCGCTGCGGCGGCCCAGCATCTGCATCCCCAGGCAGATGCCAAGCAGCGGCACCCCCGCCGCCACCGCGCGGTCCAGCGCCCGGCGCATGCCGCTTTGCTCAAGCAGCGCCATGCCCGCGTCAAAGCGGCCCACGCCAGGCAGTATCAGCCGGCTGCAGCGGCTCAGCTCCTCCGCGGTCCGAACCGGCGCGCCCTGCGCGCCCACCTTTCTGATCATGTTCAGGATGGAGCCGATGTTGCCGATTCCGTAGTCCATCACGCCCGTCATGGCGACGCCCGCCTTTCGTTTCCAGCATTCCGGCAAAACCATAGCATGCCGTGCCTCAAATGTCAACGCCTGCCGCTCCTGTCATAGCGTGCCCGTGCGGAAGCGCTCGATCAGCTCCAGGGCGATGCTCACCGTGCGCCCGCGCGGCTCCAGCTCGTCCCGGCGGAACCAGCCGGCCTCGCAAAGCTCGCTCTCCTGCAAGCGGATGTCCCCCTCCTGCGCCTCGGCCTGAAAGGCGAACATCTGCGACCCGCTCACGCCCCAGGGCTGGTCGCCCAGGTAGCGCAGCGCGCCCAGGCGCAGGCCCACCTCCTCCATCACCTCGCGGCGCACGGCATGCTCCAGCGTCTCGCCCACCTCCACATAGCCGGAGATCAGCGTGTGATGGCGGAAGGCGCTGCGCGCGCTCCGCGCCAGGAGAATGCTGTCCCCGCGGGTGATGGCCACGATGACCGCCGGGGCGATGGCCGGGTAGACCACCAGCCCGCAGCCCTCGCAGCGCAGGGCGCGCTCCGCTTCGTCCGGCACGAGCGGATGGGCGCAGCGGCCGCAGAAGCGGTTGCGCTCATACCAGGCCCACAGGTGCCAGCAGGACACCATCAGCCCGGCCTCGGCGTAGGGCATGCTGCGAAAGACGTGCAGCGGATAGTACCGAAGCCCCGCGCGCTCCGGGACCTGCCCGCCATGGAACGGATGCGGGCAGAAGAGGGCGAAGCGGTCCGTGTGCGCCAGCTCGAAGGGCGCGATGCCGTCCGGCAGGGGCCGCACCTGCGCAAAGGTGGGGATGGCGGGCGCGCCGCCGGCCGCATCGGCAAGCAGCACGCGTCCCGCGTCAAAGCAAAGGAAGCGGCTGTCGTCCCTGAGGGCCTGACGGTTCGGCTGGACGGAAAAGGCGGGTTCTCCCAGAATCATGGCGTATCGTCTCCCCTGGCGGAAAATGCCCTTTCATCTTAGCGCGTTTTGCCGCTTTGTCAATGCTTTTGCTTGCCAATGCGGCGGCGGTGTGCTATGCTAGGAAAGGTGGAATCTGGACGTAAAAGGGGTGGAGGCCATGCGCAAAGCCCTGCTGAAATGGCGGCATTTCCTGCCGTGGACGCTGCTGTTGTGCCTCGCGTCGGGGTGCCTGATGGCGGCGTACACATGGGTGTATGAGCCCGACCGCTACCGTGCGGTCTATACGTTCTACGCCGCGCCGGAGGCGGCGGCCTCGCAGAAGGCCCCGCTGGAAGCGGCGCGGATGCTCGCGCGCGACTGCCACGCCCTCACCCGCACCGACGGATTTCGCCAGGCGGTGCTCGCCCATGCCGCCAGCGACGGTCAGACCCGCGCGGGCGTGCGCGGCATCGACGGCACGCATATGCTGGAGGTCGTGGCCGTCGGACCGGACCCGGTATATACGGCCGGGCTGGCCGGCGCCATCGGGCGCGAGCTGGTCGCCCGCGCGCAGGACGAGCTGGGCGCCACGGAGGCGCACGAGGTCACCCCGGCGGAGATCCCCGCCGCCCCCTGCGGACCCGACCGCCCCATGAAGGTGGTCTGGACGCTGCTGGCCGCCTTTGCGGTGGGCTCGCTGGCCGGGTGCCTGCTGGGCTCGGACCGCCGGCCCCTGCACTTTGACGACGCGGAGGCCCGCTGCCTCGCCGCGCCGCACATGGGCGCGCTGGCGGATTGCCGCCGGGAGGTGCGGCGGCTGATGGCCGATGGAAAAAAACAGCGCGGCGGCATGCTTTTGGACCGGATGGACCGTTTGATCAGGGAGAACGTGCGCGCCTTTGCGCTCAAGCTGCGAAACGGCCTGTGCGCCAGCGGCCAGAGCGTCGCGGTGATCGCCGGGATGGACCCGGAGGGCGATCAGGCGGCGCTCACCGCGCTTCTGTGCAGCGAGCTGGCGCGGCAGGGCTTCAGCGTGCTGGCCGTGAATATGGACGCGGGTCAGGCGCGCCTCTCCGCGCTGCTGGGGGTGCGGCCGCAGGCCTGCCTGTCGGAATACCTGGGCGGACGGGTTTCGCTGATGGATGTGATCGTCAAAACCCCGGAGCAGGGCCTGGCCTTCATCGAGGGGCTGCCCCCGGAGGGCGCGGTGGCGGATATCGCCGCCACGCCCGCGTTTCGCTCCTTCCTCAAGAGCGCGAAAAGCCGCTTTGATTTTGTGATTCTCAATGCGGCCCCGGCCGGATGCTGCGCCGACGCGGGCATGCTGGGCACGCTGGAGGGCCTCACGGTGCTGGCCGCCAGGGACGGCGCTTTTACCGCCGGCGAACTCAACGCCGTGATGACCAACCTGGCCGAGGATGTCCGCCAGCTCAGGGGCGTGGTGTTCACCATGGCGCGCCGTGCCCGCTTTGACGCGCCCGGCTGACCGGGCTGACCAAGGAGGAACCTTTCATGGATCTGCTGAAAACGATTCTGGTGTATATGTCGATGGTCGTGGCCGCCTCGGTGCAGAACGCGCCGGACCCCGGCGCGATGCCCGCCTATGACGAGCCCACGCCCACGCCCTATGTGCAGGCGGCGCCCACGGCCACCCCCACGCCCACCGACACGCCCAAGCCCACCCCCGTCCCCACCATTGATATCACGCCCAACCCGGAATACAGCACGCTCCAGGTGGGCGACAGGGGCGACGAGGTGCGCAGGCTCCAGGAGGAGCTGGCCCGGTACGGCTATTACGAGGGCGACATCGACGGCGTGTACGGAAACCAGACCCGTCGCGCGGTAGAGCAGTTCCAGTACCAGCACGGCCTGAGCGCCGACGGCATGGCCGGGCGCGTTACGCTGACCGTGCTGTACGAGAGCGGCCAGGTGCGCCTGTCGCCCAACGCGGTCACGCCCGCGCCTTCTCCCACCTCCGGCTTGAGCGTGGCCCTCACCGAAGCGCCCGCGACCCCTGCCGCGGCTGAAACGCCCGCGCCCGCCGCGACCGAACCCCCCGCCGCGACCGTGAGCGCGACGCCGACCGCGACCACCGCCGCGACCACCGCGACCGCGCCCCCCACCGCCACGCCGGAACCCGCGTTCGAGGCCATGGAGGGCTACGGCATCCGCCTTGCCGGCGCGGCGAAGGCGCTGACCGTCGCGGCGGAGGACGAGGCGGAAGCGCCGCTGCATCCCTACCGGATGGGCGAGGAGGTCTACCTGCCGTTTTTGGAAATTCTCCATGAGGCCGGAATCAACGTGATCGCCTCCGAGTCCGTGGAGGCGGACGAGTACGCCTTTGCCGTGAACGACGACATCATCCGCATCGCCTTTACCCACGACCAGTCGGGCGCGCCCGTCTCGCTGGAGGCGTACAAAAACAACGAGCCGCAGATCGTGCCCGTGCGCGACATCCGCGGCGTGGGCGGCGTGCTCTACCTGCCCGCCTCCACCCTCGAAAGCCTCACCGGCATCGCCGCGCAGGTGGACGAGGCGGGGCAGACGGTGACCGTCGCCCTGCCCGACGCGCCGGAGGAGGCGCAGTAAGTCCCCCAAAAACCGCAGAACGCAAAAGCATCCGCGCTTCTCCTTTGCATGGGGAAAGCGCGGATGCTTTATGATGGCCGCCGGGGTTACTTCTCCGCGTCGTAGGCGCACTGGGCCAGCGCGGCGGAGATGGTCTTTTCGTAGGCCTCGTGGCCGTATTTGTCCACCTCGCCCTTGTCCTTGGGGCCGTGGGTGAGGCAGCCCGCGCCGCCGATGCAGCCGCCCACGCAGGC
>CALVNG010000037.1 GCA_944349545.1 uncultured Eubacteriales bacterium
GCGGCGCCCTGCAAACGGGCGCCGTTACGCTGTCTCTCCATCACATCAGAGCGCGTCGCGCATTTTCCAAACGCTGCAGATACAGCCTGTAGATCAGCTCGATCAAGAAGGCCTGTGCGCTGACCGCCGTGCCTGCCCCGCCGAATCCGCCGCACAGGAGCGTGTTGTCCGCCAACGCGCTCAGGGACAGCTTGGCCAAAGGAGAAATGAGGATCAGATAGCAGCCCTTGCTGCGAACCAGCCTGGCCAAATCCGCCAGGGATGCGGGCGAGTCGTTTTGCACAAACAGGATGACCGCGTCTTTGGATGTAACGGTGGCGCATAGCCGGCGCTGCTCATGCGTGTTGAGCGCACAGTGAACCTTGGGCATGGACAGCATCAGCTGGCGATAAGCGCCGAACATCGACACCATTGATTTGCCCGCGCCAAAGACCAGAACGCGGTCCGCGAGCATCAGCCGGCGGACGATTTCGTCCAGCTGACCGGGCTGTAGCAGCTGGTAGGTTTCGCGCAGCGCGCTCAGACAGCTGTCGTAGATGTGCCTGACCTGGATTGAGACGGGATCGCTATCGGCGGCGGCCGGTTCGCTGCTCTGCTCCCTGGCGCACAGGCTGACCGCCAGCGCTGTGCGAAAGTCGCGGTAGCCGCTTACGCCCAGCGTGCGGCAGAAGCGGAATACGGTGCTGTCCACCACATTGCACTCCTGAGCCAATGCGCTGATGCTCATGCTGAGAACGTCCTTTCCATGTTCGAGCACATAATCCGCTATGCTTTGCTCCATACGGGTAAACGTGCCGTAACGGCGGCTGATGGCGGCGAAAATGTCCTCGTACTTCACAGCAACCCCTCTCCTTACCTATTAATAAGCAAGTTGTTTTGGGATGTATTGATTGTAACATTTATGCAATTAAATGTCAATTATAAAAATACAATCAGTAGCAAAATACTTCTTTCGGAGATGGTAATCCTGTTGACAGCCCAGCTTTGCGCGTGCGCTTGCGCACGGTGCCGAAGCGTGTTACAATAAGTCGAAACCATATCACGCGGGATGGCGAGGAGGAAGCATGAACAGCATTACCAACATGATCGCCGAGGGAAAGGGAAAGCGCCTCTACGCCACCGAAAACTCCGACGAGGCGGTGGTCTACTACCGGGACGAGACCTTTGCCTTCCACGGGCTCAAGCGCGGACGCATCATCGGCAAGGGCGAGATCAACAACCTGATCTGCGAATACATGTTTACGCTGCTGACCCAGAAAGGCGTGCCCAACCACTTTATCCGGCGCATCGACAATCGCTGCTCGCTGATCAAGCGGGTGGAGATCATCCCCGTGACCATCAAGGTGCGCAACATCGTAGCCGGAAGCCTGGCCAAACGCATCGGTTATCCCGACGGCACGAGGCTGAAAAACACCGTGGTGGAGTACTGCCTTAAGGACCCTGAGCTGGAGGACCCGCTGGTGAACCTGACGCACATCACCGCCATGGAGATTGCCACGGCCGAGGAGATGCGCCGCATGGAGGAAATGAGCCTGCGGGTCAACGATATTCTCAGCGAATGCATGCGGGAAATCAGCATCGAACTGATCGACTTCAAGCTGGAATTCGGCCGCTATCACGGCGAGATCCTGTTGGCGGACGAGGTGTCGCCCGACACGTGCCGCTTCTGGGACGCGCGCACCCATGAGCCGCTGGACATCGACCGCTTCCGTCATGACCTGGGCGATGTGGAGGAGGCGTACCGCGAGGTGCTGCATCGCCTGACGGGCAACGTGCTGAAAAATACCGAGGAGGAATGACCCTATGACCCCCTTCAGCGGCAAGACGCTGATGATCACCGGCGGCACCGGCTCCTTTGGCGAGGCGGTGCTCAAGCGTTTTTTGGATACCGATATCGGGGAAATCCGCATCTTCAGCCGGGACGAAAAAAAGCAGGATGACATGCGCCATCATTATCAGAATGATAAAATCAAATACTATATCGGCGACGTGCGCGAGCTTGCCAGCGTGAAAAACGCCATTCACGGCGTTGATTATCTCTTTCATGCCGCGGCGCTCAAGCAGGTGCCCTCCTGCGAGTTTTTCCCTGTCGAAGCGGTCAAAACCAACGTGCTTGGCGCGGACAACGTGCTTACGGCCTGCATTGAGGAAGGCGTGCGCAAGGTCATCTGCCTCTCCACCGACAAGGCGGCCTACCCCGTCAACGCCATGGGCACCTCCAAGGCCATGATGGAGAAGGTGTTCGTTGCCAAGGCGCGCACCGTCAGCCCGGAACGCACGCTCATCTGCGGCACGCGCTATGGAAACGTCATGTGCTCGCGCGGCTCGGTGATTCCGCTGTTTATCGAGCAGATCCGATCGGGCCAGCCCCTCACCGTGACCAGCCCGGACATGACCCGCTTCATTATGAGCCTGGAAGAGGCGGTGGAGCTGGTGCTGTTCGCCTTTGAGCATGCGCACAGCGGCGACATTCTGGTGAAAAAGGCCCCCGCCTGCACCATCGGCGTGCTGGCGCAGGCGGTCAAGGAGGTGTTTCACGCGCCGGAGCATCCCGTGCGCATCATCGGCATTCGCCACGGCGAGAAGATGTATGAGACGCTTTTGACCAACGAGGAATGTACGCATGCCGAGGATATGGGCGATTTTTACCGCGTCCCTTCGGATGCCCGCGACCTCAACTATGACAAATACGTGGTTGCCGGCGAGCAGGACCGAAACCTCCTGACCGAGTTTAACTCCAGCAACACCCGATTGCTGGACGTGGAGCAGGTGAAGGAAAAGCTGCTTTCGCTGGACTACATTCAGGAGGCGCTCGCCACATGGGACAGGAGCTGATCCGGGCCGAAGGGGCATGGGCGCGGGCGCAGTCCGCGCCCCTTTTTGCACACTGGATGGAGATGATGATCGTCTCCGCCCTGGAAGGAAGCATGGGAAACGTCTGGACGCTTGAGGATGCCCCCGGCGGCGCGCTGGTGGAGTGCGCGGACTTTCTGTTTCTTTCGTCGCGCAGCACCCGCAGCGCCGAAAGCCTGCTTCGCGCCTGGAAGCAGGAACGGGCAGGGCGCTATGCCATCCTCGTGGCGCGCGACCCCGCGCTTTCGGCGCTGGTGCCCGATGTGTTTGCGGACAAGGCGGAGCCTACGCGGCGCTACGCCTTTCACAAGGGCGGCGAAGCCTTTGACCGGGAGCGACTGGCGCGCTTTGCCGCCTCCGCGCCTCCGGGGGTGGAGTTGTGCCCGTTTGACCCCGAGGTCTGCCGTCTGGCCATGCAGGCGCCATGGTCGAGGTCCTTCTGCGATCAGTTCCGCGACGCGGATGACTTCATGGCCCGCGGGCTGGGCGTGGCCGCCCTGCGCGGCAGCGAGCTGGTGGGCGGCGCGTCGTCCTACGTGTGTTTCAGCGGGGGCATCGAGATTCAGGTGGAAACCCGCAAGGATATGCGCAGGCGCGGCGTGGCGCTGGCCTGCTGCGCCCGGCTGATACTGACCTGCCTGGACCGCGGCCTCTATCCCAGCTGGGACGCGGCCAATCCGGAATCGGTCGCCCTGGCCCTGCGGCTGGGTTACCACCTTGCCGGCCCCTATGACGCATGGGAGCTGTACCGCTCCGGCGAAGCGTAAATAAAGAAGTATCCTATCCCCCTGACGACGCATCCTTACTAGGAGGATTTCTATGGCGCTTTTCAAGCGGCATGTCTTCAGCCAGAACAGCATCACCGAGGGTGTCATCTGGAAAAACCTGCTGGCGTTTTTCTTTCCCATTCTGCTGGGAACGTTTTTTCAGCAGCTCTACAACACGGCGGACGCCGTGATCGTGGGCAAGTTCGTGGGCAAGGAGGCCCTGGCCGCCGTGGGCGGCACCACGGGCACGCTTGTCAACCTGGTGGTGGGCTTCTTCGTGGGCCTTTCCTCCGGCGCGACGGTCATTCTCTCGCAGTTTTACGGCGGGCGGCGGGACCGCGAGGTCAGCCAGGCGGTACATACCGCCGCGGCGCTGGCGCTGGCGGGCGGCGCGCTGTTCACGGTGCTGGGCATCGCGTTTTCCCCTGTGATTCTGCGCTGGATGGGAACTCCGGCGGATGTGCTGGTCCATGCCGAGGCGTATGTGCGCATCTATTTCGCCGGCATGATCCCCTCGCTTATCTACAACGTGGGTGCGGGCCTGCTGCGCGCCGTGGGCGATTCCCGGCGGCCCTTGTACTTCCTTATCAGCGCGTGCATGGTCAACATCGTCCTGGACGTGCTGCTGGTGGCGGGCCTGGAGCTGGGCGTGGCAGGCGCCGCCTTGGCGACCGTCTTTTCCCAGATGGTCAGCGCCGTGCTGGTGGTGGTCACGCTGATGCGCTCGCACCAGGTCTATCGTCTGGAACCCAGAAAAATCCGCTTCTACGGCAACCTGCTGGACCGCATCGTGCGCATCGGTTTTCCGGCGGGGCTGCAATCGGTCATGTACTCGCTATCCAACATCATCATCCAGGCCAGCATCAACGCCTTCGGCACCGATATCGTGGCCGCCTATACGGCCTACGGCAAGCTCGACGGCCTGTACTGGATGATGATCAACGCCTTCGGCGTGTCCATCACGACCTTTGTGGGCCAGAACTTCGGCGCGGGCAAGTACGACCGCATGCGCCGGAGCGTGCGCGTGTGCCTTCTGATGACTTTCTGCGCCACGGTGCTGATGAGCGGCTTTTTCCTTCTGCTGGGCGGACAGCTCTATCGGCTCTTTACCGACGACGCCGAGGTGATCGCGCTTGGCATGCAGATTTTGCGGCTGCTGGCGCCCACATATGTGACCTATATCTGCATCGAGGTGCTGGCCGGCGCGGTGCGCGGCACGGGCGATTCGCTCATCCCCACGCTCTTTACGCTCATGGGCGTGTGTCTCCTGCGCGTGGTGTGGGTGATGGGTGTGGCGCCCGCCTACCACAGCCTGACGGTTGTGCTGCTCAGCTACCCCATCACATGGACGGTCACGTCGGTGCTGTTTGTGATTTACTACCTCAAGGGCGGGTGGCTCAGGCGCAGCATCGGCAAAGCGAAGCTCGAAGCGTGAGCCGGGCCGTCTTTACCGGGGCGTTACCGCCACCTTGATCACCCCGTCCAGCCGGTTTTCAAAGATGCGGTAGCCTTCCTCAATGCCGGCAAGCGTGCAGCGGTGGGTGATCAGGGGCGTTGTATCAATCTTGCCCTGCTCGATCAGACGCAGGGTTTCGGCGCAGTGGCAGCCATCTACCCCGCCAGTTTTGAAAATCAGGTTTTTGCCGTACATGTCGGGCAAAGGCAGCGTCTGCGGGCCGTCGTAGAGGGCTACGACGGTCACGGTGGCATTGGGCCGCGCGCAGGTCCACGCCATGCGGAAGGTGTCGGAGGTCCCGGCGACCTCCAGCACCGCGTCCGCCCCGCCGTGATCCGAATGCTCGCGGACGAAGGCTTCCAGTCCCTCCGGCGGCGCGGTGAGGACATCCGGATGATGGCGGCGCACGAATGCCAGGCGCAGCGGGTCCGCATCGCAAACGATCACCCGGCGCGGATGCCTGAGCAGCACGCATTGCAGCGTGCACAGCCCCGTCGGCCCCGCGCCGATGATCAGCACGGTATCCTCCGGCCCGATCTCCCCGATCTGCGCCGCCCAGTAGCCGGTCGCCAGCACGTCGCCCACCAGCAGCGCCTGCTCGTCGCTCACGGCGGAGGGGATGCGGTCCAGCCCCTGGTCAGCATAGGGCACGCGCACATATTCCGCCTGACCGCCGTCGATGCGGCAGCCCAGCGCCCATCCGCCGTTGGGGTCGGTGCAGTTGTTGACCCAGCCGTGGCGGCAGAAAAAGCATTCGCCGCAGAACGTTTCCACGTTCACGGTCACGCGGTCTCCGGGCTTTACGCGGGCGACGTCCGGGCCGGTTTCCTCCACCACGCCCACCATTTCATGTCCCACGGTGATGCCGGGCACGGCCCTGGGCACGCTGCCGTGGCGGATGTGCAGGTCGCTGGAGCAGATGCTGGCCAGCGTGACGCGCACGATGGCGTCCCGGCTGTTTTGGAGGGCGGGACGGGGCTTCTCCATGAGTTCAAAGCGTCCCCGGCTGACATAGGTATAGGCGAGCATGGCGTGCAGCTCCTTTCGCTTCAGGTATCCGTTGCCATTATAGCACAGACCGGGACCGCGGGGTATGGGGGAAGCGGAATGAGGCCCCGGCATTTGAAAGGCTTGCCATCCCTCCGAGTCAAAAACGCGCCGCCCGGCGCCCATCGACGGGGCCGGGCGGCGTGGCGCGTTTCAGCGGATGCCGTACTTTTCGATGACGTAGTCCATGTCCTTGTCTCCACGGCCGGAGAGGTTGATCAGGATGGAGCCGCGCTTCATCCGTTTGGCCAGCTGCATGGCGTAGGCCACGGCATGGGCGCTTTCGATGGCGGGGATAATGCCCTCCAGCCGGGACAGGGCGAAAAATGCGTCGATGGTGTCCTCGTCCCCGACCACATCATAGGTCACGCGGCCCAGGTCGTGCAGGAAAGCGTGCTCTGGGCCGGAGGAGGGATAGTCCAGTCCGCTGGCCACGGAATAGACCGGCGCGGGGCCGCCGTTTTCATCCTTGAGCATGATGCTGTTGAAGCCGTGCATCACGCCCTCGGTGCCGTAGCTCAGGCTCGCGGCGTGATCGCCCAGGGCCGGGCCGCGCCCCAGCGGCTCCACCCCGTAGATGTCCACCGGGTCGTTGAGGAAGCCCGCGAACATGCCCATGGCGTTGGAACCGCCGCCCACACAGGCTACCACCGCATCGGGCAGCTCGCCGGTCATCTCCAGGAATTGCGCGCGGGCCTCGATGCCCACTACGCTCTGAAAATCGCGCACCATCATGGGGAAGGGATGCGGACCCACCACCGAGCCGATGCAGTAGATGGCTTCCTGATACTCGCGGCTGTAGGCGTCGAAGGCGGCGTCCACCGCTTCCTTGAGGGTTTGCAGACCGTCGGTCACTTCCACAACGCGCGCGCCGAGAATCTTCATGCGGGCCACGTTGGGAGCCTGCTTTTTTACATCCACCGCGCCCATGTAGATATCGCATTCCAGCCCGAAATAGGCCGCCGCCGTGGCCAGCGCCACGCCATGCTGCCCCGCGCCGGTCTCGGCGATCACCTTTTTCTTGCCCATGTACTTGGCCAGAAGCGCTTCGCCCATGCAGTGGTTCAGCTTGTGCGCGCCGGTATGGTTGAGGTCCTCGCGCTTGGCGTAGAGCTGCACGTTGCCCAGCGAGGACGACAGCCGTTCCAGATGCGACACCGGCGTAGGCCGACCCTGGAACTCCCGACGGATGCGCCGAAGCTCGTTGATGAACTTGCTGGATTTGCAGATGGTCATGTAGGCTTCGGTAATCTCATTCATGGCCGCCTGCAGCTGCGGCGGAATGTAGGAGCCGCCGTACTTGCCGAAATAGCCGTTCGCGTCGGGATAGTTGCGGAAATAGGTGTCAAAATCCACGTCATGAAATTTCATAGAGCAGAACCTCCCATTGATAGAATTGGATAGCGCGTCGCTCTGAACAAAAAGCCTTCATCGTCCCCGCCGGGACGCCATCGTCTGCTCGGCCGCATGTGTACCTCCTGAAATCAAAAGGATTCCCCCGGCGTTTTCCTGCCGGAGGAATGAAAAATCCCCCGGCAGAAGTTTGCTTCCGCCAGGGGCGAACCAATCTGTCCGCGGTGCCACCCTGATTCACGGGGAAACCCCGTGCGCTTTGCGAGATACGTACATATCTCCGGCAAATGACGCATGCCTGCGCGTCGCAGCATACTCTGTGGCCTTCCACATTTGACTGCGCCCTCCGCGGTCCATTTGACGGTTCGTTTCCTGCCCGCTTTTCAGCGCTGCGGGCTCTCTGGAAGGGCGTAGCCGCCTTTACCTCCGCTTCAACGGTTTAAGGTGTATGAATTTACAATCATTATACCCGATGCCCGCAGCGCTGTCAACCCATAGAAATCGCTTGAATCCATGGAACAGGCACGCGCGCGCTTTGCTCGGCGGACAGGGGGACTGCTCTTTTCATTTGGCCGTGGTTATGCTATAATATGGATAAACATTCTTTTCAAGGAGGTTGCGTTTTCATGACCAAACGAGTTCTCACGGCGCTCATGGCTGTCGCGCTGCTGTGCACGATGCTGCCTGCGATGGCGCTGGCTAACACGGGTAGCATGTATGTGCAGACCAGCAACGGCGGGAGCGTGCATCTGCGCAAGGACCCTATCGCTCCGGCGAATAACGTGCTGACCGAGGTGCCCTATGGCGCCGTGGTGGATGTGCTCAGCTACCTGTCCGACCGCAACTGGGCGCATGTGGCCTATACCAGCGGCGGACGCACGTGGGACGGCTACATGATGACCCGTTACCTGGTGGTGCAGAAGCCCGCCGACAAGCCCGGCAGCAAGACCACCGACAACACGTCCACCACCCCGCAGATGCCCAATTTCAAGAAATTCCAGCTTGTGGAGCCCTATGAGGTCGTGGTGCGTCCCTCCAAGCCCAACGGCTATGTCAACTTCCGCTGGGCGCCCTCCTACGACTGCCAGGTGATCATGCGCTGCTACGCGGGGTATCCTCTCACCGTCATCGCGCAGGACGGCAGCTGGGCGCAGGTGAGCGATCCCCAGACCGGCTACGTGGGATTCATGAACCGCAGCTTCATGACGACGGTTGACGACGGGACCAGCGTAGGCGCGGTCCTCAACAACTGAGCCGCCCTGGCCAAACCATGAAAAGAGGTGCAACGAGGATGAAAAAGTTTTTTGCGGTATTGCTGGCCGTGCTGATGTTGCCGGTGTTTGCGCTGGCGGAGGAGGCGCAGCCCGTCACGGTGAAGGTAAACGACACGCTGAGCCTTGAGGTGGTTGTTCCCGACGGCTATGGCTTGGATCATGCGTGGTACGGCGATGTGTTCTACGGGCAGATGAACCCCGAAGAAGAGGGCAAGCTGCTGATGGTGCTGTCTTTGGGCTACTCCGAGGAATACGCGGACCGTTCCATCAACGATCTGTCCGATGAGGAACTCGATTCGCTGATTGCCGTTTCCATGTCGGATTTCGCCAACGCCACCTACACGCTTTCGGAAACCGCCGAGGGCACCAAGCTGATCATCGTGGACGAGAATTCCGAGCATGATGAGTATGCCGAGGTCTTTACGGTTTATCAGGGCTACTTCATCGGCCTGCTGCTGGAGCCCGCAGGCGACGTGCAGGTATCTCAGGAAGAGCTGGATATGGCCATTCAGTTCCTCAGCGATATGCAGTTTGTCCATACCGAGGCATAACGGGAGAAAACAGGCGTGTCTGCCGCGCCGCCCGAAAGGGCGGCGCGGTTTTTCCTATGGGAAAAGATGCGCGGGCCACTGGGCTTAAGGCATGCCCAAGCCTCTTTCCGGACAGTGCGGGAGCTCCGCCTTGCCTTTTTCCTCCCGCCGTGATACAATCTCCCCGTCAGGAAGGAAGTGAGAACGATGGATTCCATTCGCATCGTTGTGGTCGGCGCGGGCGCCATCGGCGGCGTCACGGCAGCGCTGATGAAGCAGGGCGGGAGCGACGTGACGCTGGTGTGCAAGCATCAGGAGATCGCGGACATCGCCTCCGGACGCGGCCTGCACATCACGGGCGTGAAGGGGGAGCATACGGTGCACCTGAACGCTGTGGCCGACATTGCGGAGCTCGACGGCACCTATGACGTGGCGCTCATCGCCACCAAGGCATACGATATGCCCGCCTGCGCGCGGGCGCTGCTGCCCTACCTAACGGACGGTTCCCTGGTTCTGAGCCTTCAGAACGGCATCTGCACCGACGCTTTGGCCGCGGTTGTGGGCAAAGAGCGCACAGTGGGCTGCGTGATCGGTTGGGGCGCGACCATGCTTGGGCCCGGCGAGCTTGCCGTAACCAGCACGGGCGAGTTTCTCATCGGCCGTGTCGGCGGCGACCAGGAGGCGCTTGAGCCTGTCCGGCGCGCCATGGATGCGGTCGCGCCCACGCTCATCACGCCGGATATCTACGCGGAGCTGTATTCCAAGCTGATCGTCAACAGCTGCATCACCTCGCTGGGGGCGATCTGCGGCCTGTACCTGGGACAGATGCTCCGCAAAACCCAGGCGAGGCGCATTTTCCTGGGGATTATCCGCGAGGCGATGGACGTGGCGCACGCTCAGGGCCTGAAGGTGCCGCCGTTCGGCGGCAAGCTGGACTACGAAAAGCTGCTGGCAGGGAATCGCCCGCTGGACAATCTTCGCCGGCACGCCATGATTCTGGCGGTAGGGCTCAAGTACCGGCGGCTGAAAAGCTCCAGCCTGCAATCGCTGGAGCGGGGACGGCCCACCGAAATCGACTACTTCAACGGCTTTATTGCCCAAAAGGGCGAGGAGCTGGGCGTGGATTGTCCCATCAACCGCCGTCTGACCGTCATGATCAAGGAAATCGAGGGCGACAAGCGCAGCATCAAGATCGAAAACCTCTACGACCCCGCGTTCTGCGCGCAAAGGAGCGCCCATCCCGGCGCAAAGGCCTGACCGCGACAAACAACAGGACCGCTTCGGAAATAAGCCTTCCGAAGCGGTCCTGTTTTGTTCAAGGGAGATCAGGCGTCGCGGTAGCCGTTGGGGTTGTTGCTCTGCCAGCGCCAGGAATCGCGGCACATGTCGTCCAGCGTTTTTTCCGCCTGCCAGCCAAGCAGCTCCTTGGCCTTGGTGGGGTCCGCGTAGCAGCGGGCCACGTCGCCCGGGCGGCGGTCCACGATGGCGTAAGGAATCTGAATGCTGTTGACGCGCTGGAAGGTGTTGACCAGGTCCAGCACGCTGTATCCCGTGCCGGTGCCCAGGTTGAACACCTCACACCCGCTGTGCTGCATCAGGTAGTTGCAGGCCGCCACATGGCCGCGCGCCAGGTCTACCACATGGATGTAGTCGCGCACGCCCGTGCCGTCGTGCGTGGGATAGTCGCTGCCGAACACGCGCAGCTGCTGGAGCTTGCCGCTGGCCACCTGCGTGATGTAGGGCATCAGGTTGTTGGGAATGCCCACGGGGTCCTCGCCGATGAGGCCGCTTTCGTGCGCGCCGATGGGATTGAAGTAGCGAAGCAGCGCCACTGACCAGTCGGGATAGGCATGCGCCACATCCTGCAAAATCTGTTCGATCATGTACTTGGTCCAGCCGTAGGGATTGGTGCAGCCGCCCGTGTGCATGCTCTCCACCAGCGGCATCTCGTCGGACATGCCGTACACCGTCGCGGACGAGCTGAACACGATGCGCCTGACGCCGTGCCTGCGCATCACCTCGCATAGGGTGAGGGTGCTGTCCAGGTTGTTGCGGTAGTATTCGAGAGGCTTTTCCACGCTCTCGCCCACGGCCTTGTAACCCGCGAAGTGAATGACCGCATCGAAGGAGTGGGAGGCGAATACCTTATCCAGCTCGGCATCGTTGGTCACGTCTACATTGTAGCAGCATACGTGCTGGCCGGTGATGGTCTTGAGGCGGTCGAGCACATGCTCGCTGGCGTTGTAGAAGTTGTCCGCGATGACGGCCTCGTGGCCGGCCTTGATCAACTCCACGTAGGTGTGGGAGCCGATGAAGCCCGCGCCGCCCGTGAGAAGGATTTTCATGAAGCGCACGTTCCTTTCCTGTTCAATCAAAACAGCTTTTCGGGATAGGTGCCGTCGTCGTGCATCTTTTTGAGCTCGGCCTGCACATAGGGCTTATCCTCGTGATAGGTCACGCCGAACCATACCGCGTCGGTGGAAAGCACGTCCACCTTGAGGCCGTCCTCGTGCATGAGCTGGTCCACCAGCACGGGCAGGACGTACTCGGCCTTGAGCTCGGTGGGAGAGAGGGACTTGAGGAAGGCGGTAAAGCGCTCCTCGGCCTTTTCGAACAGCCAGGGCGTGAAGCCGAAGAAGTTCATGCTGACAAGGCTTTCGGGGTCCAGGATGACACCATTGGGGTCCTTCTCGGTGTCGCGGATGGTACCGTCGGGGAAGGGCTGAATCTTGTAGGTTTCAGTCACGGAGGTCAGATGGCCGTTTTCATCCACGCCGCATACGCCGCGGGTCACGTGGCCATGCTCGCTGACGGTGTTTTTCAGGTAGTAGCCCACCATGCAGGCGTGCTTTTCTGGCGAGAGCTTCTCCAGATGGTCCACCATGGTCTTGAAGGCGCTGGTGCCGTAGTAATCGTCCGCGTTGATGACGGCGAAGGGCTCGTGGATGAGGTTTTTGGCCGACAGGATGGCCTGCACCGTGCCCAGGGGCTTGGTGCGCTCGGCAGGAATGGAGCAGCCCGCGGGCAGGTCGCCCAGCTCCTGGAAGGCGTATTCCACCTTCACGGTGCCCTTGACTACGTCGCCCACCAGCTCACGGAAGCGCTCCTCAAAATCGTGCTTGATGATGAACACGACTTTGTTGAAGCCCGCCTTCGCAGCGTCGTAGATGGAGTAGAGCATCAGCACCTCGTTGTGGGGGCCCATGCCGTCAATCTGCTTGTTTCCGCCGTAGCGCGAGCCCATGCCGGCGGCCATGATCACGAGGGTTTTATCCATGCTGATCAATCCTTTCTCCCGTATCTGTTTATGCTCGACCCGTCTTGCGGCGGGGAGAAGCTGGCCTATAACGCCGTGCGCAAAGGCTGCTTGCCCTTGCCTCTGGAGGAGGGCTTTTTCTTTCCGCGGCTGCCGGAGGCAGGCAGGGCGGAGGAAACCGGCCGGGGCTCCACGCGCATCTCGGGGCAGTCCACGGACTTGTCCTCAAAACCCTCGGTGCTGTCACGCCGGAAAAAGATCGTGAGCGTGCGCAGCATCAGCTTGAAGTCGTAGGGCAGGGAAAAGTTTTCGATGTAGAGAAGGTCCAGGATGGCCTTGTCCTTGGGGCTGGTGTTGTACTTTCCCTCAATCTGCGCAAGGCCGGTCAGACCTGCCTTCATCTGCTGGCGGTAGGCAAATTCGGGCACCTCGCGGGTGTAGCGGTCCACATTTTCCAGCATCTCCGGGCGAGGACCCACGATGCTCATGTCGCCGCGCAGCACGTTCCACAGCTGGGGCAGCTCGTCGATGCGGTATTTGCGCAGAAAGCGGCCCACCGGGGTGACGCGTGCATCGTCCTTGCGGGCGGAGAGGCAGTTTTCCTCCTCCCGGTTTTCCGGATACATGGTGCGGAACTTGATGATCTGAAAGATGCGTCCGTTGATGGTGGCGCGGTCCTGCCGAAACAGCACCGACCCGTTGCCGCTGGCCTTGAGCACGATGGCGGTGGCGAGCATCACAGGGCTGGTCAGCACCAGCCCCACAACGCTGATGATGATGTCGCACGCGCGCTTGAGAAACATCTGCGTCAGGGTGAGCTCCATCCGGTGGATGAACAGGAAGGGCGCGTCGTCCAGAATGTTCTGCTGGGCGGTGGAGATGACCACGTCCTCCAGCTCGGCCAGCAGATAGATGGTTTTGTTGTGCTTGTAGCAGTAGGCTTCCAGCAGGGCTTCCTCCGTGTCCGGGATGCCGGCCAGAAACACCACGTCATGGTCCTGGATGGTCTGCTTTACATCGGGGCATTCGTAATGGACCACGTCGGTCAGGCGGTAGCGCTGGCGGAACGTGGCCATCTTGGAGGCCACATGCTCGGCCAGCTCCTGCGAGGAAGCCACGATGCAGCAGTCCAGAGGCGGGTTGATGCGGAAATAGTACCGGTAACCCAGCGCCACAAAGAGATAGGTCAGGAGCACCTGCAAAATGAAAGCCCCAAACAGCAGGGCCAGATCCTCGCCCCAGAAAACGAAGCTGGGATTGGCCTCCGGGTTGTTGGGGTTGGTGTTCATGATCTGCAGCATCACATAGGTGATCAGGTCGGTAAAAAACGTGGCCAGCGATATGCTGGCAAAGACGGAGCGCATTTTTTTGACGCCGATGTCATAGCCGCCGTATACCACGCTGAGCAGCAGCATAGTCAGTACAAAGGTAGCCATGGTGGTACCGGCGGTACGGGTGATGTTCAAAATGGCTTCGTTGGTAATGGAGAGCATGCCGAAAAAGGACGCGAACAGCGAAGCATATAAAAGCGCCTGGAAGCATAGCTTCATCAGCTGTGTGGCATAAAAGCGTTTGCGCTGCATAGACGCCTCCATCAGTGCGGGGCCTGTCAGGGACGATGACAATCCCCGAAAAAAACCCAATATACCCTACACAGCATAGCACGGCATTTGGAATGTGTCAAGCGCGGCAGGGCTCCAGAAGCCGTCCGACGGCACGCGCCAGCGCCTCGATATCCGTTTCGGTGTTGTAGATGCCCACGCTGGCCCGGCATGCGCCCGTGTGCAGCGTTCCAAGCCACTGATGAACGGAGGGCGCGCAGTGCAGGCCAGCGCGCAGCGCGAAGCCGTCGCGGGCCAACGCGTCGCACAGCTCGCCCGCGTCCATGGCGGTGGGCACAAAGCTCACCACGCCCACCTTGGGAGCGGCGGGGTGTCCCAGCACGCGCACGCCGCGCAGGGCCGACAGGCGCATGCGCAGGTCGCGCGCCAGCGAATCCTCGTATTGTTCGATTTCCTCCCGGTGAGACAGCGCAAAGCGCGCCCCCGCCAGCAGGCCGGCGATTCCCGGCAGGTTGGCGGTGCCGCTCTCGTAGCGGTCGGGAAGCTGTTTGGGTTGAATCATGCTTTCACTCTGCGATCCGGTGCCGCCCACCACCAGCGGGCGGGGCAGCATGCCGCGGCCCAGCACCAGCACGCCTGTGCCGTGCGGGCCCAGCAGACCCTTGTGACCGGGCATGGCGATCATGTCCGCGCCCAGAGAGGAAAGCGATACGTCCAGAATGCCCGCCGTCTGCGCGGCGTCCACCAGCAGGGGCACGCCGTAGGGCTTGAGCGCGCGGGAGAGCTGCTGCACCGGCTGCACCACGCCGGTCACGTTGCTGGCGTGGCAGATCACGCACAGCGCGGTGCGCGGCGTGACGGCGGCGGCCAGCGCCTCCGGGGCGATCAGCCCCAGGCTGTTGGGCGCGAGCGTGCGCACGCGGATGGCTCCCTGCTCCTCCAGCCCTTTGAGCACGCGCATCACGGCGTTATGCTCGGCGTGGGAGCAGATCACCTCGTCTCCCTCGCATAGCGTGCCACGGATGGCGGTATTGAGCGCCTCGGTGCAGCTGGGGAAGAAGATGACGTTTTCGGGCGCGGGGGCGCCAAAGGCCTCGGCCAGCAGCTCGCGGCACCGCTGGATGACGCGTCCTCCGCAGAGCGAAAGCGCATGTCCCGAACGCCCCGGATTGCCGCCGAGCTTCTGCAGCGTGCCCGCCATGGCGCGCACCACCAGGGGCGGCTTGGGAAACGAGGTGGCGGCGTTGTCCAGATAGATCATCCCGAAAACCTCCTTCGAGGCCCCACACACGCGGGCCGCTCTACGCATACTGTATGAGCAGGGAGGGGGGAAATGAACCCATGCAGCAGGAAGTTTTCGGGATTGCGTCGTTTCGCTCGCGCCAGCAGGTGCTCAAATTTGAGGGAGCGCTGCGCCGCGCCGGCGTACGCGTGTCGGTCATCACCACGCCGCGGGACGTGTCGGTGGGGTGCGGGCTGAGTATCCGCTTCGAGCTGAATGACGCGCGGCATGTGATGGAGGTGTATGAGCAGCTCCATCCCTCAAACCTGATCGGCTTCTATCGCGTGGAGCGCGAAAACGGTCAGCGCACGGTGACAAGGCCGCTCTAGGCGGCTTGCCAGACGGCCCCCGGCAGGCGTATGCTTGTCGGGGGACCGCTTTTTTTTCGCGGGATGCAACCATTGGAGCACCTGGCGCTTCTAATGGAGGAAAGGGGAGAGGACGATGGACAAGCAGACCTTTTCCGACGGTGTGCGGCGGATGGAGCGCAGGCTGTACCGCGTGGCCATGAGCTATACCGGAAACGTGCCGGATGCGGCCGATGCGGTACAGGAAGCGCTGCTGCGCGCCTGGAGGCGGCGTGACACGCTGCGCGACGAACGGTATTTCGATACCTGGCTGATGCGTGTCCTGATCAACGAGAGCAAGACGCTGCTGCGAAGGAGGCGGCGTATACTGCCCATGGCGCAGCCGCCCGAATCCGGCTCGGATGAGCCGCCCGGCGCGGATGCGGCGCTGCAAGAGGCACTGTTCAGCCTGCCGCCTAAATACCGCGTGCCGCTCACGTTGACGTGCCTGGACGGATACACCATGCGGGAGGCAGCTCGTATGCTGGGCGTGCCGGAGGGCACGGTGAAGGCGCGGGTGCACCGCGCGCGACAGCAACTCAAGGAGCTGCTGGGAGAGGAGGAAACGGACGATGCGCGATAAAGAGCTGGACCGTGCATTCGGGGATACGCCGCCCGCGTTCACCGGGCGAATCAATCAGACACTTGCGCAGCTGGAGGACAAACCCCGTCGCATTCCGCGCCTGCGCACGGCGCTGATCGTGGCGGCGGTGCTGGCGCTGCTGTGCGGCATTGCCTACGCGGTGATCATGCAGGGGCAGGCATGGTATTACAACAACCGGTTCACCGCCTATCAGGAACACGAGCCCCAGAAGCACCAGGCCATCATGGACAGCCTGCAGATCGTGACGCAGCAGGAGCAGACGGAGGGAACGCCCGTGCGCGTGACCGTGCAGGACGCGGCGTGGGTCCCGCAGGAGAAGCTGCTGACGGTATCGCTGCGCGCCGTCGAGGCGGACCCGCGGACGCAGGAACTGCATCCCATGTGGAACCTGGACCCCGACGGCAGCTATGTGGGGGACGACGCGGAGGCGCTGGCCGAGGACGAGGAGGCCCGGAGCGAGCACTGGCTTCTTACGGAAAAGGGCTTCGGTCCCGTGCGGGAGATGATGAACGATGGCTCGAAGGAGCTGCTGCTCTTTGAGGCGGACCGGGTACTGCTGGGCACCCCGGACAATGCGGTGGAAATATTGGGCAATGGCAGCAGCATGGACAGCTTTGTGGGGGAGGACGGCGCGGTCATCACGGTGCTGAAGATGGAGCTTCCCTGGCTGGACGAGAGCTATGATGCGCAGGTGATGGCGCGTGAGGGCATGGAGGAAGCGCAGAAGGAGCGCCTCATGACGGAGGCCCGTGCCGCGCGGGAGGCGCTGTCGGCCCAGGCCGGCGGCGAAATGAGCCTGTGCGTACCCTACGAGGTTTTCCCCTATGTGGAGGGCGACGACGAGGCCCTTTACTGCGGAGGGGTGAAAGGCTGGGTCAGCTTCCGCATCCGGGTGGAGGAAACCGCGCCGTGAGACAGCGCAAAGCAGCCGTCCCATATCCGCGCCTGTGCGCGGACGCGACGGCTGCTTTCCATATTGCAATTGCAATCACGAAATAGTAAGTACGAAGATGAAAACGCCCCGAGCCGTTATCCGGCACGGGGCGTTCAACGTCCAATCGGTTATCCCATCAGGCTTCCACGTTGGACTTGGAGGGCAGCGCACGCTGCACGTTGCCGCTGCGCAGGCAACGGGTGCACACATTCAGACGCTTTGCCTGACCGTCGACCACGACGCGGACGCGCTGCACGTTCGGCGCCCAAATGCGATTGGTCTTGCGGTTGGAGTGGCTTACGTTGTGGCCGCTCATGGAACCCTTCGCACAAATCTCACAAAACTTGCCCATCACTACACCTCCTAACGGGAGTTTGCATTCATAACAGCCTGTCTATTGTATCACGGTTCGCATGCTTTGGCAAGTAGGAAGGCTGCGGAATTTATCAAGTTTTTTGGGGACCGCCACGACATTCACAGCACGAGGGAGGGTGCCGCGTAAACGCGTGCGGCCAATTCGCTGTTGAGCATGTAAAGGCCCTTGGCTTCGGACCCGAACAGGGCCATTTTGGTGATCAGATCGGAGGCGTTTTTCTCCTCTTCGCCCTGCTCCTTGATAAACCAGTCCAGAAACTGCGTGGTTCTGAAATCCCGCGCCTCCTGCGCGGCGGCATAGATCGCGTTAATCAGCGAGGTAACGTATTTTTCATGTTCCAGCGCTGCACTCAGAGGATCTGCCAGCGTTTCAAAAACTTTATCGGGCTTGGCAATGGCCTCAAGGGTGACAGTCTCGCTGTTGTTTTGCAAGTAACGATAGAACAGCATGGCATGGTCCTGCTCCTCGTGAGCCTGCACTTCAAACCAGTTGGCAAAGCCGTCCAATCCGCGGGCAGCGTAAAAGTTGGCCATGTCCAGGTAAAGATAGGCCGAGTAAAATTCCTTGTTGATCTGTTCGTTCAGCAGCTGGGAAACCGTTTGATCCATTAGGGTCCACATCCTTTCTACAAGAATTGTTTTTTATGCTGTGTCCGGGTTATTTGTCGTCCATCTTCAGCACGGCCAGAAACGCTTCGCTGGGCACCGAGACGGTGCCGAACTGGCGCATGCGCTTCTTGCCCTCCTTCTGCTTTTCCAGGAGCTTCTTCTTGCGGCTGATGTCGCCGCCGTAGCACTTGGCCAGCACGTCCTTGCGCATGGCCTTGACGGTTTCGCGGGCGATGATCTTGCCGCCGATGGCCGCCTGGATGGGAATTTCAAAGAGCTGGCGCGGAATGGCGTCCTTGAGCTTTTCGGCGATGCTGCGGCCGCGCGCGTAGGCCTTGTCCTTGTGCACGATGATGGAAAACGCGTCGCACAGCTCGCCGTTTAGGAGGATGTCGAGCTTGACCAGCTCACTCTCGCGGTAGCCCTTGAGCTCGTAGTCGAAGCTCGCGTACCCGCGGCTTCGGCTCTTGACCTGGTCGAAGAACTCGAAGATGATCTCGTTGAGGGGAATCTCATAGATGAGCTTGACGCGCTCGCCCTCGTACTGCATGTCGATGAAGATGCCGCGCTTGTCCACGCAGATGTCCATCATCGCGCCCACGAACTCCTGCGGGGTGTAGAGGGTGCAGGTGACATAGGGCTCCTCCATGCGGGCGATCTCGCCCGCGGGGGGCAGGTTGGAGGGGTTGTCGATGGAAAGCTCGGTCCCGTCGGTCTTAAACACATGGTAGATGACGCTGGGCGCGGTGGTCACCAGGTCCAGGTCAAACTCCCGCTCCAGCCGCTGCTGGATGATCTCCATGTGCAACAGGCCCAGAAACCCGCAGCGGAAGCCGTAGCCCAGCGCCACCGACGTCTCCGGGTCAAAGGAGAGGGAGGCGTCGTTCATGCGCAGCTTTTCCAGCGCGTCGCGCAGGTTGTCGTAGTCCGCGCCGTCGGCCGGATAGATGCCGCAGAATACCATCGGCGTAACCTTGCGGTAGCCGGGCAGGGGCTGGTCGGCTGGGCGCGCCGCGTCGGTGATGGTGTCGCCCACGCGGGTATCCACCACATCCTTGATGGAGGCGGAGACGTAGCCCACGTCGCCGGGATAGAGCGCGTCGCAGGGCGAATAGCCGGGGCGGAAGGTGCCCACCTCCACCACGTCAAACTCGCTGCCCGTCTGCATCAGGCGCATGCGCATGCCAGGTCTTACAGTGCCCTGCATCACGCGCACAAAGCAGATCGCGCCGCGGTAGTTGTCATAGAAGGCGTCGAAGATCAGCGCCTGCAGGGGCGCGCTTTCCTCGCCCGTGGGCGCGGGGATGTGCCTGACAATGGCCTCCAGCACGTCCCGGCAGTTTTCGCCCGTCTTGGCGGAGATGAGCGGCGCCTCGGAGGCATCCAGCCCGATCACGTCCTCGATTTCCTTTTTCACTTCTTCGGGCCGTGCGGAGGGCAGGTCAATCTTGTTGATGACGGGGATGGTCTCCAGATCGTGCTCCAGAGCCATGTAGACGTTGGCCAGCGTCTGCGCCTCGATGCCCTGCGTGGCGTCCACCACCAGCAATGCGCCCTCGCAGGCCGCCAGCGCGCGGCTGACCTCATAGCTGAAGTCCACGTGGCCGGGGGTGTCGATGAGGTTGAGGGTGTAGGTTTCGCCGTCCAGCGCCGTGTACTGCATGCGCACGGCCTTGGATTTGATGGTGATACCGCGCTCGCGCTCCAGCTCCATGGAGTCGAGAATCTGCTCGACCATCTGACGCTGCTCAAAAACGCCCGTCATCTCCAAAAGGCGGTCGGCCAGCGTGCTCTTGCCGTGGTCGATGTGGGCGATGATGCAGAAGTTGCGGATATGGCTCAGCCGGTCTGCGTGCAAAAAAACCCCTCCAAAACAAGCGGAATCCAACATTCTCTATCATATCGGATTCGGAGGGAAAATGCAAG
>CALVNG010000038.1 GCA_944349545.1 uncultured Eubacteriales bacterium
GCCATCATGATCTCCACCGTGCTCGCCGGCTGGGGCCAGCTCATCTTCGTGCAGAACATGGGCACGTTCCAGACCTACGGCGCGCATGAACAGGTGGGCCTGTACGCGGGCGCGGCCATTCTGGTGGGCGGCGCGAGCATCCGCCGCGCCACAAACGGTCAGGCGCTGCTGGGCTGCATCCTGTTCCACCTGCTGTTCATCGTGACGCCGCCGGCGGCCAAGAACCTCTTTGGCGACGCGGCCATCGGCGAATACTTCCGTGTGTTTATCTCCTACGGCGTCATTGCGCTGGCGCTGGTCATGCATGCCTGGAGCAGCATCCAGAAGAAGCGCCCCGAAAATGCCATGGCTGAGGCGGGCAAGGCGAGCTGACCGCCCGGCCTCGCGGAGGAAGAAGAGTAGCCGCCCGCGCCTGCGCGGGCGGCTTTTGCGCGCGCAAACGCTGCGCCGCCCGCGGTTGACAAGCCCTCGGGAGCTGTGATATGATGCAGGCACAAACGTTTGCACAGGGCTGGCTGGGCCCATTATACAGGACGGAAGGAGCCGGGCATGAAGGCGACCATCAAGGATGTTGCGCGGGCGGCGGGGGTATCGCCCTCCACGGTCAGCCGGGCGCTGCACGACAGCCCGCGCATCAGCGAAAAGGTGCGGGAGCGCGTGAAGCAGGCGGCAAAGGAGCTGGATTTCCACCCCAACCAGATGGCCAAAAGCCTGGTCAGCCGCAAGACGCGCATTGTGGGCATCGTCTTTCCGGGCGATGTGAGCAAGAGCCTGGGCAATCCCTTCTACCCGTCCCTTCTGCAGGGGTTGGGCCGCGCCGCCGGGGAGCGCCGGTACCACCTGCTGCTGGTGACGGGCGGGGGCGAGGTCAGCGCCGAGGAGGCCAGCCGCCAGGCGGTGGACAGCGGCTATGTCAGCGGGCTGGTGCTGCTGGCGGCAGAGGATGTGCCCACGCGCGATCCCGGCGTGCCGGTGGTGGTGATCGGCCACCCCAGGGACGAGGCGGGATGGCATTATGTGGACAACGACAACGTGGCGGCGGGCCGGGCGGCCACGCGCCACCTGCTGGCGCACGGCCACCGGCGCATTCTGCTGCTGGGCTATGACAGGCGCTATATCTTCACCGTGGACCGCCGTCTGGGCTATGAGCAGGCGCTTGGCGAGGAAGGCATTCCCGTGAGGCGGGAGTGGATCGCCACCAGCAGACCCATCCGGGATCCGGAGGCGGGCGAGGAGCTGGCGGCGGTGTTTCGGGCCGGGGACCGGCCCACGGCCGCCGTCTGCATGGACGACGCGCTGGCCATCGGCCTGACCGGCCTGCTCAAGGGTATGGGGCTGGAGGTGCCCGGGGATGTGAGCATCGTCAGCTTCAACAACACCGACGCGGGCAAATACCACATCCCGGCGCTTACCTCCTTTGAGATCGACCCCTACCGGCTGGGCATGATCGCCATGCACCTGATGGCGGACGTTCTCAAGGGCGCGGCGGATGCTCCGCGGTCCATTGAGGTTCCCTTCACATTGATCGAGCGCGACAGCGTGGCCGCCGCGCCTGATAGCGAATAAGGAAAGGTCGGAGAGCATGCGTACCATCCAATTTGGGTCCATCCATCATATGCCGTGGCTGGAGTACCGCCACGCGCTGCCCGACGGGCGCGTGTGCCTGCGCCTGCAGACCGGGCGCGGGGAGTTTTCCCGCGCGGCGGTGCGCGTCACCAGCAACTACGCCATGCCCGATTACTTCAAGGGCGCGGACGAATATGAAATGGCGGTGGCCTACCGCGACGAATGGCATGATTTTTACGAGGTGATCTTTTCCCCGCGGGATTTGCGCATCAAGTATCTGTTTGTGCTGCAAAGCGACGAGCTGACCTTCAAGCTCGACGCGACGGGCCTGAAGGCGGGCGCGGACGCGGAGGAGGATGTGAGCCAGGCGTTTGCCTTCGCCTATGCCTATCCGGCGGAACCCATGCCCGAATGGGCGCGGGGCTGCGTGGGCTATCAGATCTTTCCGGACCGTTTCCGCCGCGAACCCGTGGAAACCGATACGGAGCCCGTGGAACCCTGGACCAGCGACCGCGTGCAGAACCAGTACCGCTTCGGCGGCAACCTGCGCGGCATCCTCAAGGCGGTGCCGTACCTCAGGGATCTGGGCGTTAAGATGATTTATACCACGCCCCTGTTTGTCAGCGACAGCTCGCACCGCTACAACACCTTCGACTATTTCAAAATCGACCCGCTGCTGGGTACGGAGGACGACCTGCGCGCGCTGTGCGACGAATTGCACAAGAACGATATGCGCATCGTGCTGGACGGGGTGTTCAACCATTCGGGGCTTCAGTTTGCGCCCTTTGTGGACGCGATGGAAAAGGGAGAGGCCTCGCCCTACTACGGCTGGTTCTGCTTCGACAAGAAGATGCCCTACGGATACCATACCTTCGGCGACTGGCGCTACATGCCCAAGCTGAACCTGCGAAACGAGGCGTGCGCGCAGTACTTCCTCTCCGTGGGTCGCTACTGGCTGGAAAAATGCCATGTGGACGGCTGGCGGCTGGACGTAAGCCCGGAGGTGTGGCCGGACTTCTGGCGGCGCTTTAAGAGCATGATGCGAAAGGTCAATCCTGACAGCCTGATGGTGGCCGAGTGCTGGGACGACAGCCGCGAATGGCTCACCGTGGGCGACATGTTCGATTCCACCATGCATTATGTGCTCAGCCGCAACATCTGGAGCCGCTTTTGCCGGCATGAGATCAGCACGGCCCAGTTTGACTGCGCCCTTAACCGCGCCGCCATGCTTTACCCCCAGCGCACGCAGGAGGTGCTGTGGACGTTTCTGGGCAGCCACGACACGCAGCGTATACGCACGCGCGCGGGCGGCGATTTGCGCATGCTGCACGCGGCAAGCTTCTTTCAGTTCACCTATCTTGGCGCGCCCATCATCTACTACGGCGATGAGCTGGGCATGGAGGGCGGCGAGGACCCGGATTGCCGCCGTCCCATGCGCTGGGACGACGTGGAGGGCAATCTGACCCGCGCGCATTATCAGAAGCTGGCGCGGCTGCGCGCCCAGCTGCCGGCGCTGCGCGTGGGCCGTTTCCGCAGCCATACCGCCATGGAAAACGGCCTGTACGCCTACCGGCGCGAAACCGACACGCAGCAGCTGCTCTGCGTGGTCAACACGGGCCTGGAACCCGTGAGCGCGCGACTGGAGCTGCCCAAGGGCATGGCGGGGCTGGCTGCTGTGAACGACCACTACAGCGGCCGCAGCCTGGCAGTGGCGGACGGCGGGGTGCACGTTTCGCTCAAGGTGGGCGAAGGCTTGATTTTGGAATGAAATGAGGTACAATAACAAAAGGACGGTCGCGCGGCAGACGCGGCGCAGGGCGCCGGCTTTTCGCGCATTTCCATTCGCAAAGGAGGAACACCCGGCATGAGGGAGCTGGTCGAGGCCATCCGCGCCAGGGGCGTTGGTGTGGGCACGGATATCGTCAAGGTGGATATGTTTCTCAACCACCGGCTGGATACGGACCTGTTTGTGAAGATGGGACAGGCGTTCGCTGAGGCGTTCGCGCAGGAAAAGCCCGATCTGGTGCTGACTGTCGAGGCCAGCGGCATCGCGGCGGCGCTGACCACCGCCATGGCCTGCGGCAATATCCCGGTGGTATTCGCCAAGAAAAGCCGCACCCGTAACGTGACCGGCGACGTGTACGAAAGCCGCGTATTCAGCTTTACGCATGGGGTCGAAAACCACATCCGCGTAGCCAGGGATTACCTGCCGAAAGGCGCGCGCGTTTTGATCGTGGATGATTTCCTGGCCAACGGTGAGGCAGCCGAGGGCCTGTGCGACCTTGTGCGGCAGGCGGGGGCCACGGTGGTGGGCATCGGCATCTGCGTGGAAAAGAGCTTCCAGCCGGGCCACCGGAAGCTGGCGGAGGAAGGGTATCACGTGGTATCTTTGGCCAAGGTGACGGCCATTCGCGACGGCAAGCTGATCGTGGAGGACTGAAAAAACAAGCGTGCAGGCGTTATGCCTGCACGTCAGCGTGTCGAAAAAGCTCGCCTGCGGCGATCTTTTCCGCCAGGACACGTTTCCCCTGCGCCTGCGGCGCGGCCGGGGAAACGTGCAAGGAAACCTTGCTGCGCAAGGCTTCCGAATCCACCGCACATGTCGCTGGATTCGGATTCCATTCGGAGGGCTGCGGCCCTCCGAGCCTCCCCAAAGGGTTTTTTGACAGTCTGGCGTGCAGGCGTTATGCCTGCACGTTTTGTTGCATTCATTGCACGAAAAAGGGGGATCTGCCGCGTTGCATAGTCAGAGGTGGTTGAAAATGACAAAACGCATCCTGGCGCTGCTACTGGCTTTGCTGCTTCCGGTTGCGGCCTGCGCGGAAGAGGAATGGACCAGCCTGCACTTTGCCCCAACGGACCGGCACGGCGCGGTGGACTGCATCTTCGTGCTGTCGTACAGCCATAACGAAAGCACGGGCGACAAGTACGCCATGCAGCTGGAATGGGCGGCGGTGGACGGCGGAGCAGGGGAGATTCGCTACGCGGGCGATCTGTCCATGGACGGGCCGTCGGACCTCGGCTATTTCTATGAGCAGCAGAGGGAAAGCGTTTACTGGCCGGTGAAGCTCGACATGGAGAGCATGATCGAGCCTGTCATCGGTCTGCTGCCCGAAACGCTGGAGGAAGCCCGCCGCTTCGGCGACGCGCTCGCGCGCTGCCAGATCCGCCTGCCGGCATGGTCCGAGATGGGGGAGAAAATGCTCAGCATCCCCGGAGCGGATGGGACGGCCGCGGTACACCTGGCGCCGTCCGCACAAAGCCCGCGCGCGGCGGACGGCAGGGCGGCGGTGGCGCTGGACGAGCCGTTCTATTATTACGGCGCGGAGGACGGCTGGCTGATGATACGCTACAGCGTGAACGGCGGGCGCGTGTGGCGCATCGGCTATATTGACCTGGCCGCCCTGCCGCAGGCGGGAGAGGTGGAACAAACGCCGCTGCTGCCCTTTGTCAGCGGGACGAGCGCGCGCTTGCGGCTGGAAACGGACGCGCAGCTGACCGACGATCCCACCGGCGGCGCGGAGCCCCTGGCTCTGCTGCCCGCAGGCACGGAGGTGACGTATCTGGCGGTGCTGCCGCCCTTTTACGGCTATGTGGAAACGGTTCTGCCGGGCGGGACGGTGCGCGGACTGGTGCCGCTGACGGCGCTGGGCCGCGCGGACGGACCGGAGGAAGTGCTCTTGCGGGCGCGCGAGCAGCTGTGCGGCGCGTGGAAGCTGTACGCGGGCGGCGGCTATGACGGCGTATGGCGTTTTGCGGAGGACGGCACCTTCACGCGCGAGAGCGAATATGCGCCGGGCATCACGGAGCGGGGCGCCTGGTCGCTGACGATGCCGACGCAGGCGGCGGTGGCCCGCGAGCGCTTCTGGACCGCTCCGCAGTGCGTGCTGACCTACACCCCCGAAGGCGGGCAGACGCAGACAGTGGGCATCACGCTCACGCAATGGCAGGGACTGCCCGCGCTGAACATGATCTATGGCAGCGAGGGCGGCGGCATGTATCTCCATCCGGAGGACTGCGGGCAATAAGCTGCCGCGGCATAAAAAAAGACCGCCGCCCCGGCGTACCGCGAAGGCACGTCGGGGCGGCGGCTGCTAAGGCGCGCTTAGGCCAGCTTGAGCCGGTAGCCGCATTTGTAGACGGTTTCGATATACTCGCCGCCCAGCTTTTTGCGCAGGCGCTGCACGTGCACGTCCACCGTGCGCGTCTCGCCCATGCTCTGGTAACCCCATGCGCGGCGCAAAAGCTGCTCGCGGCTCACGGGGATATCGGGTTTTTCCATCAACGCCAGCAGCAGCGCGAACTCCTGCGCCGTCAGCTCCACGCGGCGGCCGTCCAGCAGCGCCACCCGCTCCTTCTCGTCCACGCTCAGCTCGCGCAGCGGCACACACTCGCCCAGGGCATTGTGCACCTTGGCGTTGAGCGCCTTTTGAGAGAAAGGCACCGTCAGCACGTCGCTGCGGCCGCCGTAGAGCGCGCGCAGATGAGCGCTCATCTTGCGGTCGCCCGTCAAAAACAGAATCGGGCAGCCATGCTTCTGAAATACCTCCAGAAGCGGGCGGCAGGTCGTCCAGCGCAGCTGCGCGTCCATCAGCACCAGTGGGGTGCTATCGTCCGAAAAGGCAGGAATCACGTTCTCGTCGCAGCGGATTGCGTTGTACTTCTCCTTTTTCAGGGAGTCGCAAAGCTTCTGCGCGATGATTTCATTGGGTTCATAAATCATGATGGTTGCCATGCGATCACCTCACAGTTATTATGACGAACGAAGGTGTCCTTTTGTTGCATGTTTTGTGAACAAACTGTAACGTTTGGAAAGAGAATTGAAAGAAATGGACCCTTCCTGCCGGTGGGCGCAGCTGCATCTTGCATCCCCGCGCCGCACAGGCTATAATGGAAATCAGCGGCACATTCCCCGAAACGGCCGCAACAAATTTCCTGACGCATCCGTTATGTTATTGAACGGTGCGCGGGCCCCAAAGGGAGACGCTATGCAAAGAGTCAAACCCAAAATGAGCCGGCGGAAGGCGTTTTTGGTGCTGTTTCTGATCCTGGCGGGCGTGGGCCTGCTGGTGTGGGGCGGGATCTCGCTGTTTTCCGTGCGCCTGGTCACCAATGTGACGGCTTCGCCGCTGCCCTGTCCCTACAGCGACACCATCATGCCCTTCGGGCAGAACGTGCTGTATTACGACGGCGTGAGCATCCACTGCATGAGCGACACCGGGTCGGTGCGCTGGTCGTTCCAGATCGGCGCGGATGCGGGGTATGACTGCAACGACTCCGTCGTGGTAGCCTGGGCGGGCAGCACCATCTACATCCTGGACCAGAACGGCAATTCGTCCTATAACGACAACCTGGGCGAGACGATTCAGTTTGCCCGTGTGGGCACGCAGTACGTGGCAGCCGTAATCGGCGAAACTACCACCCCGCGTCTGGTGGTCAAGGACCACACAGGCGCGCACATGGACGAGGAGGCCGACGCCTTCAACACGCTGATTCTCCTGGATGTGGGCTTCTACGGCAAGAACGGCGAATACATGTGGACGCTGGCGCTGGATGTATTCGGCACGGCGGCCAACACCATCCTCAACACCTTTGAGGTGGGCAAGATGAACACGGGCGAGGTGTCCCTGGGCGAGCCCATCGCTTATGCCGTGGTCTATGAAAACAGCCTGCTGCGCGTGATCAACACCCGCAAGATGCTTACCTTCAACGATCGCGGCACGGAGGATACCTCCGCAAGCGTGCTGGTCTACGGCTGGCGGCTTCTGGACAGCGAGGTGCCCGAGCGCGGCAACGCGCTGATGCTCTTCGCGCCTACCTCGCAAACCGACAGCATCTTCGATATCCGTGAACTGCGCCTGATTTCCGGCAGCACGGACAAGCGCTACAGCCTGCCGGATACCTGTATCGGCGCGGCGGTCTGGAACAGGACCATCTACGCCCTCAGCGGCACCACGCTCTACCGCGCCGGCATCAACGACAGCCGCTTCACCACCTATGAGCTGCCCATGGAAAGCCAGGCCACGCGCCTGGTGGGCACGCTGACCAACGGCCGCGCCATCGTCGCCTGCGGGGACGAGGTCTACGTCATCACGCTTCCCCAGGCGGTCAACACGCTCACCTGAGCGGCAAAAGGAGGGACGCTTCCTGAACGCGATTGACATCATTGTGGTCGGTATCATTGCGCTGTGTACGTTGTTTGGCCTCTACCGGGGCTTTATCCAGTCGGTGCTCAACCTGGCGGGCGGACTTCTGGCCTTTGTGGGCTCCTTCCTGCTCTTTCCCAGCCTGGCGGATGTTCTCAGCTCCAACACGGACATCACGCGCCTGATCAGCACCTACACGGATTCCGGCAGCCTGCTGGGCGATCTGGACCTGAGCAGCCGCGCCGTCAGCTCCCTGGGGGAGGCGGGGGTGGCGACCGTTGTGGAAAAGGCCGCCCTGCCCGAACCCATCGGCACGCTGCTTGAGCATAACCTGGAGCAGCAGGTGTTCAGCCCGCTGGGCAACCTGGCCACCAATGTGGGCGATTACGTGAACCAGACCATCCTGTCGGTCAGCATCAATGTCCTGTGCTTCCTGCTGTGCTTCGTGGTATGCTTCGTGGTGGCCACCATCGTGGTCAACCTGCTGCGCGCGGTGTTCCGTTACCCGGTGCTCAAGCACCTGGACTGGCTGGCGGGCGGCGTGTTCGGACTGATGCTGGGCGTGGTGCTGTGCTTTGCCATCTTTACGGTGCTGCCCCTTCTGGAGAGCGTGGTGCCGCTTCCGGAGTTCCGCGAGCTTGTGGACCAGAGCGCCCTGGCCCAGGTGTTTGAAAACGGGAATCTGATCATTTCCATCATGAACCGAAGACTCTAGCCCGGATGCGCCGGACCGGCCCGTCCTTATGGACGGGCCGGCTTGTCGGAAAAGGCCGGCTACGCCGGTTTTTTCCGACAGAGGCTTAAGACATGTTTGTGCCCAGGGGCGCAAACTCCCGCCCGCCCGTCACCGCAAGGCAGCGTGTGTCCTGTGGCGCTTCCCTTCGCGCCACAGGACGCGCGTTTCCCTCCGGCGCCCCAAAGCCTTATGCCGCAGCTTTTTTTGCGAGCGTTCGAGCGTCCGAAGGACGCAGGAAACGCGGCTTTTCCCTAAACCATAGGGTTTTTCAACGGGCGTGCCGCAGAAGTCGCTTTCTGCCACACGCTCTTTTTTTCTCCGCCGCCATTGACAGGAAAGGTACACACATGTACAATAATAACATCCGCAGGATGAGGAGGCGATTGGATGAACCGCGATCATGTGGCCTTGACGGAGGCGGAATGGAAGATCATGCTGCTTCTGTGGGAAAAAAGCCCGTGGACCATGATGGAGCTGACCCGCGCTCTGGCTGAGGATACGGGCTGGAGCAAGCATACGGTGATTACCATGCTCAAGCGCATGGCGGTGAAAGGCACCGTTCGCATCTGCGAGGACGGCCCGGTGAAGACCTATTTTCCGGCTGTCAGCAAGGACCGTGTGGCACGCGAGCAGACGCAGACGCTGCTCAGGCGGCTGTTTTCGGGACGCGCTTCGCTGCTGGTCAACGACATGGTGGAGCAGGGCGAGCTGGACGACGAGGAGCTGCGCGAGCTGCAAAGCATTCTTGACCGTGCGGAAAAACAGAAAAAATACAGGAAAGAGAAACCAAACGAGCCCTGCTGAACGTCTATTCATACAGATGGAGTTTTACAAAAGCGCCCTCTGAAGGGAGGCTATCCCCCCATGCGGAGCATGACCGTGTTCAACTACCTGCTGGAAGCCACCGTCATCGGCAGTGCGATGATTTTGCTGGTGATCGCCGTGCGTGCGCTGCTGCGCGACCGGCTGGGCAGCCGTGCGATCTATGTGGCGTGGCTGCTGGTGGCGCTACGCCTGTTGCTGCCCCTTTCCCTGCCCAACCCGGTGATGGACGAATTCCGTCCGGGTTTTTCCGTGGATATGGCTGCGCGCCCCGTGGCCGATCAGGTGCGCCAGCGCGTGATTGATGCCGGCTACAGCGCCTCTACCCTGCTGGATGGCGCGGAGGGCGGAGCGCTGGAGGCGCTGGCGGAGCAGACCAGCCGGGGCGTCGCGGGGAAGTGGATTTTGTTGGGCTGGCTGTGCGTCGCGGTGATTCTGGGCGGCGTGATGGCGTGGCGCAACGCATGCTTCCGCGCGCGGGTGCAGCGCGACCGCGTGCGCACCCTGGAGGGGGAGGAGCAGGCGATGCTGGACTCCCTGTGCCGCCGCTACCGGGTCAAGCCCGTGCCGGTTTATTTCGTGGAGCGCATCCCCTCCGCGTGCCTGATCGGGGTGCTGCATCCCTTTATCGCCGTGCCGCTGGATACCCCGCCGGAGCAGCTGTCGCTGGTGCTGGCGCACGAGCTGTGCCACCGGCGTTCGCACGACCCGCTGTGGAGCATCGTGCGCAACTGCTGCGTGGCGGTGCATTGGTTCAACCCCCTGGTATGGCTGGGGGCGCGTCTCAGCCGTGTGGACGGCGAGATGGCCTGCGACGACCGCGTGACCGCCCGGCTGCAGGACATCGACCGCCTGGCCTATGCCAACAGCATCGTAAGCGGCTCCGACCGGGGCGGAAACGCGGCCTGCGTGCATGCTACCGGCACCACCCTCACCGGCAGGCATCTGCGGCAGCGCGTGACCGCGGTCATCCGCTGCGTGCGGGGCAACCGTTGGGCCATAGCCCTGGGGTCGCTGGCCGCGGCGGCGGTGCTGCTGGTTTCGTTTGCCACCAGCGAAAGCGAGCCCCTGCCTACGGTGGCGGATGTCCCGGAGGTGTCCTGGACGGCCTCAGCGGCGCCCCTGGAGGACGGCGACGCGGCCATCGCCTGTGCCAAGCGCTTTTTCGAGAGCGCCTTTATCCATGAAAATACCGAACAATACGCCTTTACCGCCGCACTGGTGGACGGGGAGTGGCGCGTGGAGGCCCGCCTTTCACTGGATTCGCTGCCCATCGTGATGCGCTTTTCCAAAGAGGGCTATGTGCTGGAATATGACGGCACACGCGCCCTGAGCGGCATGTCTTTTACCGATACGTCCTACACGCACCGCGCCCTGACCGACAGCGTGGACCAGTACATCCGGGCCTTTATGAGCGCGCTGGTGCCGGGAGCCGAATGGGACAGCGCCGGGGCGACCGCAGACGTGCGCGCAGGGGAGGTGCGGCTGGTGGACGTGGCCATGCGGGGGGAGGACGGCAGGCCGGCCTACCAGCTGACCCTGCAGGTGGAACCTTCGGCCCGCGTTCTGTACTACCTGGCCGAAGCGGTAGGATAAGGCGGCTGCCGGGCGGCGTTAAAGCAATAGAGAACCCGCGCACTTCGGTGCGCGGGTTCGTCTGTTAGGCCCCGATCAGGCCTGGCGGTGAGCGGCGAAGCACTCGCTGCAGTAGATGGGACGGTCGCTCTTGGGGATGAAGGGGACGGTCGTGGGCGCGCCGCAGGCGGCACAGGTCGTCTCATACATCTCGCGGGGAGCGGAAGCGCGGTTCGCCTTGCGGGCCGCACGGCATTCCTTGCAACGGGTGGGCTCGTTCTGGAAGCCCTTCTCGGCGTAGAACTCCTGCTCGCCGGCGGTAAACACGAATTCAGCGCCGCAGTCGCGGCAAACCAGCGTCTTGTCTTGGTACATGATAGGGTATCCTCCGATCCAATGATGTTGTGCATCCGGCTGACCTGGTCTTTGCCCCCACACTCGCCGACGGGAAGGTCTGCTCATCGCTTCCGCGCCCTACTCGCCTTCTCTCGCCGCCTGGGCGGCGGTCGGTCTTACACCTAGAACGCGCCATGCTCACCGGGGCTTTGCCCGGCTTACGTGGACCGCTTTGCCCGCGTCTGGCATCGGCTTGCAACCACAGACCCGGATGCAACGACCACATTATAGCCCGTATTTTCCAGAAAAACAAGCGCCATTTGTGTGTATGAGGGGTCCGAAACGACAATTACGCTTTAAAAAGTGTATCAATCGACAGATTCTATTTACAGCCGGACCGCCGGTATGGTATGCTGTACGATGTAGTAAAATGGGAGAGTATCGGAATGCGTGCATCCGGGATGCGCGCGCATGCACAGGAGGAAGTTGCGCATGGAATTGACGACGGTTTTGTCATTGCTGGGTGGCCTGGGACTGTTTTTGTTTGGCATCAAGACGATGGGCGACGGCCTGGAGCAGGCGGCGGGCAGCAAGATGAAGCGCCTGCTGGAGGCTCTCACCCGCAACAAATTCACAGCCGTGCTGGTGGGCCTGCTGGTCACGGCGGTGATTCAGTCCTCCAGCGCCACCACGGTGATGGTGGTGGGCTTCGTCAATGCGGGGCTTTTATCCCTGAGCAAGGCCATCGGGGTGATCATGGGCGCCAACATCGGCACCACCGTGACCTCCCTGATGCTGTCGGTCAAACTGAATTTTGGCGTTCTGTTTACCGCCGTGGGCGCGATCTGCCAGCTGGCGGGCAACCGCTCCAGCTTCAAGCTTTTCGGGCAGATTATGATGGGGCTGGGCATTCTGTTTGTGGGCATGGACGCCATGACCGCCGCCATGGAGCCGCTGCGGGACTGGCAGGGCTTCCGAGACATGATGGAGCTGGCCAAAAACCCGCTGGTGGGCGTTATGGTGGGCGCGGGCGTGACGGCGCTGTTGCAGAGCAGCTCGGCCAGCGTGGGCATTTTGCAGGCGCTGGCGGCCACGGGCGCAATCAGCCTGCAGGCGTCGCTGTTCATCCTCTTCGGGCAGAATATCGGCACCTGTGTGACGGCGCTGCTGGCCAGCGTGGGCGCCAACCGCACGGCCAAGCGCGCCGCGGTGGTGCACCTGCTCTTCAACGTGATCGGCGCGGCCATCTTCATCGTTCTGGCGCTCGCATTGCCGCTGGCCTCGTGGATTGAAGCGCTGGCGGGGGAGAACCTGCGGCTGCAAATCGCTTTCGCGCACATCATCTTCAACGTGGTGACGACGCTTCTTCTGCTGCCGCTCAGCAGCCTTCTGGAAAAGCTGGCGTACCTGGTGGTGCGCGGGGAGGACAAGCAGCAGGAGCCCATGCGCCTGGAATACTTCGACGCGCGCCTGTTTTCCACGCCGCCGGTGGCGGTGCAGCAGCTGTTCCGCGAGGTGCAGCGCATGGCGGACATCGTGACCGCCAACTACCGCTTCGCCATGCAGTATTACTTTGCGCCCAAGGACCTGGCCGTGGATGAGTTTGACAACCGCGAGCAGGTGATCGACTTCCTCAACGCCGAAATCACCCAGAACCTGATCGAGCTCAAGGGCCTCAACCTGCGGGGCGAGGACATCCGGCTGGTGGGCTCGCTGTTTCACGTGGTCAACGATCTGGAGCGCATCGGCGACCACAGCATGAACATTGTGGAGATCGGCTCGGCGCGCAAGAAGGAGAAGCTGCGCTTCTCCGGCAAGGCCGAGCGCGAGATCGAGGAGCTCAGCGGCATCGTGACCAGCATGCTGGACAAGAGCATTCATATCGTAAGGCGGCAGATCACCGACGTTGAGATCATAGGCGAGGTGATCGAGCTGGAAAGCCAGGTGGACAAGCTGTGCGAAAGCCTGGCGGACCACCACGTTGACCGTGTGAAAAACAAAAAGTGCACGCCGAGAAACGGCATGCTCTATCTGGATATGCTCAACAACCTGGAGCGTATCGCCGACCACGCGGACAACCTGGCCTCCTCGGTGGAATCGGACCACCGCGACAACCGCCTTCTGTGGTAGGCGCGGGTCAGCCCTCCCGCACCAGCCCGCCCTCCACGCGATAGCGCCGGTCCGCCCGGGCGGCCACAAACGGGTCGTGCGTGATGAGCACTACTGTATGCCCGCTATGATGCAGCTGGTCAAACAGGTCCAGAAGCTCGTTGCGGCTGTCCACGTCCAGCGCGCCGGTGGGCTCGTCGCACAAAAGCAGCCGAGGCGAATAGCACAGCGCGCGCGCCACGGCCACGCGCTGCTGCTGTCCGCCGCTCAGCTCGCAGGGTCGGCTCTGCCCGCGACCCGCCAGCCCCACGCGCGCCAGTGCCTCGCCCGCCCGGCGCGCGCGCTCGGCTTCCGGCATGCTGCGCAGCATCAGCGGAAAGGCCACATTGTCCGCCGCCGTCAGCTTGCTAAGCAGCTGGTAGCCCTGAAACACGAAGCCGATCTTCTCCCGCCGCACGCGGCACAGCGCGCGGGCGTCCATGCGGCTCACATCCTCGCCGTCGAGCACGTAGCTGCCGCCGCTGGGCGTGTCCAGACAGCCCAGAATGTGCATCAGCGTGCTCTTGCCCGAGCCGCTGGCCCCCACAAAGGCCACGTATTCGCCGGGCCGGATACGCAAGTCCACCCCGCGCAGCACCTCAAGCGGCATCTGCCCGCCGCGGCCCGGATAGGTTTTGACTACGCCCCGCATGCGAATCACGCGCGCTCCCTCCCTCTGCGCTCCAGTATGCCCGGAGGCGTTTTTCCTATGCCGCGCGCGGGAGAAATCATTTGCAAATGGCTGGAAAATCCATTATAATGATAAATGCGGAATTCCAACGGAAAAAAGAACATAAGGAGAGGTGCTTTTCCATGGGCTATCGTGACAATTACGAGGCGTGGCTCCGTGACTTTGCCAGCGATGAGGCGACTGTTGCCGACCTTCAGGCCATCGCGGGAGACGAAAAGGAAATTGAAGACCGCTTCTACAAAAATCTCAGCTTCGGTACCGCGGGCATGCGCGGCGTGCTGGGCGCGGGCATGAACCGCATGAACATATATACCGTGCGTCGCGCGACCCAGGGCCTGGCGGACTATTTGAGCGATGGGGAGAAGAAGCGCGGCGTGGTCATCGCCTATGACAGCCGCCGCATGAGCGCCGAGTTTGCCAAAGAAACCGCGCTGGTGCTGTGCGCCAACGGCGTAAAGACCTACCTGTTCGACGCGCTCAGGCCCGTGGCGCTGCTCTCCTTCGGCGTGAGGCACCTGGGCGCCGCGGCCGGCGTGGTCATCACCGCCAGCCACAACCCGCCTCAGTACAACGGCTACAAGGTCTACGGCGAGGACGGCGCCCAGCTGGGCCCGGAGGCTGCGGCCGCCGTGACGGAAAAGATCAACGCGCTCAGCTTCACGGCTCCCAGACGCATGGACGAGGACGCCGCCAAGGCCGCGGGGCTGCTCAGCATCATCGGCGACAAAGAGGTGGACGACGACTATATCGCGCGGGTCAAGACCCTTTCCATCAACCCGGAGATCGTGGCGGAAGCGGGCAAGAACCTCAAGATCGTCTACACCCCCATCCACGGCAGCGGCAACGTGCCCGTGCGCCGCATCCTGCGCGAGATCGGCCTCACCAACGTGAGCGTGGTCAAGGAGCAGGAGGCGCCCGACCCCAACTTCTCCACCGTCCGGGTGCCCAACCCCGAGGACCCCGCCGCCTTCACGCTGGCCATCAAGCTGGCCAACGAGGTGGGCGCGGATGCCATCTTCGGCACCGACCCCGACTGCGACCGCCTGGGTGTGGCCGTGCGCGAGAAGGACGGCAGCTTCCGCCTGCTGACCGGCAACCAGATCGGCTGCCTGATGCTGTATTACATCCTCAGCTGCAAAAAGGCGCAGGGCAAGCTGCCTCAGAACGGCGCCGTGGTCAAGAGCATCGTCTCCACCGAGCTGGCGCGCGCCATCTGCAAGGACTTCGGCGTGGCGCTGTTCGACACGCTGACGGGCTTCAAGTTCATCGGCGAGAAGATTCAGCAGTTCCAGGACACCGGCAGCCATACCTTCCTGTTCGGCTTTGAGGAAAGCTACGGCTTCCTCTCCAGCACCTTTGTGCGCGACAAGGACGGCGTCAACGCCTCTTTGCTCATCGCCGAGGCCGCCTGCTACTACAGCACCCAGGGCAAGACCCTCTGCGACGTGATGGCCGAAATCTTCGAGCGCTACGGCTACTATCTGGAGCATGTGGAGTCCACCACGCTGCCGGGCATCGACGGCCTCAAGGTGATGGCGGACATCATGACCCGCATTCGCAAAAACCCGCCCGCTGAGATCGGCGGGGTGAAGGTGGCCCGCGTGCTGGACATCATGGCCGGCACGGAAACCGACGTGGCCACCGGCAAGGTGACGAAGCTGGATTACCCGGAGAGCGACGTGCTCTACTTCGCCATGGAGGGCGGGCACTTCGTGTGCGTGCGCCCCAGCGGCACCGAGCCCAAGATCAAGCTCTATGTCAACGTCAACGACCGCGATCAGGCCAGGGCGCAGGCGCTGCTTGAGCACCTGACCGCCGAGGCGCAGAAGCTGCTCAAATAACGCGGACAAACGGTAAAGGCCCCGGAGCATGCCGCTCCGGGGCTTTAGCGTGTCGAAAAAGTCCGCCTTATTCCTTCCCCTGCACCTTGCCCAGCGCCCAGGCCAGCGCCGCGCCCGCCGCGAAGCAGGCCGCGTACACCAGCCAGTCGCCCGCGCCCATGGCGAAGGTGTAGCCGGGCGAGATCAGCAGCTTGACCGGCGGCAGTATGACCACCGTGGAGGCCAGCACCACGCCCACCACCGCGTGCATGAACAGGGAGTACCAGCGCTTGAGGCAGTAGCCCACGCCGCGGGAGAGCAGCACGACGGTCAACAGCAGGCACACGCCCATGGGCAGAATCACGCCCAGGTCCAAAGCGCCGATGGAGGCGTACATGGGCGTGGCCAGCCCCAGGAAAAAGAAGATGTTGGAGGGGCTCATGCCCGGCACGATGATGCCGAGGCCCCACAATACGCCGCACAGGCACCACCAGCCGAAGTTGGGGACCACGTTGGCCTGACCGCCCAGGGACATGGGAATCATCCAGGCGAGCATCACCAGCAGCGTAATCACCAGCGCGGCCAGGGAGCCGCGGGCTACGCCCTCCTGCCGCGCCTCGCGCAGAAGGCTGGGCAGCGTGCCCACGATCAGGCCGATAAAGAGGAAGATGGCCGCCGTTTCGGACCGCTCCAGAAAGTCGCCCAGGAGCTTGGAAATGCCCAGCGTGCCCACCAGCATGCCGATTGCGATGGGCCAGAAGAAGCCGATCTGCTTTTTGAACTGATGGATGGGGTCGGCCAGGAGGGCCATCATCGGCTTGTAGATGCCCATGATGACGCACAGGGCGCCGCCGCTGATGCCCGGAAGCAACGCGCCGATGGCGATGACCGCGCCCTTGAGAATGCCCAGCAGGGGGCTTTGACGGGGGGTATCCTGCAATGCAAGCACATCCTTTCGTATGCATAAACAAAATCAGTATACCACAGCCGGACCGGAAAGCCCATGCGGCCGGCCAAAAAAGGAAAATCTTAACGGTGCGTTAGCGCCTGCCCTCCGAGCCGGAAAATGTTTGACCTGCCGTGCGGGCCGGCGAGTGGGCCGCCCCCCGCCCCAAGCAGCCATACGGGCCTGTGGCTTTCGCTGCTGCTCAGCCTGGGCGGCCTCTATGCCCTCGCCCGCGCCGCCCGCCGCCGCGCGGCCCGCTGAGCCGAGGAGGCGCGGCAGCCGCGCGCGCCAGGCACCCATACAAACGCAGCGCCCATGCCGGGACAGCCCGACATGGGCGCTGCGTTATGCGACGACAGAAAGGGAATCAGCTCTTGTGGAACAGCAGCCGTTCGAAGCGCTCCTGATCCGCGTCGCGGACCATGACCTCCAGCTCCTCGTCGCCCATGACCGTGTTGCGGCCCTCGGCGTAGAGGGCGTCCACCTGCTCCTTCACGGCCACCACCAGCGGGTCCTGCTTGCCCACGGCGTTTTCGCCCTTGAGGCGGAAGTAGCTGTTGAGCCAGTGGGCGATGCCGGCCAGGCCGCTGTGGCTGTCCACGGCCACGGAGGCGGGGCGGTTCAAAATGGCGGCGGTGTCAAAGATGTTGTAGATTTCCTCGTCCTTGAGCATGCCGTCGGCGTGGATGCCGGCGCGCGTGACGTTGAAGTGGCGGCCCACAAAGGGCTGGCGCGGGCTGATCTCCAGCCCGATTTCGCGCTCCATGTACTCGGCGATCTCGCTCACGGCGGTCAGGTCCATGCCGTCGGTGGTGCCGCGCAGGGCCTGATACTCGATGGCCATGGCCTCCAGCGGGCAGTTGCCCGTGCGCTCGCCGATGCCAAGCAGCGAGCAGTTGACGCTGGCGCAGCCGTAGAGCCAGGCGGTGCCCGCGTTGGAGACGACCTTGTAGAAGTCGTTGTGGCCGTGCCATTCGAGCTGCTCGGAGGGGATGCGGGCGTAGTGGTTGAGGCCGTAGATGATACCGGGCACGCTGCGGGGCAGGGCCGCACCGGGATAGCTGACGCCGTAGCCCATGGTGTCGCAGGCACGCACCTTGATGGGCAGCCCGCTTTCCTCGGACAGGCGCATCAGCTGCTCGGCGAAGGGCAGTACGAAGCCGTAGAAGTCCGCGCGGGTGATGTCCTCAAAGTGGCAGCGGGGCACGATGCCCTGCGCCAGCGCGGCCTTGACGATGCCCAGGTATTTGTCCATGGCCTGCGCGCGGGTGAGGTGCATCTTTTTGAAGATGTGGTAGTCGCTGCACGAAACCAGAATGCCCGTCTCGCGCACGCCCGCGGCTTTGACGAGCTGGAAGTCCTTTTCGTTGGCGCGAATCCAGGTGGTGATCTCCGGGTATTTCAGCCCCAGCGCCTGGCAGCGCTCCAGCGCCTCGCGGTCGCGGTCGGTGTAGAGGAAGAACTCGCTCTGGCGGATCAGGCCCTTGGGGCCGCCCAGGCGGCTTTCCAGCTTGAAGAGGTGCTCGATCTGCTCGGGCTTGAAGGGGCTGACGCTCTGCTGGCCGTCGCGGAAGGTGGTGTCGGTCATCCAGATCTCCGCGGGCATGTTGATGGGCACCAGACGGTTGTTGAAGGCGATCTTCGGAATGGACTCGTAGTCGAAAATCTCCCGGTAGAGGTTGGGGTCAGGCACGTCCTGCAACTCGTACTGATACTTGGCCTGCATCAGCTGGTTGGTTTTGCGGCTGTATTCCAGCATTTAGTCCAGCTCCTTTACAAAGGCGGCGATGCGCCGCAGTCCCTCCTCGATGTTCTCCATGGACGTGGCATAGCTGATGCGGCAGAAGCCCTCGTCCAGGAAGGCCGCGCCGGGCACCACGGCCACGTGCGCGTGTTCCAGCAGCGCCTCGGCAATCGCCGTGCTGCCGGTGAGCTCCGTGCCGTGGTAGCGCTTGCCGGTGATGCCGCGAATGTTCATCATCACGTAGAAGGCGCCATGGGGCTTGCGGCAGCTCAGGCCGGGGATGGCGTTGATCAGCGCTACCAGCCGGTCGCGCCGCTGCTCGAAGGCCCTGCGCATCTCCTCCACGCAGTCCTGCGGCATGGCGAGGGCCACGGCCGCGGCGTGCTGCGCGGCGGTGTTGGGCGCGGAGGTGGCCTGGCTCTGGTAGTTGACCATGCCCTTGATCACGTCGCGCGGGCCGCAGGCGTAGCCGATGCGGAAACCGGTCATCGCGTAGGACTTGCTCACGCCGTTGATGAGGATGGTGCGGGCCTTGACCTCCGGGCCGAAGGTGGCGATGGAGTAGTGCTT